>JBOHFG010000260.1:0-88739 GCA_050699575.1 Pseudonocardiaceae bacterium
TGTCGGTGAGGGTGGCCAGTTTGCGGCCGCCTTGGGCGAGGGTGGTGATCAGGCCTTCGTCTTCGAGTTGGCTGAGGGTGGGGTAGATGGCGCCGGGGCTGGGTCGCCAGGCACCGGAGGTGCGTTCGGTGATGGCCTGCATGAGTTGGTAGCCGTGCCTGGGTTGCTCGGCCAGCAGAAGCAGCAGGGCGGTGCGCACATCACCGCGTTGCGCTCGCCCGCGTCCTGCACCGCGGGGACGGCTCCGCTGTGTCCTTCCCCCGCGTACCGCGTCAGGCTGTGCGGGAAAGTCGGGGTGGTGACGTCGCTGGCCGTGGTGATGGCCGGCAACGCGGCGGTCGCCGTGACGATGGGGGTCGTGGTGATCGGTGTACATGGGTTCTCCTTTGTGGGCATGCCCCCCTTCTTGGGAGACACGCTCACGATATATCGTGAGCGTGTCTCCTGCAAGGGCGGTGTCAGCCGCGTCACACGCGCGGTGGTCCCTGGCCACCAGGATCGCAGCAGTGCCGTTCGCGCGGCTTGCAGACCATGCCCAAGAGCCTGTAGACGATCACGGGTCGCGCCGACGGTATGGAACATGGAGACCGAGCTAGACCGGTCCTCCGGTGAGGTGCCGCTCAGCGTTGAGCACATCGCTACCCTGGGTGGCCGCTCGTGGGTCGGAGCGGACTGTGGTCTGCCCACTCTCCTTGCCGAGCTTGGCCCCGGACACGCATGCCCCCAAGTGGAACCTAATGGCGGCTCGCGCTATGTCGATCGACGTTCATGACCTACTTGAGGAGGTCTCAGTCGTGGAACTGGTACAAGCCGAGAAGCAACATCGGGAACACGCGATCAGCGAACAAGTCAACGCAGACCTGAAAGACTCAGCCCCGGCGCATATGCCCTCGGGATCGTTCGCCGCGAACGCGGCCTGGCTGGCGCTGGCCGCTGGCCTGCCTGCCGACGCCGGACAGAAATGGCGGATCAGCCAACGTTGCCACCGAGCGAGAAAAAGATCCCGGTGCCTATGTTTGCTGTGCCCCGGCAGGAAGGTAACCTCCGGCCCGAGTGCCTGTTACATCCGCGTCGCGATGACTTGGTGGGCCATCTGGGCGATCTCTTTGGCGTCGTTGCCGGGCCGGGCCTCCAACGCGGTGGCCAACGGCACAAGCCGCTGCTGTCGCGCGGAAACGGATTGCAGGGTGCTCACCGCCTCGATGGCCTGCCGGGCCAGGATCAGCCCACGGGACTCCCCGGCCCGCACGTGCACCTCGGCGACCATGAGCGCGGCCAGCGTCCGGCCCCGGCGGTGGCCCTCACTGTAGGTACGCAGCGCGCTCGCCGCGAACTGCTCCGCGGTGTCGAACTGGCGCAGGTCCAGCTGAACCTGCGCAACCACAAGATCCATGCCCGCACGCTCGAACGCATCACGGGGCGCCCAGCCCTCGAGTGCCCCGGCAAGACAGCGCTTGGCCTGATTGGGATCGTCCATCAGGCATACGCGGTCGATCGGCTTGATCGCGGCGATGCCAGCAGCAAGCGTCTCCCCGGCGTCACACAGAGTGCGCGCGGGGCCTTGGCGCATTGAGCGGGCTCAGCGGGGTAATCAGCACCCCGTTTACCCCGCTGAGCCCGCTCAATGCGGACGGGCCTGGGTCGCGCTCGACCCAGCCGACGAGGTCGCGTCATGGGCCCTGTTCGAGTTGGATTCCATGGCAAAGCGCCAGGAAGTAGGGACCGCATTCTCCGGCGGCTGCGATCGTCGTCGATGCCACCGAAAGGTGGAACAGGGTGCCCGCAAGGCGCAGCGACGTGAGTGGTGCAGCGGTGATGGGATCGCAAATCCGCACCTGCCCGTCGTCGCTGGCGGAAGCCAGCCACGACCCGTCCGGGGCCACCGCCAACGCCCGCACCGAGTCGGTGTGGCCAGTCAGGGTGCGGTGGGTGGCGCCGGTGGCCGGGTCCCAGACCCGCACCTGCCCGTCGTCACCGGCCGAAGCCAACCACGACCCATCTGGGTCTACCACCAACGCCCGCACCCCGCCGCCGTGGCCAGTCAAGGTATAGCGGGCGGCGCCCGTGGCCAGATCCCACACCAGCACTTCCCCGCCGTAGCCGGCCGAGGCCAGCCACGACCCATCCGGAGCCACCACCAACGCCCACACCCCCCCGTTGTGGCCGATCAAGGTATAGCGGGCGGCGCCCGTGGCCAGATCCCACACCAGAACCTCCCCGTCATAGCCAGCCGAGGCCAGCCACGACCCATCTGGGTCTACCACCAACGCCCGCACCCCGCCGCTGTGGCCGATCAGGGTAGAGCGGGCGGCACCGGTGGCCGGGTCCCAGACCCGCACCTGCCCGTCGTCACCGGCCGAAGCCAACCACGACCCATCCGGAGCCACCACCAACGCCCACACCCCGCCGCGGTGACCAGTGAGGACGTGACGGGCGGCACCGGTGGCCGGGTCCCAGACCCGCACCTGCACGTCGTCACCGGCCGAAGCCAACCACGACCCATCCGGAGCCACCACCAACGCCCGCACCTCGCCGCTATGGCCAGTCAGGGCGTGACGGGCGGCACCGGTGGCCGGGTTCCACACCCGCACCTGCACGTCGTAGCCGGCCGAAGCCAACCACGACCCATCCGGAGCCACCACCAACGCCCACACCCCGCCACGGTGACCAGGCAGGGCGTGACGGGCAACGCCAGTGGCCAGATCCCACACCCACACCTCCCCGTCGTCACCGGCCGAAGCCAGCCACGACCCATCCGGAGCCACCACCAACGCCCGCACCTCGCCACGGTGGCCAGTCAGGACGTGACGGACAGCGCCAGTGGCCAGATCCCACACCCGCACCTCCCCGTCGTAGCCGGCCGAAGCCAACCACTACCCATCCGGAGCCACCACCAACGCCCGCACCCAGCCGCGGTGACCAGGCAAGGTGCCGCAGACGGCACCGGTGGTCAGATCCCACATTCGCACCTCTCCGTCGTAGCCGGCAGAGGCCAGCCACGACCCATCCGGAGCCACCACTAACACCCACACCCCGTCGCCGTGGCCGGTCAGATCGGTCAAGGTGTGATGGGCGGCGCCGGTGGCCAGGTCCCAGACCAGTACCTGCCCGTTGTAGTCGGCGGAGGCCAGCCACAACCCGTCCGGGGCCACCACCAACGCCCCCACCGTGTCGCTGTGGCCGATTAGGGTGTAGCGGACGGCACCGGTGGCCAAGTCCCACACCCGCACCTCCCCGTTGTAGTCGGCGGAGGCCAGCCACGACCCGTCCGGGGCCACCACCAACACCGGCACCCCACGGGTGTGGCCAATCAGGGTGTGCCGCACAGCACCGGTGGCCAGGTCCCAGACCCGCACCTGCCCGTCGTCACCGGCCGAGGCCAGCCACGACCCGCCCGGGGCCACCACCAACACCGGCACCCCACGGGTGTGGCCGGTCAGGACCCGCGACAACGCCGGGTGGGGTAGATCGGGCAGGGTGGTGATAGCCCGCAGGTGCGGCGTGGTCAGCTCGGTGACCAGCTGGTCAGCTATGATCTTGGTCGGCCCGTCACCACGCAGCCGGGTGGCCAAGGTGGCGGCCAGTGACCCCGGGGGGTGCAGCGGGCCCAAAACATGGGCATTTTGCCGCACCGCGGTACCCAGCGCCCTCGACAACGGATCATCAGACAGGGAAAGGTCCGTTTCCAATCCGGCTGGTCCGGCCTGCTCGAGCTTCCCAACCAGCCATCCGGGATGGTGCAGGCACGCCCGCAACTGGTGGTCCAGCCCAGCATCACGCAGGTGGGTGGGCAGCCACGCCCACAGATAAGTCTGCTCCGCGGGCAGCTGCCACCACGCGCTCACCCCGCCCTCGTCCGGAACCAGGCCGCGGTGGGCGTCGATCAATGCCCGGTCCAGCTCGCCGCGCCGGTGGCGGGTCCGTTCGCGCAGGTAACCACAGATGACGTTATGCAGCTCCACTTCATCTTTATCGCTGCGGTAGTCGCTGACGAGAGCCAGTTCGACCAGACGCTGGCAGTACCGCCGGGTCTGAAACTCCGACCACCCCGCGGTGGCCTTCCAGTACCTGGCCAGCACCGACACCGGGATCGTCACATCCTGCCCAAAAACCGCCAACTCCAGATAGCGATCCCGATGCTGGTCGGGCAACCGGGACAGGCTGACCTCAATTGTCCGGGCCACCGCGGTGTGCCGCTCGGCGGCGTCGATGACATCCAGCGCACTCGGGCCAGCCGTGCGCAACTCGTGCAGGATCTCGCGCATCGACTCCTCGATCTTCCGGCCAGCATCCAGGTCGGCGCGGATCGCAGCATTCACCAACCCGAGCAGCACCGGCCACCGCCCGGTCACCGCCAACAACTCACCCACCACACCACCCGACGCCCCGACCGTCCCAATGGTGAGCAGCTGCCGCGCCTCGCCGTGGTCCATCGCATCGACCACCACTCGCTCAGCCGCACGCGGCAAGACCCCCCGGACGCGGGTGGTGAACAATCGCACCGCCCTGGGCCCGTCGATCAGGAACGGCTCCACCTGCGCCTGGCTCCATACGTCATCCACCACCAGCAACACCCGCCGATCCCCCAACGCGCGCCCCAACTGCGCACCTGCTGCCACCGGATCGGTCAACCCCGGCCGCTCATCACCCAGCAACCCCACCATGTTGGTGACCTTCTCTGCCAGCTCCGGTCCAACGGTGTCCTGCCCGATGGTCATCCACACCACCCCGTCAGGAAAGTGCTCCCGGACCTCCGGGCGGTGCACCAACTGTCGAGCCATCGTCGTCTTCCCGAATCCCCCAGCACCCCACAATTCGGTCGTCATCCCCACCGCGCTGGCCCCCGGCCGGGTCACTGCCCCCACCAGCTTTTTCATCAACCCCGCTCGGTCGACCTCGTCATCGCGCAACGGCGGCACCGCCATCACCGCCGGTTCCCCGGTGCCGTCGGCTCGACCGATCATGCCCAGCGCCTGAGACAGCACCGTCTCCAACCTGTCCGGGGTGGTCACCGTGGCCATGGTCAACCCACTGACACCGAGCCGGGCCCGGAACTCCGCCTGCCGCACGCCGTACTCCAGATCGACGAACAACGCGGCAGGCCCCTCGGTCTCCTCAGCGATCAGGAATACCAATCGCGGCAGGTTCGCCTCGCCCGCCGCCTCGAACTCCAACTGGCTGTAGGACACCTCTGGGCGATCCTGTACCGGTGAGCCGTACCGGAACCCTGCGATCAGCACGTATACGTCCGCGGCCGCGACTGCGTCCCGACACACCTGCGCCGGAGTGTCATCCCACGCCGTGAAGTACGCCGTATCAGCGACCGCGTCTCCCGCCCGGGCTACCGCCGATTCGGCCGCGGCCACAAACGACCGGACAGAAGGTAACCGCCGCAACTCCGAAGTGTGACTCACAAACACTCGACGTGGTGGCTTGCGAGACTCGGCCATAACGCACAGCATCCCAGCTGAGGCCCAGATCAGCGGCATAATCCGGCGATCTGGGCCTCAGCCGTTCAAGGTTTGCGGCCGACCGCTCCGACGATGCAGTGCTGCACGGGGGCCAGTGGCTTGATCCGCGGGCCGTCGGGCCACCAGTCGGCGCACCGGACCAGGCCGGGTGAGACCAGTTCCAGACCCGGAAACATGCCCTCGATCTCAACGCGGGTGCGAAACACTCCACTACCCATCGGGCTGTGCAGGAAAACCTGTTCCATCCTCCGGGCGAGCTCGCTCAGCTCGGGAGTGGTCTCGGGATCAAAGAAGTGGCTGATCGCCACGTAGGAGCCCGAGGGCAGCGCGTCGATGTACTCAGCCATGATGCTCCGCGGGCTGCGCTCACCCTCGTAGTGGTGCAGCGTCCCAAGCTGGAACAGCGCGATCGGCTCCGAAAAGTCGAGGTACTTGCGGACAACTGCGTCATGCAGAACCTGGTCCGGCTGGAAGATGTCGGCAGCGCTAAAGTGGGTGTGGTCGTTCTCCTCCAGCAGCGCCCGGCCGTGCGCGAGCACAACTGGATCATTGTCGATGTAAACTATACAGGCATCGGGCTGAAGCCGCTGAGCGACCTGGTGGGTGTTCTCCGCCGTGGGCAACCCCGACCCGCAGTCGAGAAACTGGCTGATGCCGGTCTGGCTGGCGATGAAGCGCGTCACCCGGATCAGAAAATCACGGTTGTCCACACCGAGCATGACCGCCTCCGGAGCGACCTGCTGAACCTGTCGCAACACCTCACGATCGACCTCGTAATTATCCTTACCGTTCAGAAAAGCATCGTAGACCCGAGCGATACTCGCCTTGGTCTTGTCAATGTAAGCTGGTACGACATGATCCGACCAGGGGGCGTCGGTACCGGGCATCGAGAACCTCACAAGCTTTACACTAAGGACACGGACGCGGCCGAGCCTAGAGCTGCGGGGGCGCCCGGTAAACGATCGGGTGCAGTGTGGACGGTACGCTACCGCGCGGTACCTTTGAGGGATGGGGCTGACGACACCGGAGGTATGGCGTAGCCATGGCTGATCCCCGTGACACACCTGGCGGCGTCGAGCACAACGGTAGCCCGACCGCCCGCCGTATCATGTTGGGTGCCCGGCTGCGCCGGCTTCGGGAGGCTGCGGACATCTCGCGGGCGGAGGCTGGTTACGCCATCCGTGGCTCTGAGTCGAAGATCAGCCGGCTCGAGCTCGGTAGGGTTAGCTTCAAAGCTCGCGATGTGACTGACCTGCTCACGATGTACGGAGTAGGAGATCTCGAGAAGCGCGAGGCGTTTCTCGAGATGGTCCGGCGGTCCAATGAACCCGGCTGGTGGCACCGCTACAACGATCTGGTGGCCGATTGGTTCCAGGACTACCTCGGGTTGGAGGAGTCGGCCATCCGGATCCAAAGCTGGGAGCAACAGTTCGTCCCTGGCCTGATGCAGACCGAGGAGTACGCGAAGGCGATCGCGACCTACGGTTGGTCGCCGTTGGCGAGCCAGAGTATACAACGCCAGATCACGGTGCGCATGCGGCGGCAGGCGCTACTTACCCGACCGAATCCACCCAAGCTGTGGGCAGTCATCGATGAGTCCGTCTTGTACCGGCCGATCGGTGGCAGACAGGTGATGCTGAACCAGGTCGCGCATCTTCTCGAACTCACCAAACGAGCCCATATCACCCTACAAGTGGTGCCCTACCAGTTCAGCGGGTACGCCGCTGAGGGCTCGTTCACCATGCTGCGCTTCGCTGAGCCCGAACTTCCGGATGTGGTCTACATCGAGCACCTCAGCGGGGCACTCTACCTGGACAAACGATCCGATACCGAGATATACAGCAGGGTCTTCGACAGGCTCACCGTGGACTCCCACACTCCCGACCACACCCGGCAACTGCTCACGAAGGCGCGCGCCGAGATCTGAGCGACGCCAGGCTGTCTCGCCGCAGCCCGACTGCACCTGGACCCCACCCCTCCCGCTGTGGCTTTCCTGGCCGCACTCGACGAGCATCTGCACGTGCATTGACGCGAGCATGGACAGGCGCTACCTTCTCGATGCACGTGCAGATGCACCGAATCGAGGAGGGTGGTTCTATGCCGCAGGCGATCCAAAACGGGATGTCGGCCGCAGGTCTTGCTGGGGTGACGTGGCGCAGGAGCGAGCGCAGCGGTCAGCTCGGTAACTGTGTGGAGACCGCAGCACTGAACAGTGGCGAGGTGGCGATGCGCAACTCTCGCCATCCCATCGGTCCTGCGTTGATCTTCACTCGCGATGAGATGGCTGCCTTCTTGGCCGGCGCCAAGGACGGCGAGTTCGACGACATCGCCAGCTGAGTCACCGGGCAAGCAGCTCCAGCACAGGCGGGACCGGAAGACCTCTGGTCCCGCCTGTGCGTCACCCAGCCACCCACCAATTCTGCTGCCTCAGACGGCTACGGCGAGTACCAGAGCGAACCGGTTGTCAGGATCGGTCCACCACCTCTGGTCGGCGAATCCGGCGTCGACCAGCTCAGCCCCGAGTCCCTCGCGCCGGAACTTGCCGGACACCTCGGTGCGCATCTCTTCGCCTTTGGCGTAGTGCACTGTCATGCGCACTCCCGGCAACCGCACGGTCATCGCCCAGCGGGCCCGCAGCCGCATCTCGATCCACTCGTGCGTGGTATCCCATACCACGACATGATCGAAGGCCGCGACCTCGAAGTCGGCACCGAGCTCGCGGTTGAGTACGCGCAGCACATTGCGGTTGAACTCCGCGGTCACCCCGGCGTCGTCGTCGTAGGCGGACACCATCACCGCAGGGTCGGTGATTAACCCGGCACCCAACAAAAGCAGCTCACCGGGATTTAGCGCGGTACGCAGCGCGGTGAAAAAACCGGCCCGCTCGTCCGGCAACAGATTGCCGATTGTGCCACCCAGGAAAGCCACCAGCCGGCGTCCATCCTGGCCGGCCGGCAGCAGCTCCAGATGCTGGGTGAAGTCCCCGACCACACCGTGCACCACGAGCGGCGGGTACGCTCGGGCCACCGCCGTCATCGCGCTGCGTAGCGCGGACTCCGACACGTCCAGCGGCACAAAGCGCTGCAGCGATCCGTTCGCGGTGAGGGCATCCAGCAACAGCCGAGTCTTGTCCGAGGAACCCGAACCCAGCTCGACGAGGGTATCGACGACCGCCCACGCGGCGATCTCCCCCGCACTGCGCCGCAGCAACTCGCGCTCGGTGCGGGTGGGATAGTACTCGGGCAGCGCGGTGATCCGCTCGAACAGCTCACTGCCGAGAGCATCGTAAAACCACTTGGGAGGCAACCACTTGGGATCAGCGGTCAGCCCGACTCGGACGTCATGGTGCAGCGCGTCGGCGGCAGCCGAGCCGGACAGGTGGATCTCCAGTACCGGTGCGGTCATAGCTCCTCGATAGTGGTCGCAGGGGATCGAGCAACAACGTCGTGCGGGCACGCGGCGGCCCGAGGTAGGCCAGAGTCGGCACACAGTCAGGTCAGGTCCTCCGGGTCGGCGTCCCGGGCGCACCGAAAACCGGTGAAGATCTGCCGGCGCACCGGGTGGTCCCAGTTGCGGAACGTCCCCCGGCAGACCGCGGCGTCGGTGCCGAACGACCCACCGCGCAACATCCGGTAGTTTCCCCCGAAGAACACCTCGGAGTACTCCCGGTAGGGGAAGGGCGTGAATCCCGGGTAACCGGAGAACCCGGAGGATGTCCACTCCCACACGTCGCCGATCAGCTGGTACACGCCCAGTGGCGACGCGCCGGCCGGGTAGCTGCCCACCGCAGCCGGCTGCAGGTGCCGTTGTCCGAGGTTGGCGTGCGCCGGAGTGGGATCCTCATCGCCCCAGGGGAATCGGCGGGAGCGGCCGGTGGCGGGGTCGAACCGGGCCGCTTTCTCCCACTCCACTTCGGTGGGCAGCCGCTTGCCTGCCCACGCTGCATAAGCCTGCGCCTCGAAAAAACTGACGTGCACGACGGGCTCATCGGGTGGGACCGGCTCGGTGACGCCGAACCGGGTGCGCCACCACGACGCACCGTCGAGATACCAGAACTGCGGGGCCACCAGCCCCGCCTCGCATCGGTGTGCCCAGCCCGGCTTGCTCCACCACCGCGCGTCGTCGTAGCCACCGCAAGCCAGGAACCGCTGGTAGTCACGGTTGGTCACCGGGGTGGTATCCAACCAGTACGCGCCGGTGCCGGCCCGATGCGCCGGGCGCTCGTTGTCCAAGGCCCACGGTTCGGTAGAGGTGCCCATGGTGAACTCGCCGGCGGGCACCAGCACCTCGGCGGGCAGGTCGGTGGACCGCTGTGACCGCGGGGCGGGGGCGTGCAGCGCAGCCGGGCCGACCCGCAGCTGGTGGGTGGCCAGCATCGTCTCGTCGTGCTGCTGTTCGTGCTGCACGATCATCCCGAAGACGAATCCATGGTCGACCAGCCGGCGACCCACCAGCGGGGCGCGGTCCAGTACGTCGAGGACCTTGGTCCGCACCGCACTTAGGTAGCGCCGGGTCTCGGCCGGGTCAAGCAGTGGCAGCGCGGGCCGGTTCGGGCGTGGGTGCCTGAACGCGTCGTAGAGGTGGTCGATGTCGTCCCGGACGGGATCGCGCCCACCCACGTCGCGGACCAACCAGCGTTCCTCCTCGTTGCCGATGTGCGCGAAGTCCCAGACCAGTGGAGACATCAGGCGGGAGTGCTGGCGGGTCAGCTCACCGTCGTCGACCGCATCGGTCAGCGCCGCGCTGCGCGCGCGGGTACGTGAGAGCTCGGCGGCAAGATGGTGACGCAGGGCGGCGGTGCCCAGCTCGGCAACCGGCGTGCTCACAGCGGATGTCCTCCGTTCCATCCGGCCGGACCAGCCAACTCGGTAACGAGATCGTCAGCTGGGCAGCGACCACGCCGGACCCGATGCTCGGTGATCTCCTCTACGAGCCACTGCACCTCGGCCGGGGCGCCCAATGCGGGCAGCGCGCGGCAGGCCAGCTCGAACACTGCGACCGCGGCAGTGCCGAGCGTGTCGTCACGCAGGCCACGGTGCGCTGCCTGCGACCACCGTCCAACGGCTGGCACACAGGCCTCCCGAGCGGCAGTGGTCACCACGGGATCGGCCAGCAGGGCAGCCACCACCGCCACCGGTACCAGCCACTGCCCCATCGGTTGGGTGTCCAGGTAGCGGACCTCGAAGTAGCCCTGTGGCCGGACCGGCGGGAACAGCGTGGTCAGGTGGTAGTCCAGATCGTCAGTGCTGGGGCGGCCGGGCAACGCCCCGGACAGCCAGTCGGCAAAGGTGACCCCGCGCGGCACGGTCCAGCTACCCCGGGGACGGCGCTGGCACAGCACCGGAGTGTCCAACACCCGGCGGGCCCAGTCCGCCGCCGGATCCCACTCTGTGGACGAGTCCCCGTGCACCCGGCTGGGTCTGGTGCGTACCGGGTCCATCGCGAACCAGGCCTGCATCCGGGAGGAAACCCAACCCGTGCGCCGGCCACCGAGCCGGGGTGAGTTGGCAAACGCGGCTAGCAACACCGGCCCAAGATCATGTAATGCGGCCCAGCGCAACGCCACCTCGGCACGGGTGCCGGCGTCCAGACACACCTGCACCGCGGCGGTGGAGCACATCATGGCCCGGCCCATCGGACCAACCCGGTCGAAGGCGGTCTCCATCGCGGCGTAACGGGGAGTCTCGATCAGCCGGCGAGACGGGCGATGCGGGTCGGCGCCCAAACCGGTGAGGATCAGACCAGCGGGATCGAGCAGATTGGTCAGGGCGGCGGTATCGCCCTCCACGGTGACAATGAGCTCGGTCAGCGAGGCACAAGGCGGGCTGGAGATCTCGAGCTGACCACCGGGTTCGACCGTGACGGTGGAGCCGTGGGGAAGCGGGGTCTGGAGACTGTCGGGGACAAGGGAATGCGGGGCATGCGTGCCGAGCGCGTCGGCGAGATGGCGGGCTTGCAGCGGACGGTGGGGGTTGCCGGAATGCTGCACCACCCACTCGAGCTCGGCGCCGAGCAGCGTGGGTGGCCCGTGCTTAAAGCAGACTGAAGCGACATACACCTCGGCTTCGGCCCGGCTGGGCAGCACCGTCGGCGGTGCGGCCGGCGGTGCCGCCCAGAGCGGCGGTGCCTGCGGGGTCACGGACTCACCTCCTGCGACTCAACGAGTCGAGCCCACGCCACGCTACCCAGTTACCCCGGCGCCCGCATTATGACGCGGTCCGTAAATAAGTACCGGAGCAAGCGCGCCAGCCTGCTCCAGCCGAGCGCGCCGCAGTTCCTCGCCGATCAGCGAGGCTACTTCTTCTTCGTCCGGGTTGCGCCGCCGCGGCCACGCAGTGTCACACCGGACTCGGAGAGCACCCGGTGCACGAACCCGTACGACCGCCCGGTCGACTCAGCGAGCGCCCGGATGCTGGCACCCTTCTCGTACTTCTTCTTCAGCTCCGATGCGAGCTTGTCCCGGGCGACGCCGGTGATCCGGCTGCCCTTCTTTAGGTCGGCCACCTCGAAACGCCTTCCTTCCGACACTGGAACGGCCGGTCACGGCCCTTGTCGCAATGATCGGTCAGGTTAGCGATCTACGCTAGACGATCTCCGGGTGGATCTGTGAGCGGTATCCCCGGCGGGCCCAGATGCGCAGTTCGAGCAGTTGCCACCCAAACACTCTCTGTGAGTAGAGGCCGATCAGGCGAGCTGGACCAGGTCGAGGTAGTCCGCGCTCCAATGGTCCTCAGTGCCGTCCGGCAGCAGGATCACCCGCTCGGGACCGAGCGCCAGCACCGCTCCGGGGTCGTGCGTGACCAGCACCACGGCGCCAGCGTAGTGGTGCAACGCGTCGAGTACCCGCTCCCGGGACACCGGGTCCAGGTTGTTGGTCGGCTCGTCGAGCAGCAGCACATTGGCTGCGGAGGACACCAGGGCAGCTAACGCCAGCCTGGTCTTCTCACCACCGGACAGGGTGCCGGCCAGCTGGTCCAGTTGCTCACCACGGAACAAGAAGGCGCCGAGCAACGTGCGCAGCTCCTGCTCAGGCGTGTCGGGCGCGGCGTGGCTGAGGTTCTCCCACACCGTCACGTCGAGATCCAACGTGTCGTGCTCCTGGGCGAAGTACCCCACTCGCAGGCCATGCCCAGGCTCGACCTGGCCGGCATCAGGCGTCTCCATCCCGCCGAGCAACCGCAGCAAGGTGGTCTTCCCGGCACCGTTGAGACCGAGAATCACCACCCGGCTGCCTCGGTCCACGGCAAGGTCCACCCCGCTGAAGATCTCCAGCGAACCGTAGGACTTGCCCAGCCCGCTCGCGGTGAGCGGGGTCCGCCCGCAGGCAGCAGGCTGCGGGAAGCGAATCTTGGCTACCCGCTCGGCACGTTGCTCGGTCTCGGCACCGGCCAGCAGCCTGGTGGCCCGCCGCTGCATGTTCTGCGCGGCGACGGCCTTGGTGGCCTTGGCCCGCATCCGGTCGGCCTGCGCCATCAGCGCGCCGGCCTTCTTCTCCGCATTGGCGCGTTCCCGGCGTCGCCGCTTCTCATCAGCGGCCCGGGCGTCCAGGTAGCGTTGCCAGCCCAGGTTGTAGACATCGGCCGCACCGCGGATCGCGTCGAGGAACCAGACCTTGTTGACCACGGCGGCGAGCAGATCGGTGTCGTGGCTGATCACGACCAGGCCGCCGTCATGCGCCGTCAGGAAGTCCCGCAACCAAGTAACCGAGTCGGCGTCGAGGTGATTGGTCGGCTCATCGAGCAGCAGCGTGGTGGTGGAGCGCCCACCCGAGCCATCCGAGGCACCGAACAAGATCCGGGCCAGCTCGACCCGGCGACGCTGCCCGCCGGAGAGCGTGCGCAGCGGTTGGGCCAGTACCCGGTCAGGCAACCCGAGGCTGGCGCAGATCCGCGCCGCCTCGCTCTCGGCGGCGTAGCCACCCAGCGCGGAGAACCGGTCCTCCAGGTGGCTGTAGCGGCGCACCGCCCGGACCTGCTCGTCGCCATCGACCAGCTCCGCCATCTTCGACTGTGACTTCTCCATCTCATGCAGCAGCTGGTCGAGCCCACGAGCCGACAGCACCCGGTCCCTGGCCGAGACCGACAGGTCACCCTCTCGGGGATCCTGCGGCAGGTAGCCCCACTCTCCGGCCCGGTGGACCTCGCCGGCGTAGGGCTGGCCCTGGCCGGCCAGCACCCGCAGCGTTGTGGTCTTGCCCGCGCCATTGCGCCCGACCAGGCCGATCCGGTCGCCGGGCTGCACCCGCAGGGTGGCTCCGGACAGCAAGATGCGGGACCCGGCACGCAGCTCAAGGTCAGTGGCTGTGATCACGGTGAGTAACTCCAAAGGTGGTCGCCAGCAGGGGTAAGTTCCCCACGCGCCGCAGCGTGCGGGGGCCAGCGGCACATCAGCTTGTCGCGACCACGGACTCATACTACCGGGGACCGCACCCGGATTACGCCGCCGCCATGAGGTCGCACTCGAGTGGCACGCGTTGTTGGTGACACTTCGCCGACGCGCCCACCGTGACGGCGGTTGGCGCCCTGATTCCTACTTGCCGGGCGCGATCCCTGGTGGCCGCATCTCAACCTCGACGCAACGAACCCTCCGGGCAACCTCGTCGAGCACCGCGCGGCGCGGCTCGGGGATGTCCAGCACCCGCGGCTCGGCGCGGTCCAGTAATGAGGTCAACCGTGGGTCAGTGGCCAGCGTGCGCAGCGCCGCAGTATCCCCACCGAGAACGACCACGTCCAGCTCCGCGGCACGAGGCAGCAGTATCCGCGCGGCGGTGTCCGCTGCGGCGCGCAACGCCACTCGCGCCTGGCCTTCCCGCCGCCGAGCAAAACGCTGCTGGGACTGGCCCCCGGCCGCGATGCGACCGTGTACCGGCCGGCTGCCGGTGCTGGAAGTAAGCACGACTCCGGCACGGGCGATTCCGACGCTGTACCCACCCAGGCGCACCAGCAGCAGCCCCATTGTGCGGGGCACCATGAGGTGGTCGACCAGGTTGTCCACGACCAGACCGGTCCACTGCCCCGCTGGTGCCACCAGCGGTCCGAAAGGCACCAGAATCGACGCCGTTGAGCCGTCACCAGCGGCCACATCCACCCGCTGTGGCTCCACTGTGGTGGTCAGCACCCCACCGTGACCCGCGGCGAAGCGCCCGAGGAATCCGACCAACCGCTCGGGCTCCACCTCCACCGCGCGCCCACCACCGGCAAGCTCCCGGATCCGGCTCATCACAGCACGCTAGCGCGCTCTGGCCCGAGCCGACTCGTTTCATCAATGCTGGCCTCGTCCGTCCCTGCTGTCTCAGAGGGGAGGTGGGTGGATCCGTTGCGGATGTGCCGGAGCTGGCAACTTTGGTGAGAAGTTGCCGTGGGTGGTACGTCTGCGCGCTACGACAGTCCTTTCCCGGATCTGACGGATAGTGACATCAGGTGTTCACTTCGCGATCCCAGTAACTTGCTCGGGCAGGCGAGGTGTGGTGGGGCTGGTCCACACCAGGCGGATCATCCGGCGCCGGGAGAACATCTGCTGAGCACGTTCGGGCGAGATGGCACTCATGTGCAGCCTGCCATTGACACCGACGATCTCAACGCGGTCGTCGAAGGTCATGCCCCAAGCGACGATCCACCCGTCGACCCGCTCGCCCTGCTCTTCGACCAGTGCGAACACTCGCGGCGCCTCGCTGGCGACGAGCTCGTGCACCTCTTCGGCGAACTCTGCCTCGCTGCACAGTGGCTCTTCAACCTAGGGCTCTTCAACCTGGGGCTCGAGGTCTACCGCTCGGTCGTCAGTGTCGTCGTGGATCGTCATGGTTACTCCAGATTTTTGGGATCTCGCACGGCATCCAGGAGCAGCGACGGTGTGTCGCATGGCAGGCCCCGACGGACGCCTTATGCTTGGGTTGCACCACTATCAAACGGGAAACTCAAATTCACAACGGGTTTCCCGATCAATCACCCGAAGGGCTAGTGCACGCATGGCAGCGTGCGGGTACTGCCACCGGACTTACGAGGGGTCGTGATGGACCGCGACGTCAGCCCGACGCTTCGGCTCTGGCAGTTGGCCGAGTCGCTGCGAGGCCACCGGGAGCGCATGGAGCTGACCATCGAGGAGGCCGTCGCGCTGCTGAAGCCGCATTCACCGCGCTGGTCCCGCTCAAAGCTGCAGCGCGTCGAGACCCGGGCGTACGCGCCGCAGCCCGCGGAGGTCGAGCACCTGGCTGCCGCATACGAGGTGCCCGCCGACGAGACCGCCGCCCTGATCCAGATGGCCCGCGAGGCTCGGCAAAAGGGCTGGTGGCAGTCCAGCGCACTGCCCAAGCTCACCCAGATCATGGTCGGGCTGGAGCAGGCGGCGACTACAGTGCGCCAGTTCGAGCTGGCCCTGATGCCGGGCCTGCTACAGACCTCCGACTATGCCCGCGTCCTGATGACGACCCTCGCGCCCACCACGCCGATCGAGGTACTGGAGAACCGGGTCGCCGCGCGGATGATCCGCCAGCACGTGCTCACCGGGGCCGATCCACTCACGTGCAAGGTAATCCTCGACGAAGCGGTGCTGCGGTGTCCGGTGGGCAGCAACCGCGTGATGCGGGGCCAGTTGGAACGCCTGCAGGAGTTGAGCCGCGCGCCCACCATCACCATCCAGGTGGTGCCGTTCGCGGCCGGCCCGCATCCCGGTATGGAAGGAGCCTTCACCATCCTGACCCTGCCCGACCTGGCGCACGACGTGGTCTATGTGGAGGGACCTGCGCGCTCCATCTACTTGGAAGAGCAAGACGATGTCCGGCGCTGCACGATGCACTTCGCCATACTCAGCTCGCTGGCGCTGTCCCCGTCGGAATCCGCCGACCTCATCACTACTATCCTGGCGCACTATCAGTGACCCAGGAGAGGAGGCCCGGGATGACCCGTGTGGACCTGTCATGCGCGGTTTGGCGCAAGAGCAGCCGCACCGGTGGCGGCAACGGCGGCGGCACCGACTGCGTCGAGATGGCGGCACTGGGTGACGGCAGGATCGCGATGCGTGACAGCAAGTGCCCCGACGGGGCTGTGCTGTTCTTCCCCCGCGCCGAGCTGGTCTCCTGGATCAACAGTGTGAAAACTGGCCAGGTCAACGACCTGGTCTGACCGGCCAGACGACACCGAAGTGGTGGTCGTCGGCGCGGGGCCCGACCGGACTGATGCTGGCGACCGAACTGGGGCTGGCCGGGTGTCGGCGGTGGTGCTCGAGCGCTTGGAGCGCCCGAGTGCACAGAGCAAGGGGGGCGGCGTACAACCGCGCACCGCAGAGGTGTTCGATCTGCGCGGGATGCTGGATCCGCTGCTGGCCAGGGCTCTACCCCAGGAGCCGGTCAGCGGGCACTTCGCCGGACTGCCGGTCGAGCTGGACTGCCGCCCGTGGCGCACTCGCCACCCCTACCCGATCGGCATCTCGCAGGCCAGTATCGAGGAGTACCTGGCAGGCCGCGCCCGACGCCATGGCATCCCGGCGCGACGCGGCCACGAGGTGGCCGGCGTGCACCCCAGGCATCGACCTGGTGCACATCACCGTGCGCATTGGAGAAACCGAGCACCAGCTGACCGCCAGGTACCTGGTTGCCTGCGACGGGGCGCACAGCACGGTGCGGCGGCTGCTCGGGATGCCGTTTCCTGGCGATCCGGGCACCCGGACCTCCACCCTCGTCGACATTCGGCTGGCGGCGGCCTCAGCGACGGTGCCCACCCGTGTCGAACAGTTCGCCAGCATGGTGGGCCACGGTGGCGGCTACTGGACGATGCTCAACCCGTTGGAGGGCTGGCGGTACCGGCTGGTGTTCGGGCGGCTGGAACCCGGCAGCGATCCGCCCCGGGACAGCCCGGTCACCCCCGAGGAGGTCGACATCGCGTTACACGCGGTGCACGGCCCGGACACCCGGCTCGGTGAGCTGCTCGGCGGGTCCCGGTTCAGCGACGCCACCCGGCAACTCGAGCACTACCGCGCCGGCCGGGTGCTGTTCGCCGGGGACGCCGCGCACATCCACCTACCGCTCGGTGGCCAAGGCCTCAACCTGGGCATCAGGACGCGGTCAACCTCGGCTGGAAGCTTGCGGCCACAGTGCAGGGCCGGGGACCGGACGGGCTGCTGGACAGCTACCACGACGAGCGCCACCCGGTCGCCGCGCGGGTGCTACGGCACACCCGCGCGCAGGGGGTGCTCGCCGGGCGGCAATCCGACTCCGACGTCGCGGCGCTGCGCGAGATCGTCACCGACCTCCTCCGGCTTCCGGACACCAACCACCTTTGCTGGATCACACCGACCGGACCACTATCCGGCCAGACCATAGACCGGCTGCACACCGCGCTAGGTCGATGGTTCGTGCCTCGTGAGTGGTAAACCGTGCTCTGGCACGGTTTACCACTCACGAGGCAGCCGTAGGCTGCACCCGTGATCGATGTGCTGGTGGCGGGGGGCGGCCCGGCGGGGTGGGCGGTGGCGGCGGCGTGTGCGCGGCTGGGGCTGGACACCCAGTTGGTGGACCCCGCACCGGAGCGTGAATGGCGCGCCACTTACGGCTCCTGGCGGGAGGAACTGCCCGCCGACGCGGACAAAGCCATCGCGGCGAGTGGTGCCGGTGAAGCGATCGGCACCACCGGGCACCAGCTCGGCTGGGAGTACGTGGTGCTGGACAACACCGCGCTGCGGGAGGGGTTCGCCACCGCGCCGGTCACCGTGGTGAAAGGCCGGGTGCGGGATGCCCGGCCAGACCCGGGCGGGGTCACCGCGGAGGTGAACGGCAGCCAGCGGCGGGCCGCTGTCCTGCTCGACGCGACCGGTGCGGCTCGCTTGGTGCTCGGGTCTGCTCCCCGCCGCACCACCGCTGAGCAGACCGCGGTGGGTGTGGTGGTCGACGCCGATGCCGCACGGGATCTGGTGACGCCAGGCAGTGCGTTGTTCATGGACTGGCGGCCGCACCACGGCGAGCCGGGCTGGCCCACATTCCTCTACGCGGTGCCGGTGACGCCGGATCGGGTCCTGCTCGAGGAGACCTCGCTGGCCCGCCGCCCCGGGCTCAAGCTGGCGGTGCTGCGTCGTCGGCTGCACGCCCGGTTGACCCACCACCGCATCGCAATCCCCCCGGACGGTGAGGAGCGGGTGCGCATCCCCGTGGACCGCCCACTACCGGCGCCCGGGGACTGGCGCGGGCCAGTAGTACCGTTCGGGGCAGCGAGCCCGCTGGTGCACCCAGCTACCGGCTACAGCGTGGCCACAGCACTGCAGCTGGCCCCCCGGGTGGCCAGCGCCGTAGCGGATGCGCTGCGCAGCGGTGGTTCCGCGGCCGCCGGGGCCGCCGCCTGGCGGACGGTGTGGAGCCCCGCCGCGCTGGCGGTGCACACCCTGCGGCGCCGCAGCCTGGAGTCACTGCTGCGTTTCCCACCGGAGCTGGTGTCGGAGTTCTTCGATGTGTTCTTCGCGCTACCCCGGCGACACCGCTGGGCCTATCTCACCGGTCGGGAGGACGTCCAGGGCAGCGCCGCCGCGATGGGCGCGCTGTTTGCGGCCTCCCCGTGGTGGCTTCGTAGACGACTGGTCCTCGGTGCACTCAATCCGCGTAACCCGTCAGCCCTTGGCGACGGGATGAACACGACATAACACTATTTTAACCGATCTGTTGCGCCATTCGAGGTAACTCGGTCGAGCACTACACCACCCAGGTGCTGCTGCGCGTAAATTGCTGTAACGGAGGGGTGGTATCTGTAGTACCAACCGGAGGGGTGGCCGTGCATATACCCGATGGTTACCTGAGTCCGCAGACCTGCGCGGTGGGCTTCGTGGTGGCAGCCCCCGTGATGGCGGCAGCAGCAGCCAACGTGCACAAGCGGGTGAGGACCCGCAATGTACCGACGCTCGCGATGTTGGCCGCGGTCTGTTTCCTGATCATGATGTTCAACGTGCCGATACCCGATGGCACCACGGCCCATGCGGTGGGCGGGGCCTTGGTGGCAATCCTGCTGGGCCCGTGGGCGGCGGTGATCGCGGTCAGTGTGGCCCTGGCGTTCCAGGCCTTGCTCTTCGGTGACGGTGGGGTGCTCGCATACGGCGCCAATGTGGTCAACATGGCCATCGTGCTGCCCTTCGTCGCATACGGGCTGTATCGCTTGATCTCCGGGGATGCGCCCCTGACCAGTGGTCGCCGGGTGGTCGCCGGGTTCATCGGCGGGTACGTCGGGCTCAACACCGCCGCGCTGTGTGTAGGAGTTGAACTGGGTATCCAGCCAACCCTCTTCCACGACGCCAACGGTGCCCCGCTGTACTCGCCATACCACCTCTCGCAGGCGATACCCGCCATGCTGTTCGCGCACCTGATCGTCGCCGGGATCGCGGAGGGCATCATCACCGCCGCGGTGCTGACCTACCTGCAGCGGGCGAATCTGCCGTTGCTCCAGGTCAACCACCCCGGTGTGCCGGTCGACGCCGAGGCGGCAGCTGCCGAGGTGCCTCGGCGACGGCTGCTGCGCCCCACGGTGGTCGCGGGAGCGGTGATGGCTCTGCTGGTGGTGCTCACCCCGCTGGGCCTGCTGGCCCCGGGCGGTGCGTTCGGCGAGGACGCCCCCGCGGACCTGGACCTGCAGAAAGCAGGTCTTTCCGCGGTCCCGGAAGGACTGAACAAGTACAACGGGATCTGGCACAACGCACTCTTCAACGGCTACGACTTCGCCGGCGACTCCCACCCCACCGTGGGCTACCTCATCTCCGCCGTCGTCGGAATCCTGGTGGTGGGGTTAGTGGTGTTCGCCATCGCCAAGCTCGTCGCACTAGCCGCCAACCGCAGCGATTCCATCGCTGAGTCGACGAAGCCGGACAAGGTCCGATCATGACCGATACGCCGGTCAGCACGGCACCCCCCGGACAGGATCGTCCAGCGGTGCCAGAATGGTTGCTGCACCAGGACATGGCCCTGTGCCCGTGCGGGTGCATCGGCAAGCGCAAGAAGGGCAGCTACCTGACCAAGACCATCCAGGGTGGCGCCACGCTGCTTCAGCAGGTGATGTTTGGCGAGGACATCGCCGCAGCACGCGGTCTGCTGCAGCGGATCGATCCTCGGGTTAAACTACTTAGCCTGCTCGGCTTACTCGTCGTCGCCGGACTAAGCCACTCGATGATTACGCTTGCGGTGATGTATGCGGTCACGCTTGTGCTCGCGTCCGCCTCGGCACTGCCGGTTGGCTTCTTCATCAAGCGAGTGTGGCTGTTCGTGCCTATCTTCACCGGCATTGTGGTGCTGCCCGCGACCTTGTCCGTGGTGACCCACGGAGACATCGTGCTGACCCTGTGGCACTGGAACGGGCACCCGCAGGGAATCACCGAGCAGGGACTCGTCGCGGCCGGACGAGTGGTGGCTCGGGTTGCCGTATCGATCTCACTGGTCGTGCTGCTGACCTTGACCACACCGTGGATCCGGTTGCTCGCGGCGCTGCGCAGTCTCGGCGTGCCGCGAATCTTCATCCTGATCATCGGCATGGCCTACCGCTACATCTTCCTGTTACTGGCGTCGGTGACGGACATGTATCAGGCCCGTCAGTCCCGCACTCCCGGCACTCCGAAGCACGACCGCAGCGCCCGGGCCTTTCTCGGCGCCAGCGTCGGGGCGTTGCTGGGCAAGGCGAGCCAGCTGTCCGAGGAGGTGCACCAGGCCATGACCGCTCGCGGGTTCCGCGGCGACGCCAAGACCCTGGAGTACCACCGACCGCACGCCATCGACGCCTACTACGTCCTGACGGTGGTCGTCTTCGCCGCAGCAATGCTGATCGGAGACCACCTCCTTGGCCGCTGAACACCACCCCGCATGCCAGGTGGACACGTCCGGACACGCCACTGCGCCGATCCTGGTCACCACCGGGCTGAGCTACTCATACCTGGACCGTTATCCAGCTCTCGACGAGGTGTCGGTGACGATCCGGCGCGGGGAGCGGGTCGCGCTACTCGGCGCCAACGGCTGCGGCAAGTCGACCCTGCTCAAGGTGCTGGATGGTCTCCTCTTTCCCTCCGCTGGCTCCTACACAGCCTTCGGTGAGCAAGTCACCGAGGACACCATGGAAGACGAGCAGATGTCGGAAGGTTTCCGGTCGCGGATCGGCTTCGTGTTCCAGAACTCCGATGCGCAGGTCTTCTCGCCCACAGTGCGGGAAGAGATCGCGTTTGGTCCGCTCCAGCTCGGCCTGTCCCGCGAGGAGACCACCGGTCGGGTCGAGGACGTGGTGACGATGCTCGGCATCACGGATCTGCTCGATCGCGCCCCCTATCAGCTATCCGGCGGTCAGAAGAAAAAGGTCGCCATCGCCACTGTCCTGGTCATGGGTCCGGAGGTGCTGCTCTTCGACGAGCCCACCGCCGCACTGGACCCCCGCACCCAGTACTGGCTGATGGACCTCATCGAACAACTGGGTGCCGCCGGCAAGACAATCGTGCACGCTACCCACGACCTCGGCACCTTGTACCGCATTGCGGACCGTTGCCTGGTCTTCAGCGAGGACCACCGCATCGTGGCCGAGGGGACTCCCGAGGAGACAATGGCCGACCGGGAGCTCTTGCTCCAGGTCAACCTCATCCACGAGCACAGCACCCTGCCCCGCCGGTAGAGCCTACCGCGTTGATCGCTGCGCCAGCTCGGCCGTTCCCCCTCCGCCAACCGTAGTTGACCACTTTGTCAACCGTAGTTGACCGTTTCTGTCCGCGACCGACACGCTGTGTATGCTTACCAGCGGGATCTGTCTGAGACGATCGACGTGCTTTGACCCCTCTGCGTAGAAGGGCCCGGCATGGACGTGATTGTCCTGGTCGTGATCATCACGGCGTTGGTCTTTGACTTCACCAATGGCTTCCACGACACTGCCAATGCCATGGCGACGTCGATCGCCACCGGGGCGCTGACCCCGAGAGTCGCGGTCGCCCTCTCCGGGGCGCTCAATCTCGTCGGCGCGTTCCTCTCGGTAGCAGTCGCCAAGACAATCTCCAGCGGTCTGGTCGACGAGGCGAAGATCACCCCAACGGTGATCTTCGGCGGACTGATCGGGGCCATCGTGTGGAACCTGCTGACCTGGTACCTGGGCCTGCCGTCCAGCTCGTCGCACGCGCTGTTCGGCGGCCTGATCGGCGCCACCTGGGTGACGACCGGTGCCGGCGCGGTGCACTTCGGCACGGTGGTGTCCAAAATCTTGGTCCCCGCGGTACTTGCGCCGATCGTCGCCGGCGTGATAGCGCTGGTCGGCACCTACCTCGCGTACCGGATCACCGCGCGAACCGACCGGGGCACGGTGAGCAGCGGCTTCAAGGTCGGCCAAATAGTCTCGGCCTCGATGGTCTCCCTGGCGCATGGCACCAATGACGCGCAGAAGACGATGGGCATCATCACGCTGACCCTGGTCGCCGCAAAGACGCTGCCCGCCGGTTCAGCGCCGCCGTTCTGGGTGATCCTGGCGGCCGGCCTGGCCATCGCTCTGGGCACCTACCTGGGCGGCTGGCGGATCATCAGGACGCTCGGCAAGCGGATCACCGAGATCGAGACGCCGCAGGGGTTCGCCGCCGAGACGAGCAGTACCGGGGTCATCCTGGTGTCCTCGCAGCTCGGGTTCCCGCTGTCCACCACTCAGGTGTGCTCGGGAGCGATCTTCGGTGCGGGGGCCGGCCGCAAGCTGGCTGAGGTGCGCTGGGGACTGGCCGGCCAGATGGTGATCGCCTGGCTGGTGACACTGCCGGCCGCCGCCCTCATCGGGGCCCTGGCCGGCCGGGTGGCCGGGACAGGCACCGCCGGGACGGTGGTTGTCGCGGTAGCGGGGCTGGCCATCGGCGGTGGCATCTACGCCTTGTCCCGCCGTCAGCCAGTGGGTGCGGACAACGTCAACGAGGTGCCAGCGGGTCGGACACGGACCACCGCGGCAACGGCCTGAGGAGCTCGCTCGTGAATGTACAGATCAACTGGGGTGCCCTCGGCGAGGTGGTCCTCGTCTCGTTCGGGGCCGCGGTCGGGGTGATCGTGCTGTTCTCCCTCGGGGTGAGCGCACTCGCCGTACCCGCTGGTCCCCGATCTGCGGCGACCCAGCCCCTGGCGGCACTCTGCTTCCTGGCCTGCGCGCTGGTGGTCGCCTACAGCCTGTATTTGATCATTGCGAAGTAATTTGTGCACTGACTAGGGGATTTTGCTCTCAGGGGCCTCTGGTCCAGACTCACACGGATGGCGATGAACCCACTCGGGGTCCCCGATCCCGCGCAAGCTTTGCTGGCGGACCTGGCCGGCAACCCCGACGCCGACATCGTGGTCGGCGGCCTCGCTGAGCTGCTGGAACGGTCATGATCGAGCAGCACCAGTTCACCGTCGAGCCATGGGCCGTGCGGGAATCCAGCCTGGATCTGGCGGCAATGGGCCAGACGGAATCGGTCTTCGCGTTGGCGAACGGGCATATCGGGCTGCGTGGCAACCTCGACGAGGGTGAACCGCACGCACTGCCCGGCAGCTACCTTAACTCCTTCTACGAGTTGCGGCCACTGCCCTACGCCGAAGGTGGCTACGGCTATCCCGAGTCCGGCCAGACGATCGTCAACGTGACCAACGGCAAACTGATCCGGTTGCTGGTCGACGACGAGCCGTTGGACGTGCGCTACGGCGAGCTGCGCTCCCACGAACGGGTGCTCGACCTGCGAGCCGGCACGCTCAGCAGACGGATGGAGTGGGTGTCCCCCGCGGGTAAGGCAGTACGGGTGACCTCGCAACGGCTGGTGTCGCTGGTTCAACGGGCCGTGGTCGCGATCAACTACGACGTTGAGGCGGTCGACCGGCCGGTGCTGCTGGTCCTGCAGTCCGAGCTGTTCGCCAACGAGCAGCTGCCCGCCACCACCGACGACCCGCGGGTGGCTGCGGTGCTCTCCGAGCCGCTGGTCGCCGAGCAACACCGGTCCAACGACACCGGCGCCACGCTGCTGCACAGCACCCGTTATTCCGGGTTGCGGATGGCTGTGGTGATGGACCATGAGGTGACCGGTCCCTCGCGCACGGAGTTCCACTCGTCAGCGACCGAGCACGTCGGCCGAACGACAGTGATCTGCCGGCTGGAACCTGGTCAGCGGCTGCGGATCGTGAAATATGTGGCCTACGGGTGGTCCTCGCAGCGGTCGTTCCCAGCGCTCCAGGATCAGGTTCGGGCGGCGTTGGCGGCAGCCCGTTACACCGGCTGGGCCGGGCTGACCACCGAACAACGCAATTACCTCGACGACTTCTGGGCTTCAGCTGACGTGACCGTCGAGGGCAACTCGCAGCTGCAGCAGGCAGTCCGATTCGGGTTGTTTCACGTGCTGCAGGCCGGGGCGCGGGCCGAGCGGCGAGGGATCGCAGCCAAGGGCCTGACCGGCCCGGGGTACGACGGCCACACCTTCTGGGACACCGAGACCTTCGTGCTGCCAGTGCTCACCCACACGGTGCCGGACGCGGCGGCCGACGTGCTGCGTTGGCGGCAGCAGACCCTGCCGCTGGCCCGTGAGCGAGCTGGGCAGCTCGGCCTGGCTGGCGCGGCGTTTCCGTGGCGCACCATCCGCGGCCAGGAATGCTCGGGGTATTGGCCGGCGGGTACCGCGGCCTTCCATGTCAATGCCGACATCGCCGACGCCGCGATCCGCCATGTGACCGCGACCGGCGACATCGACTTCGAGCGCACCATCGCGCTCGAGCTGCTGGTGCAGACGGCACGGCTATGGCGGTCGCTGGGCCACTACGATGTCGCAGGCCACTTCCGGATCGACGGTGTCACCGGGCCGGACGAGTACAGTGCGGTGGCCGACAACAACGTCTACACCAACCTCATGGCGCAGCGAAACCTGCGCGCCGCCGTGGACGCCGCCGGGCGGCACTTGGAAGAAGCAGCCGCCTTGGGCGTCGACGCCGAGGAGGTCGCATCCTGGCGCAACGCGGCGGCCGGGATGGTGGTGCCCTACGACGAGAAGCTCGGGGTGCACCCGCAGGCAGAAGGCTTCACCGAGCACGCGGTCTGGGACTTCGCCGGCACGACGCCGGACAAGTATCCGCTGTTGCTGCACTTCCCTTACTACGACCTGTACCGCAAACAGGTGGTGAAGCAGGCCGACCTGGTACTGGCCATGCATCTCTGCCCGGAGGCATTCACCACCGAGCAGAAAGCCCGGAATTTCGCCTACTACGAGCGGATCACCGTCCGCGACTCGTCGCTGTCAGCAGCGACGCAAGCGGTGCTCGCGGCCGAGACCGGGCACCTCGACCTGGCCTATGACTACCTCTGTGAGACCGCGCTGATAGATCTGGCTGATCTGGCCAACACTGACCAAGGCCTACATATCGCGGCGCTGGCCGGTGCCTGGTCGGCGCTGGTGGCCGGCTTCGGCGGGCTACGTCACCTCGACGACGGCGGCCTGGCTTTCGCGCCACGGCTGCCGGAGGCGTTGAGCAGGATCGCCTTCCGGCTGCGCTGGCGTGGGCAGCGGCTACAGGTGGAGATCGTTCGTGGGCAGGCGGAGTATCAGCTGCTGGAGGGTGTCGGGCTGGAGCTGAGGCACCACGGACAGCCAATTACTCTCACCACGGACTCGCCCGTGGTGGCAGCGATCCCGGCAACCCCGCCGACCGATCACCTGATCCAGCCGGCCGGACGGGAGCCGCTCGCTCGCCAGCCACGCGGCGACGCACCCGGCTAGTCCCCGAACGTCTCTGCTGACACGGCGACCAGCCGTTGATCGTTCAGCCAGGCGCGCGGGCCGACGTGCTGGACGCGCAGTGCGGCCACCGCGACCCCGAAACTCAGGCTGCGTTCGGGATCGGTCACCCCACGAGCCCGAGCGAAGGCGACCGCGCCGTGCAGCGCGTCTCCCGCACCCAGGGTGTCGTGGACGATCACCGATGGGATTTCGACGGCACCGGTGGCCTTCCCGGTCTGCCAGCGCACCGGCGCGGCGCCGGCGGTCACCGCCACTATGCGTGCACCGCTGGCCAGCAGAGCCGCCGCAATGGGGTAAAAACAATCAGCGTCGAATCCATCGGCATCACATCTATCAAGTCGGCCAGGTAGGAAGCTGGCCGAGCACACCACAGCGTCAGCCAGCGGCACCAGCTCGGCGTACACCGGCTTGGGGCTGCCACAGTCCAGCACCACCGGTACCCCGGCGGCGCGCGCGGCACGCGCAGCGGCCACGGCCACCGGGGGATGATGCCCGTCGATCAGCACGACATCGGCGTCCCGGGTCAGCGTCGGCAAGTCGGCTGGCACGACGGCGGTCGAGTCTTCAGCGTTGCGGGACACCACCGACCGCTGCCCCGTTCCCTCGAGCACGGTGATCGCCGAGATGCTGAGGTCTGCACCGGCTGCCCAGGCGTCCACAACCTGCACGCCGACGCGGTCCAGATCCCCCGCCGCCAGCCGGGCGACCGGACCGGGGCCCAGCGCGGAGAGCAGCACGCTATGCCCGCCCAGCGCACTGAACGTCACCGCAGCCGCAGCGGCCGGTCCCCCGGCGGCGAGGTCACTGCGCCGCGCGACAACCTTCTCGTTCACACCGGGCCGCTGCGCCACCCGCTGGACCAGGTCCAGGGTGGTGAGGCCGACGAACAACCCGCGGGGCGGCATCAGCAGCCCCACGCCCGCACCACGAGCACTGTCACGGTGGCCAGTGTGCCCGTGACCCACTACCTTGATCCTGGTCCCGTCGTACTCAAATGTCGTGCTCAAGGGGGCCCCATGACCTACCGGGTGCCTGTGCGGCCCTTCGTTCGGGCCATCACCACGCTGCTGCTCGTCGCGCTTGCCGCCGGTGGTTGCGAAGCCACCCCGCCGACACCCGGAAGCACCACCGGCAGCACCGAATGGACGAAACGCCTGCATCAGTTTGATGAAGGCTACTTCGCGCTGAACCCGACGTTCGCCGTCCAGCAAGGGCGGCACGAATACGACGGTCGGTTGCCGGACTGGAGCGCGGCCGGGATCCGTGCCGCGGCGCAATGGCTGCATACCCAGCGTACCCAGGCTGAAACGTTCGACCAGAACGCGCTAAGCGCTGAGCAGCGCTTCGAGCAGCAATACCTGTTGTCGCGCATCGACACCGAACTGTTCTGGCTCGAAGAGGCAGAACAGCCGTTCACGAACCCAAAATTCTATCTCGACAACCTCGATCCGAGCGTGTATCTCACCCGTCCCTACGCCCCCACTGAGACCCGCTTGACGGCCTTTATCGGCTACGCACGTGCCGTGCCGACGGCCGTTGAACAGATCCGCGCGAACCTGCGCACACCGCTGCCGAAAAGCTTCATCAAATACGGTGTCGACGGCTTCGGCGGCTTTCCAGACTTCTACCGCAAGGATGTGCCGAAGATTTTTGCTGAGGTGCGGAACCCGGCACTGCAGGCGGAGCTAGCGAACGCGATCGAGCCGGCCGCGCGGGCGATGCAGGACCTCGCGGAGTGGCTCACCAGCGGGCTGGCGCAAGCGACCGAGAACTTCGCGCTCGGTCCGGCGAAGTTCGCTGACATGCTGCGCACGACCGAGCGGGTGACCACGCCACTCACCGAACTGGAGAGCGTCGGCCGGGCCGATCTCGCCCGCAACCTCGGCGCGCTCACCCAGGCCTGCGCCGATTACCTACCGGGCGCGACCATCGAAGCGTGCATCACTAAAGTAAACGCGGATAAACCGAGCGGCGGCGCCGTGGACGGCGCGCGCGCTCAGCTCGGCACGCTACGCCAATTCATCGTCGACCATGACCTCGTCAGCATTCCCGGTACGGAACAGGCGTTGGTCGCGGAAGCGCCACCGTATCAACGATCGAACTTCGCATACATTGACATCCCTGGCCCGTACGACAAGGGCATGCCGTCGGTGTACTACATCGCGCCGCCCGATCCATCGTGGTCTAAGGCCGACCAGGACGCCTACGTGCCGGGCAAGTCCATCCTGCTGTTCACCTCGGCGCACGAAGTCTGGCCAGGACACTTCGTGCAGTTCTTGCACGCAAATCGGTCACCATTCGAGTTCGGGCAGCTTTTTGTCGGCTACGCCTACGCGGAAGGCTGGGCACATTACACCGAGGAGATGATGTGGGAGGCAGGTCTCGGCAACGGCGCGCCAGAGGCGCACATCGGCCAGCTCAGCGAGGCACTGCTGCGCAATGTGCGCTTCTTGTGCGCGATCGGTATGCACACGCAGGGCATGAGCGTGGCAAACTGTGAGACGATGTTCCGCGAACAGGCTTATCAAGATCCCGGCAGCGCGCGCCAGCAGGCGGCCCGCGGCACCTACGACCCGGCCTACCTCAATTACACGATGGGTAAGCTGATGATCCGCAAACTGCGCGCGGACTGGACTGCGACCCATGGCGGGCGCGCCGCGTGGCGCGCATTTCACGACCGCTTCCTGTCCTACGGCGGCCCCCCGATCCCCCTGGTTCGCGAGCAGATGCTCAACACGTCAACCGGAAACCTGTTCTAGCGCGATGGACGTCCTGCGCAGCATCTGGGAGCTAATAGATGGCCTTGTCGGCCTGGCTGCGCTCACTGCAGGCACCTTCGTCTTCGTCGCGGGCGAGTTCGCCCTTACCACCCTGGAACGCAGCACCGTCGACGCGCACGTCCAGCAGGTTGGCGACCGTCGCGCCCGGCAGGTCCAGCAGGCCCGTAGCACACTGTCCTTCCAGCTCTCCGGCGCTCAGGTCGGCATCACCATCACCACGTTGCTCACCGGTTACATTGCCCAGCCGGCCATCGCCGAGCTGATCCAGCCCGGCCTGCACGTCGTCGGGCTGCCGGTGAACACCGTGAGTGGGGTGTCTTTGGGGATCGGGTTAGCGCTGGCGACCGCGTTGTCGATGGTGTTCGGTGAGCTCATCCCGCAGAATCTGGCCATCTCCCGGCCACTGCAGACAGCCCGGCAGGTCGCCGGGGTACTCAACGCGTTCTCCCTCGCCTTCCGCTGGCTGATCTCCGCGCTGAACGGCACGGCGAACTGGATCGTCCGCTGGCTCGGCGTCGAACCAGCCGAGGATCTGCGCTCCGCACGCTCACCGCAGGAGCTTGGTTCCCTGGTTCGCAGCAGCGCCCAACACGGCACCCTTGACGCGGGAACCGCGACCCTGCTGGATCGTTCGCTGCGCTTCGGCGAGCGCACCGCGGACGAGCTGATGACCCCACGGGTACGGGTGGAGGCGCTACGCGCGGACGAGCCGGTGCTGGCCCTAGTGAGCGCCGCGCAACGGACTGGATTCTCTCGCTTCCCGGTCTACGGCAGCGACCTTGATGATGTCCGTGGCGTGGTGCACGTCAAGCAGGCCTTCGCGGTGCCAGCCGACCAGCGCGGGGTGTCCCAGGTCGGTGCGCTGGCCAGCCCAGTCCCCACCGTGCCGAGCTCGCTGGATGGCGATGCGCTGCTCGACCGGCTGCGCGGACAGGGCCTGCAAGTCGCGATCGTGGTCGATGAGTACGGCGGTACCGCGGGTATCGTGACCCTCGAAGACTTGGTGGAGGAGATCGTCGGTGACGTCCGCGACGAGCACGATCCCCAGGAGGTCTCCCAGGTCCAACCGCTGGGAGAACAGAGCTGGATCATCTCCGGTCTGCTGCGAGCGGACGAGGTAGCCGATGCGGTCGGGTTCATGATGCCCCAGGGATACTACGAGACCGTCGCTGGGCTGGTGCTGGAACGACTGGGCCGCATCCCCGACGTCGGTGACGAGGTCGAGCTGGACGGGTGGCGGCTGACCGTGACGCGGATGGACCGCCGCCGCATCGCGGATCTGCGGCTCACCCGGACCGCGCTCGCTGAGCAGGTGACTCCGTGAATGCTGCTTGGCTGCTCGTCACGCTGTTGCTACTGACCGGGAACGCTTTCTTCGTCGGTGCCGAGTTCGCCCTGATCAGCGCTCGCCGAGACCGGTTGGAAGCCATGGCCAAGCGCGGGGTGCAGCGGGCTGACACAGTGATCCGGGCCGGGGAAAAACTACCGCTGATGCTGGCTGCGGCACAGCTGGGGATCACCATCTGCTCACTGGGGCTGGGTTCGCTTGGTGAGCCCACCATCGCCCACCAGCTGGAGTCGCTGACCGATTCGCTCGGAGTGCCCGACACGGTGCTGCACACCGTCGCCTTCATCATCGCGCTGGGCATCGTCACGGTGGCGCACATCCTGCTCGGCGAGATGGTGCCCAAGAACATCGCCATCGCGGGTCCGGAGCGCACCGCGCTGTGGATGGTGCCACCGCTGGTCGCCTTCATGAGGATGACCCGACCCGTCATCGCACTGTTCAGCCAGGCCGCCCGGCTGATTCTGCACCTTTTCGATGTCCAGCTCCGCGACGAGCTGGACAGTGCTTACAGTACCGACGAGCTAGCCAACCTGATCGCCGACTCCAGCCGTGAGGGACTGCTGGACAGCCAGGAGCACCGCAGGCTGACTCAGACCTTATCCACCAGGGAGCGGACCGTCGCCGATGTACTGGTCCCGATCTCCCGGCTGACCACGGTTCCCGCCAAACCCACCCTGGGTGACATCGAGCGCGCCGTGGCCCAAACCGGTTTTTCCCGTTTCCCGCTGTGTCGTAGTGAACCGGGTCGTAGTGAACCGGGAGCCGACCGGCAGCTCGTGGGCTACCTGCACGTCAAGGACGTGCTGGAGCTGCTCGGCCGATCGCCGGACACCCCGGTACCGCCGGGCAGCACCCGCCCACTACCCGAGGTGCAGTCCACGACCAAACTCGACGAGGCGCTCACTCTCCTACGCCGCTCCCGCAGCCACCTCGCCCGGGTCGTGGGTCCCGACGGCAGCACCGAGGGGGTCGTCGCGCTGGAGGACCTGGTCGAGGAGTACGTCGGCACAGTCCGCGACGCCACCCACGTCCCACGCTGACCCAGACCTGAAGTAGGTCATGAACGTCGATCGATACGGCGTTGGCTGGCGGTGAGCCACCCTCTGCCCGTCGCACCACCAGCGCATGTGGTACGCACACCAACCGGGCGCTGCCTCAGTGGGCGATGAGGTAGGCACGGCCGAACACCGTCCCGCCCGCAGACGGTAGTGGCCCACCTCAAGACGGCACTACGGCCAAGATCACAGTTTCGGGTGCCAAAAAAACGACACAACATGTCACTTTTGGCACCCGAAACAGTGATCTTGAGTCCCCGGCCTCCCCCGGCCAGCATCTACTGCAACACGCGCCTCACGAGCACCACCCGGTCCTTCACAGGCCTATGACGTCCATCAAATTGTCATGCCAACGCCTCACGGATACCCAAGTCAGAGCTTGATCAAAAAATCTATTTCGGGGCACTGGACAACGCCCCGCACGACGTCGTGCTCGATCCCGAGACCCACCACGCCTATCAGCAGACCTACTTCCACGCCCTGGGCAAGGACCGGGTCGCCGAGCTGTCGACAACTACTACATCGCGTTGTTCGACTCGCTCTCCGAGACCACCGACACCACCGACGAGGTCGAAACCTACACCGACCAGCAGGCCACACCTGGGTTCCGCGCGGAGTTCCTGCGCACCCTGGTGGCCTGGAAGACATCCGCTGGTGGATGGCCCCATCGCACGGCACCGTCCACATCCGCATCCCCTGCCCCGACTGCGGCTGGGCAGAGAAACGCGCCGACCGCACCAAACTGGTCCGTCTCGACGAGGACGGCGCCACCTTCACCGCGGTCTGCTTCGACCACGGCACCTACGACACCCACATCGACCCCGAAAACGACCAGCCCTACCTCGACCTGGCCACCCTCTATCGAAACCTGGTCAAGGAACGGGCATTCGGGCAGGACACCGGCACGCTGCACGTGATGATGAAGGGCGGGGACTGGGCCTTCGGCTGCCAGCTCGTCGACGGCGCACTCGGGGCGCTGGCCACCCCGGCCGCGCAGATGCCAATGCGGATCTTCACGCCCCAGGTGCTTGCCCCGACTGGGGCGAAGTCAACCCCCTCGCGACCCGCGACGAGCAACTCGCCAACATCCGCCAGATCTACCCGCCCGAACGCGAAGCCCTCGGCGTCGTGGCCATCGGCATTGAGCTGGTCGCCCCACCCCGACCCACCTGACCCACGCAGCAACACGTCGATCCGCGGTCAGGAACTGAACGCCTCTATCGGGGGGCAGGAGCACATCAGGTTGCGGTCGCCATGGGCCTGGTCGATACGCCGTACCGGCGGCCAGACCTTGACGGGCGTGCGGCCCATCGGGTAGGCGGCGAGTTCCCGGCTATAGGGGTGGCCCCACTTGTCGGCCAGGCAGCTGGCGGTGTGCGGCGCGCCGCGCAGCGGGTTGTCCTCCGCAGGCCACTCCCCCTCGGCGACCCGGTCGATCTCGTCCCGGATCGCGATCATCGCGTCGCAGAAGCGGTCCAGCTCAGCGAGGTTCTCACTTTCGGTGGGCTCGACCATCAGGGTGCCGACCACGGGAAACGACATGGTGGGGGCATGCAGGCCATAGTCGATCAACCGCTTGGCGACGTCCTCGACGGTGACGCCGGTGGCCTTGGTGATCGGCCGCAAATCCAGGATGCACTCGTGGGCAACCAGACCCGGGGTCGAGCCATAGGCACTGCCCGTGTAGAGCACCGGGAAATACGGCCCGAGACGCCGGGCCACGTAATTCGCCGCGGCCACCGCGGTGAGCGTGGCGCGACGCAAGCCGTCAGCGCCCATCATCCGGATGTAGGCCCAGGAGATCGGCAGGATCGATGCGCTACCCCACGGTGCCGCCGACACCGGGCCCACCACAGTCCCAGGAGCCGTCTGCGGGTGTCCGGGCAGAAACGGTGCCAGATGGGCGAGGACGCCGATCGGACCCACTCCCGGCCCGCCGCCACCGTGTGGGATGCAGAACGTCTTGTGCAAGTTGAGATGGCTGACGTCGGCGCCGAAGCGGCCCGGTCGGGCCAGCCCGAGCAGCGCGTTGAGGTTGGCCCCGTCGACGTAGACCTGCCCCCCGGCGTCGTGCACCAGCGCGCACACCTGCGCCACACCCGGCTCGTACACCCCGTGCGTGGACGGATAGGTGATCATGATGGCGGCCAGCTCGGCACCGTGCCGGGCGATCCGCGCGCGGAGATCGTCGAGGTCGACGTCACCGTTGCGATCACAGCCGACGACCACCACGCGCATCCCGGCCATCGCTGCCGAGGCTGCGTTGGTGCCATGCGCGCTGGCGGGGATGAGGCAAACGTCACGGCCGGTCTCGCCACGGCTGCGGTGGTAGGCGCGGATGGCCAGCAGGCCGGCGAGCTCGCCCTGGCTGCCCGCGTTGGGCTGCAGGCTAACGGCGTCGTACCCGGTGAGCTCGGCCAGCCAGCGCTCCAGGTCACTGACCACTTCGAGCAAGCCCTGTGCGTCCTCCTGAGGCGCGAACGGGTGCAGCTCAGCGAATTGCGGCCAGCTGATCGGCTCCATCTCGGCAGTAGCGTTGAGCTTCATCGTGCAGGAACCCAACGGGATCATGCTGCGGTCCAGTGCCACGTCCTTGTCGGCCAGCATGCGCAGGTAGCGCAGGAGCGCCGTCTCGCTGTGGTAAGCGGAGAACACCGGGTGAGTGAGGAACGGCGAGGTCCGCCGCACCGCGGCAGGGATGGCGTCTGGAGTCCGGCGGTCGAGGATGTCCGGGTCGGCTACCCGCACGCCGAAGGCGTCCCAGACCACCCGCAGGTGCTCGCGGGTAGTGGTCTCGGCACAGCTGATCCCGACGTGATCGGCGTCGGCCAGCCGGAGATCCACGCCGGCCGTGCGAGCGGCGCGAACCACCTCAGCGGCCCGGCCAGGCACCCTCGCCAGCACCGTGTCGAAAAAAGCGTCGGACACCACCTCGACGCCGCCGGAACGCAAGCCGGCAGCCAGCACCGCGGCCATCCGATGCGCCCGCCGAGCGATGCCCCGTAGCCCTTCCGGTCCGTGATAGACCGCGTACAGTGCGGCTATCACGGCCAGCAGCACCTGCGCGGTGCAGATATTGCTGGTGGCCTTCTCCCGGCGAATATGCTGTTCGCGGGTCTGCAGCGCCAGGCGCAACGCCGGTGACCCGTCGGCGTCGCGGGACACGCCGACCAGCCGACCGGGCAGTTGGCGCTCCAGGCCACCGCGGACAGCCACATAGGCGGCGTGCGGCCCGCCGAAGCCCAGCGGCACGCCGAAGCGCTGGGTGGATCCGATCGCGACGTCGGCGCCGATCTCGCCCGGGGGGCGCAATACGGTCAGCGCCAGCGGGTCGGCTGCGACGGCCACCGCAGCGCGGCGCTGATGCACCTGCTCGATCAGCATCGCGTGGTCGCGCACCGTACCCGAGGCGCCCGGGTACGACAGCAACACACCGAAGAACTCGCCGTCCGGGAGCCCCCGTGACAGGTCCGCGACATCCAGCTCGATGCCTAACGGCTCAGCGCGGGTGGCCAGCACGGCCACCGTCTGCGGCAACGTGTCGGCGTCCACCACGAACCGAGACGAGGTGGCCTGGCCGGCCCGGCGCAGCAGGGTCATCGCCTCGGCCGCCGCGGTGGCCTCGTCGAGCAATGAGGCATTGGCCACCGGCAGGCCGGTGAGGTCGCAGACCATCGTCTGGAAGTTGAGCAGTGCCTCCAGCCGGCCCTGGGAGATCTCTGGTTGGTAGGGCGTGTAGGCGGTGTACCAGGCCGGGTTCTCCAGCACCGAGCGGCGGATCACCGGCGGGGTCACCGTGCCGTGATACCCCATCCCGATCATCGGCACCCGCGGGTGGCACCGGTCGGCTCGCTCGCGCAGCTCAGCCAGGGCCTGCGTCTCCGTGGCCGGCGCCGGAAGACCCCCGACGGCCTCCGGGTCGGTGAGGGCAGGCGGCAGCGCCAGCTGGGCGAGCTGCTCCAGCGACTCGACGCCGATGATGTCCAGCATCCGAGCCAGCTCGGCTGGGCGCGGACCGATATGCCGGTCGGCGAACGGAGTGCCGTGCTCCAGCTCGGACAGTGAGCGCCGGTCTGATGTGTCCATCGCGGTGACCTCCGGGCGTCAGGCTAGAACTGCCGGGCACTATGCCCGATCGATCCTCCCCCTCTGTTCCTGCCCGGACCCGGCTTCGCCGAACGAGCGCCTGAGAGCTTTAACCGGCACTCTGCGCCGGTTTTCCCCGTCGGCGGGTGGCTTGCGTCACCACTTTCCAGAGGTGTCTAACCCGCGCGGCCCTGATCGCCTGAGAGTGTCCGGGGAGGAGTTGCTCCTTCGGCGCCCGGACAACTATGGCCGAGAACTCTCCCGCGCGGGATCGACGACTACCCGATCAGTTTACCGTGGCGGTGCACCGCTGACACTCCCCACCGACCGCTGTGACCGGCTGCACAGCGGGATACGTCAGCTGATTCGGCGGGCTTGCCGGCGCTTGGTCAGCTCGTCTTCCGGTGCTGTCGCGACGCGACCACCATCAGCCCGCTCCGGGGGAAACTGGCTGATCGATCCGGCGATCTCCTTCATCGCACCGCTGACGGCAATGCCAAACACGCCCTGCCCACCTTGCAGCAGATCAACCACCTCCTCGGGTGAGGTGCACTCATAGACCGTGGTGCCGTCGCTGAACAGCGTGATGCGGGCCAGGTCGTGCACCCCACGGCGCCGCAGGTGATCCACGGCCACGCGGATGTTCTGCAGCGACACCCCGGCGTCCAACAGCCGTTTGACGACTTTGAGAACCAGGATGTCCTTGAATGAGTACAGCCGCTGGCTGCCCGAACCGGAGGCACCACGGATGGAGGGCACCACCAGGTTGGTGCGTGCCCAGTAGTCCAGCTGGCGGTACGTGATCCCGGTGATCTGACATGCCACTGGACCGCGATAGCCGAGAAGATGGTCGGTCACTCCGTGCGGGTCGGCCAGAACGGAGTCCGGGAACAGGGTGCCCTGGTCAGCGGCCTCGTCGGCGTCGGACTGCGTGACGTCATACGCCGGGTTGCCCGCTCCGCCGTGCGGTCCGTCGACCACCCATGCCTCCCACGCCGTGCGCCGATCACCCACGAGCCACTCGGCCCGCGACGGGTCTTCCGACCATGCGGAGCGAATCACACCGGCGCGACTCGCTGTGAGGATCGACGGTAGGCGCCACCGGGTAGCGGGTCAATCCGGCGCGCGGGAGCCTCACCCTCAACTTCAGCTCCAGACAGCCATCAGGTGTCCGCTCCGCGGAAGTCCTCCGGGGAGACCGACTCGAGGAACTCCCGGAACCTCTCGACCTCGTTCTCCTGCTCATCCGGGATGATCAAGCCGGCCTCGGAGAGCACCGACTCCTCGGCGTGAATCGGTACCCCGGCCCGCAACGCCAAGGCCACCGAGTCACTCGGCCGGGCAGAGACCCGCACATCACCGTCGAAGACCAACTCCGCGAAGAAGATTCCTTCTTGCAGCTCAGTGATCCGGACCTGTCTCAGCTCCCCACCCAGCGCACTGATCACATCTCGGAGCAGGTCGTGGGTCATCGGCCTGGCCGGTTGCACACCCTGCTGCTCCAGGGCGATGGCAGTCGCCTCCCCATTGCCGATCCAGATCGGCAAGTAGCGCTCACCCTCGGTCTCCCGCAACAGCAGGATCGGCTGGTTCGCCGGCAACTCCACCCGGACCCCGACGACACGCATCTCGCTCATCGCGTTGCGCCTCCCTCCCACTGCACCCTGCGGTCGGGGTGCCTCGAGGATCGTCGTGCTCGGCGGTGGATTTTGGCACCGGCCGGAGTGGCTGCCAGACCAGTCATGTCTCCACCATTGCTACCTCAAGACGCTACACGCGGCACCGACCCCATGCCGAGTCCTGCGGCGGTCCAAATTCCCGACCTGGCTGCGGCTCAACTCCCGATGACCCCACGCAGCCCGATCCGCACGAGCAGGGCGTGCAGCCGCAACGACAACACCGCCAGTTCCCGGACCACCTCCTCAGCCCGGGCCCGAGCGTCAGGATCGCGCTGCCGGCTCATCGGGGTGACGATCTGCGCCAGCAAGCCCACCTCCCGGTCCGCGGATGCCCGGAAGGCGCGCAGGTGCCGGGGCTCCAACCCGAAGTCGGTCATCGCCTGGGCGGTCCGCACTACCGACAGGGCATCGGTGTCGTAGAAGCCTGCTGGACCGGGACGGACCAAGCCGAACTGCTCGAGCTCGGTGAGCACCGCGATACCAATGCCGGCCGCAGTGAGCAACTCTTCTTGGGTCATCCGCACGGCGTCGAGAGAGCCGAGGTCTGCCGAGCCGTCCGATTCGGTCGCTGAGCCAGGCGGCGCGCTGGCCAGCGGACGCGGCGCCCGTGGCCAACGAAGGTCAGAACTTTGCTCGAGCTCGCCCCGGTCGAGGGCGTCCAAATGCTCCTTGATGACCCTCAGCGGTAAGTAATGGTCGCGCTGGGCGGCGAGCACACAACGCAGCCGTTCGACATCCTGGGCCGAGAACTGCCGATAGCCAGCAGCAGTACGTTCCGGCTGAACCAGCCCCTCGGACTCCAAGAACCTGATCTTGGAGATGGTGATGTCGGGGAAATCCGACCGCAGCTGGGCGAGCACCGAGCCGATACTCACCCCGGGCCGATGCCCGGAACGTCCCGGAGCCGTCACCGCGACCCCTGGTCAGCCCCTCGGTCTACGGCACGCGGACCGGTCAGGAACACCAGCCGGAACTTGCCGATCTGCACCTCGTCGCCATGGGCGAGTACCGCGGTGTCCACTGGTTCCCGGTTGACGTAGGTGCCGTTGAGGCTCCCCACGTCCACCACCACGAAATCACCGCCTTCCCGCCGGAACTCGGCGTGCCGGCGGGACACCGTCACGTCATCCAGAAAGATGTCGCTTTCCGGGTGCCGGCCCGCGCTCGTGGTGGACCGGTCGAGAAGAAACCGGGAACCGGCATTCGGGCCACGCTTGACCACCAACAGGGCGGAGCCAGCAGGCAACGCGTCGATACCGACGATGGGGGGTGCCGGTAACTCCACGCTCTCGGCTTCAGCGAGGAAATCGGCCCGGAACACCGAGGTCTGCTCCGGACCCCGCTCTGGTGGTACACGGGGCCCGTCGTTCGTGCTCACGCTGGGCTCTCCTTCGCGGGGTGGTCACTGATGATCGGACCACAACCTACCGTGCCGGGTACAGACATCGCGGACAGAGGTCAGCGTCGGGCGGTGCCGATCAACACTCGGGTCAGGCTTCCTCGTCAATGAGCCTGCGGTAGTCCTCGGCACCCAGCAACGAGTCCATTGCGGACGTGTCAGTCAACTTGATCTCGATCATCCAACCTTCGCCGTAGGGGTCGGAGTTGACCAGTTCGGGGCTGCCATCCAGGGTGTCGTTGCGGGCCACGACCTCGCCTGCGAACGGCGCGAACACCTCCGACACACTCTTGGTCGACTCCACCTCACCAACCGGGTCACCCAACGCCACTGACTCGCCCACCGGTGGTAACTCCACGTGGACGATGTCTCCGAGCTGCGCCTGCGCATAGTCGGTAATACCGACCCGCACCGTGTCCGCCGCGCCGGCCAGCACCCACTCGTGCGCCGGGGTGTACCGCAGTTCCTCGGGAATCACCGCGCGTTCCTCCACATCATCCCTGGTGCACACCCCGTGCGGCGCGCACCGTCAACCGAACCTGCAGGAGGTACAGCACCCCCGACCAGAGGTACAAAGCGCCGCCCCAGCCGGTGAAGGCCAACGCGAGCGGCTGGGCCACCGCGCCCACCCCACCATGCATGTCGTGGGCGAGCAGCAACAGCGGGAAAGCGTAGAGCAGGCACAGCGTGGCTGCCTTGCCGATGTAGTGCACCGGAAGCGGACCATAGCCGTAGTGCCGTAGCACGGGCAGCGTGAGCACCAGCACGAGATCGCGGCCGACCAGCCCGGCAACCACCCACCACGGCACTATTTCCCGCACCGCGAAGGCCAACAGGGTGCTCAGCGTGGACAGCCGATCGGCCACTGGGTCGAGCAACGCACCCAACGTGCTGGACTGGTTCAGTAAGCGGGCCAGCTTGCCGTCCAGCCAGTCGGTGAGACCCGACAGGGCCAGCACGAGCACGGCAAGCAGGTCGTAGTGCGGACCGAGCAGCAGCCACAGGAACAACGGAACAGCGGCCAGCCGGAGCATGCTGAGCACATTGGGCAGGGTGAGCAGCCGGTCCGATCTAGTCATCGAGGGAGCCGTCGAGCGCTCGGCTATGCGTGAAGTAGGGAGCGATCTTGTTATCGAACATCGTCAGCGCCGAGCCGATGGCCATATGCATGTCCAGATACTTATAGGTGCCCAGGCGACCACCGAATAAGATATTACGATGCGCGGTCTCAGCTTTGGCTAAGTCGCGATAGCGTCCCAGCTTGGCCCGGTCCTCAGGGGTATTGATAGGGTAGTACGGCTCGTCCTCTTTGCCGGCGAACCGGGAGAACTCCCGCACGATAACAGTCCGATCGGTCGGGTAATGGTCCCGCTCCGGGTGGAAGTGCCGGAACTCAAGAATACGAGTGAACGCCGCGTCGGCATCGGCGTAGTTCATGACCGGGGTGCCTTGAAAGTCACCGCAGCCACGCACAACCTCCTGCTCGAAGTCCAGGGTGCGCCAGCCGAGCCAGCCCTCGGAGTGGTCGAAGTACCTGTCCACCGGGCCGGTGTAGATCACCGGTATGCATTCGGGGATGTCGTCGAGTACCTCGAAGTAGTCGGTGTTCAGCAGCACCTCAATGTTTGGGTGCGCAGCCATCTTTGTCAGCCACGCGGTGTAGCCGCCCACCGGAAGACCCTCGTAGGTGTCATTGAAATAGCGGTTGTTGAAATTGTAGCGCACCGGCAACCGGGCAATGGTCGCGGCCGGCAGCTCCGTGGGGTCGGTCTGCCATTGCTTGGCTGTGTAATCACGGACGAACGCCTCGTAGAGCGGGCGGCCGATGAGCGAGATCGCTTGCTCTTCGAGGTTCGTGGCGTCCTTGCCATCGATCTCGGCGGCCTGTTCAGCGATGAGCGCCCTGGCCTCATCGGGGGTGAAGTAGCGACCGAAGAACTGAGAGATCATCCCCAGCCCCATGGGGAACGGGTAGACCTGGCCGCGGTGGATCGTGAACACCCGGTGCTGGTAGCCGGTGAACTCGGTGAACTGGTTCACGTACTTCCACACGCGCGTGTTCGAGGTGTGGAACAGGTGCGCGCCGTAGCGGTGCACCTCGATCCCGGTCTCCGGCTCCGCCTCGGAGTAGGCGTTGCCACCGAGGTGCGGGCGCCGCTCCACCACCAGTACCCGTTTGTCTAACTGGGCGGCAGCCCGCTCGGCCACGGTGAGGCCGAAGAAGCCCGAACCGACAACGACGAGGTCATATCGCGCGAAGCTCACGCCGCCGGAGGGTAGCCTTGATAAATTCCCGGCTCGTCCCGGGTCCGGTCAGACCCGGGTGTGCTCAAGCCAGTGCGCGAGGATGCCGGCGTCGCCGAGCACGGTGATCGGCGCACCCCCAGGCGGGACACGGCGCGTCAGGACCAGCAGCAGGTCCACCACCGCACCCCGGACCGCGACATCGCCCTTGGTATGGCCGGGTTCCCAGACCGGACCCGTCGAAGTCCGGCGCACGATCCACTCCCCTGCCTCGCCCAGCCCCGGGTCGGTGGCGTGCAGGTGCAGAATCTGGCCCTCGCCGCGCAGCTCGGGCCGTCTGTCGACGGACTGTGGCATGCAGAGCAGGCTCAGCCATTCGGAGATCGCATCGGCGGCGAGATCGGTGTCCAGGGCAAACTCGCGACCCAAGGCCAGCGTGGCGTCGGCCCGGTGCACGGCAGTCTCGTGCACCATTCGGCGAGCCCAGAACCCGACGCTGTGGTCGTCGGCCCAGCTCCACACCGGTGTCTGCGGACCGGCCAGCCGGAGCACGGACGCCAGTTCGGCAGCGCCGTCCCGCAACCAGCCACGGAGCCCGTCGGCGTCCTCGGGTGCGGTCACATCCGACGGGAACCTCAGCAGGGTGGGGGTGAGCTGGGTGACAATCGCGGTAACCCACCGGTGGACCTGTCCGACATGCTGGGCGAGGTGGTGCACCGTCCAGTCCGGGCAGGTCGGTACTCGCTGCTGCAGGTCGGCGCCGGCCAGCGCCTCGGCGAACAGCACGGACTGCGCAGTCAACGCGTCGAGGTAGCGATCATTGTGCAGAGTAGCCATCCGATGCCCTCCCGTGGTGGTCGACCATGACTCGTAACCTACGCAGTTGCACCCTCGGTAGTGCGCGCCGCGCCGAGTGGTGTGCACTGTCCCTCATGACCGCACACCCGCGCGATCCCGTCCAGCGCACTCTCGGTGGCGACTGGGGCACCTTCCTCGCGGCGGCGATGCGGTCTCCCCGCGATGTCGGGACACTGGTGCCCTCCGGACCCGAACTCGCCCAACGGCTGGCCGCGGTGGTATGCGGGGCCGGCCAGGTTGGGCGGCCCCCGGTCGTGGTGGAGATCGGGGCCGGGTCCGGCGCGGTCACCGCGGCAATCGCTCGGGAGGCGGAGCACGACGCGGTGGTGATCGCGGTCGAAAAGGATTCCGAGCTCGCTGACCGGTTGCGGTCCCGCGAACTGGGCGTGCAGGTGGTCACCGCGGACGCCGCCACGCTTCCGGTCATCCTCGCCGACCATGGCGTGGAGCGCGCCGACGTGATCGTCTCAGTACTGCCGTGGACCCTGTTCGGCCCGCAACAGCAACGCGAGTTCCTGACGATCTTTGCCGCCGCACTGGCAACCGATGGGGTGTTCACCGCTGCCGCGTACAGCCTGGGCTACTGGACGCCCGCAGCCCGCCGGTTCCGCCGTGAGCTGGGGCGGATCTTCAGCGAGGTGCTGCCCACTCGCACCATGTGGCGGCACCTGCCGCCGGCCATGACCTACGTCTGCCGGCACCCGGGACCAGTCGGTGAGGACCTCACCGTGGATCCGAGTCGATGAGCAGGTGGCCCTCCCCCCGGGTCACCCGCAGTGCCCGCTTGACGACCTGAGCGGTGCCGCCCGAGTGGTAGGTGACCTCGACGGGTACGCGCACCGAACCGTCGGCGTTGTCGGAAACGCCGAAGGCGTTACGTGCGCTGACCGAGGAGTACTGGCTCCAATAAGATCGAAAGTCCAACTCGCTGCCGAAGAATGCCTGCGCGGTGGGTGACAGCAGCTGCCAGGCCGAGGTGGGGTTGTCCACGCCGTTGTAGTAGTCGATCACGAGTTGCCCGGCATCGCGCCAGGCGATTGACTGGGCGTGGTCGACCCGCTGCACCTGCGGTGGCGCGAGGACCGCAGCCGGTCCTGGTGTCGGCGTTGCCGCAGGCGCCGAGGCGACCGCCGGCCCGGCGAGGTGCGCGCCCTGTTCCCTGGTCGAGCCACCCGAGAGCAGCACCCCGACGCCAGCGCACGCGAGCCCCACAAGAGTAGCTCCGACCAGCCCGCCCGCCCGCCCGCGGCGCCACGTCGGCCGCATCGTGACACGGCCAGCAGGCGGGAACGGGATCATCTCCGGCGGCGAGCCGCGCAAGGAAGCGGACACCATGGTCGGCGGCAGATCTGCCGCAGGCACCGGGGCTGACCTGGCCACTGGGACTGACTTGGGCGCGGCTGACTTGGGCGCGGGTCGAACAGTCCGCACTGCGGCCAGTTCCAGGCCAGCTCCCGGCATGTCGGGCCGCGTTGCCGGGTCTGTGGCCAGCAGCCTCATCAGCACCGCGGATAGCGGGCCGGCATGGCGCGGCGGTATCACCTGCCCACCAGCCACCGCGTGCAGCAGCGCAAGCGGGTTGTCGCTGTCGCCGAACGGACCCCGCCCCTCCACCGCGGCGTAGAGGCTGGCACCGAGGGAGAAGACATCCGACGCCGGGGTCGGGACCTGCCCACGGGCCACCTCCGGGGCGAGGTAGGCCGGAGTGCCAGCCATCATCCCAGTCTGGGTGATCGTGACATCGCCCGCGGCGCGCGACACACCGAAGTCGGTGATCTTGGCCGTCCCGCCGTCGGTGATCAGGATGTTACCGGGCTTGACATCCCGGTGCACGATCCGCGCGGCATGCGCGGCGGCCAGCGCCGAAGCAATCTGCCGGCCGATCGACGCGACCTCGGGCACGGGGAGGCAGCCCCGCTCGCCCAGCACCGCGGCGAGGCTGCGCGAGGGCAGGTACTCCATCACCAGGCAGGGCTCACCCTCGTGCTCAGCCACGTCGTAGACGACGATCGCGTTCGGGTGCTGCAGGCGCGCGGCGATGCGCGCCTCGCGCAACGCCCGGGCCCGGGCCTCGTCGGTCGCCCGGGGGCTCAGACCAGGCTGCAACAGCAACTGCTTCACCGCAACCAGTCGCTGCAGTCGCTCGTCCATGGCTTGCCAGACGACGCCCATGCCGCCGCTGCCAATCCGGTCGAGCACCCGGTAGTGGCCGGCGATCAGCTGCCCCGTGTCGATATGCGGTCACTCCCTCTGCGCTGTGCCTGAAGCACTGGGCCTAGAGCACGGGCGCGCGGCAATCCCGACCGAAAATCAGGTTATCGCGCTACTCCCGGGTCGGCACGCCGGCCCCGCCTCGCTTCGGATCCAGGACCGCGGGCACGATCGCACTTACCATGACGCTCATTGCGGCGCTGCCCAGCGATTCAGGTCCCGACGAGTTGCTCGACACTGTTGTGGCCTGGGTACAGAGCCAGGGCTTGACCCTCTACCCCGCCCAAGAAGACGCACTGATCGAAATTGTCTCGGGCTCGAACGTGATCCTGGCCACCCCGACCGGATCCGGGAAGAGCCTGGTCGCGACCGGCGCGCACGCGGTCGCGCTGGCCCAGGGCAGGCGTAGCGTCTACACCGCACCGATCAAGGCACTGGTATCGGAGAAGTTCTTCGCGGCGTGCGGCGTCTTCGGCGCCGACCAGGTCGGGATGCTCACCGGTGATTCCAGTGTCAACGCCGGGGCACCCATCCTCTGCTGCACCGCGGAGGTGCTGGCCAACATGGCGCTGCGCAGTGGCCCGGATACCGACGTCGGCCTGGTCGTGATGGACGAGTTCCACTTCTACGCCGACCCTGATCGCGGCTGGGCGTGGCAGGTACCACTGCTAGAGCTGCCACAGGCCCAGTTCCTGCTGATGTCCGCGACGCTGGGCGACGTCACCCGCTTCGAGCAGGACCTGACCCGGCGCACCGGTCGTGCCACCGCGGTCGTGCGCTCCGCCCAGCGCCCGGTTCCGCTGCATTTCCGGTACGTGACCACGCCGCTGCACGAGACGCTGGAAGAACTGCTGGCCACCAAAGCGGCACCGGTCTATGTGGTGCACTTCACCCAGGCCTCGGCCGCCGAGCAAGCACAGTCGCTGACTAGCATCAATGTCTGCAGCCGGGCAGAAAAAGAGGCGATCGCCGAGCTGATCGGCACCTTCCGGTTCACCGCTGGTTTCGGACGGACCCTGTCCCGGCTGGTGCGCCACGGGATCGGGGTGCACCACGCCGGGATGCTGCCGCGGTATCGCCGGCTCGTCGAGCGGCTCGCCCAAGCCGGCCTGTTAAAGATCATCTGTGGTACCGACACCCTCGGCGTGGGGATCAACGTGCCAATCCGCACGGTGCTGCTCACCGCCTTGGGCAAATACGACGGGACCCGCACCCGACACCTCACCGCTCGTGAGTTTCACCAGATCACCGGCCGGGCGGGCCGAGCCGGGTACGACACCGCCGGCGATGTCGTCGTGCAGGCCCCCGAGTACGTGGTGGAGAACACCAAGGCAATGGCCAAGGCCGGCGACGATGCCCGCAAGCGCCGCAGGGTGGTGCACAAGAAGCCCCCCGAAGGATCGGTGTCCTGGAGCGATCGCACCTTCGACCGGCTGGTCGCGGCCGAACCGGAACCGCTGACCTCCAGTTTTGCGGTGAGCCACGCGATGCTGCTCAACGTCGCCAACCGCCCCGGAGACGCGTTTGCCGTGATGCGCCACTTGCTCACCGACAACCACGAGGACCGCCCCGCGCAGCGCCGGCACATCCGCCGGGCCATCGCGATCTACCGTGCCCTGCTCGCCGCCGGCGTCATCGAGCGGTTGACGGTGCCGGACGCTGACGGTCGTACCGTGCGGCTCACCGGGGATCTGCAACTCGACTTTGCGCTCAACCAGGCGTTGTCCCCGTTCGCGCTGGCCGCGATCGAGCTGCTCGACCCGGATTCGGCCGGCTACCCACTGGACGTCCTGTCGATCCTCGAGGCCACCCTGGAGGACCCGCGCCAAGTCCTGAGCGCACAACTGTCCAAAGCCAAGGGCGAGGCCGTGGCAGCGATGAAAGCGGAGGGCATCGAGTACGAGGAGCGGATGCAACTCCTTGAGGACGTTACCTACCCGATGCCACTGGCCGAGCTGCTCAACGCAGCGTTCGAGACCTACCGGCGGGGCCACCCGTGGGTGGCCGACCACCGGCTGTCCCCCAAGTCAGTCGCCCGGGATCTCGCCGAGCGGGCGATGACCTTCACCGAATACGTCGGGTTCTACGGCCTGGCTCGTTCCGAGGGGCTGGTGCTGCGCTACCTGGCCGACGCCTACCAAGCGCTACGCCGCACAGTGCCCGCGGACGCCAAAACCGACCCGCTGCGTGACCTGCAGGAGTGGCTCGGCGAGCTGGTCCGCCAGGTCGACTCCAGCCTGCTGGACGAGTGGCAGAGACTGCGTGACCCCCAGTCGCCGGATGGCGCGCCGGAGCCGGTGGACCAGCGACCTCCGCCGGTGACGGCCAACGCGCGAGCCTTCCGGGTTCTGGTGCGCAATGCGCTGTTCCGCCGGGTGGAGCTGGCGGCCCGCCGGCACTGGGATGAGTTGGGCGAGCTCGACGCGGAGGCCGGCTGGGACGCGGAGGCCTGGCGACAGGCCGTGGAACCGTACTTCGACGAGCATGGCGAGATCGGCACCGGCGCGGACGCCCGCGGCCCGCACCTGCTGATCATCGATCAGCAGCCGGGACGGTGGGTCGTGCGACAGATCCTGGACGATCCGGCCCGGCACCACGACTGGGCCATCACTGCCGAGGTCGACCTGGCCGCCTCCGACGAGACCGGGACCGCCGTGGTGCGGGTCACCGCTGTCTGCCAGTAGATCACAACCGCTGCAGGCCGTTGAGCACCCGCTGCAGCAGGTCGATATCCGGCAGGTCAGCGGGTCCTACCGTGCGGTGCACCACGACCTTGCCCGCCTCAGCCATGTCGCCCAGCACCACCCGCGTCACCCCGAAGGGCATCGACAGCAGGGCGGAGAGCTCCGCGACCGAGCACGGGGTAGCGCAGAGGCTGAGGATCGTGCCGTGCTCCGGAGGGGCCGCCGGGTCAGCTGCCTGACCGGTTGCCGAGACCAAGGTCTCCACGGAGAGCGCGACGCGCGACGTGGTCCGTCCCCCGGTCCAGGAATAGGGCCGCACCAAATCGTAGGTCTGGGTGACCGTGTCCCAGCCACCCCAGTCGATCCACTCTGCACCATCGACCGGGTGGGACACCGGCGGTGGGGACGCCTCCACGACCTGCTCGAGATCCTGTTGCTGATGCCGCCAACGGCTCACGAGAGGCCGGAACCGAGCCCCAGTGTGACCTACTACCGGCTGATCATCACGACGATGCTGGGCCGCAGCGACGCTCACCTCTTCCACGACCGACACCTCCCGGGGTCAGGACGGTTCGTTGCCTGGCTTCCACTTGATGCCGCAGCCCATGCTGGGTGCCTGGGGTTCGGGGACCAGCTGCCCAGCCAGCACCAGGTCCAGCGCCGAACGCAATGCCGTACCGGTCACTGGGGCGTCGTTGCGTGGGCGGGACTCGTCGAACTCGCCACGGTAGACAAGCCGGCGCCCGGTGTCATAGAGGAAGAAGTCCGGGGTGCAGGCTCCCCGGTAGGCCAGTGCGACCTCCTGGGTGCCGTCGAGCAGATACGGGAACGTGAACCCGGCACGGGCGACCTGCCCTGCTAACCCAGCAGGACCGTCGTCAGGATAGTTCTCGATGTCGTTGCTACAGATCGCCACCGCGGCCACTCGCGGTGCGTACTCGGCAACCAGCGAGCCGAGTTGCCGCTCGATGTGCCGGACATAGGGACAATGATTGGACAGGAACATCACCAACAGTGGCCGACCGGAGTCAAGGCCGTCAGAGGTCACGATCTGGCCGTCCAGAGACGGCAGGGCGAACGGAGGCCCCAGCGTACCCAGCGGGACCATAAACGAATTCACTGCCATGACACAAGTTTCCCATCAGCTGACGAGGCAGTCGGCCAGCCCGCCGAACAGTTCACCACCGTGGACCGGTTCGACGGGCTGGGCTTCGAACCCTAAGGCGCCTGCTACGACGAGCTTCCGCCGGTCGCCTCCTGGACTTTGCGCACCGCACCGTCGATCTGGCTGCTGAACTTGCCTTTGGTGCACTGGTCAACAAGGCGTCCCGCCTGGTTCGCCACCTTGCCGACTGCCTCGGGGTTGGTCTTGGCGTACCGGCGAGCGGCCTCGACGGCCCCTGCCAGCACAACGAGCTTCCCCAGCTTCCCCAGCATCGTGTTTCCTCCTTCGGCTGACCAACCACAACCCGCAGTAGATCACCGCGAAGTGGCGAGGATACCGTGCCCGATCATCGCTGGCGAAGACCGGTCGTGGAATCCACCGGTCAGAATCCCCGGTCAGAATCCCCGGTCAGAATCCCATGGACTGGGCCCGGCGCTTCACCTCTCGGCCTCGGTCGGTCCGTAGTGCGCCGATCGGCGTGCCAGGAAGGGAATCCTCGGCGGTGAACAGCCAGCGCAGGATCTCCTCTGCGGAGTAACCAGCGTCGCGCAGCAAGGTGATCGTGCCGGGCAACCCTTTGACGACCGCATCACCGCTGAGAAACTCTGCGGGGACGACGGCTACGCCGTGCCGGCGTACGCCCAGAAGTTGCCCGTCGCGCAGCATCTGGTGCACCCGGGTTACTGGCAGTCCGAGCCGTTGCGCGACGTCAGGCAGCGGTAGCACCACCACATTGAGATCCAGCACGTCCACGGCTATGGGGATGTCGCTCACAGCGATCACCATGCCATACCTATCGGCCGGTGCCCTTCCGCCGTTCGGGCAGCACCGGGTCCGTACGATCCGGGGCTGTGGAGCGACAGGGACCCGATCACGATGGGAACCTGGTCGGCACCCTGTTGGACGGGCGCTACCGGGTTGGCTCGGTGCTGGCCCGCGGCGGCATGTCCACCGTCTACCGCGGCACAGACACCCGCCTGGAGCGGGCCGTCGCCATCAAGGTGATGGCCTCGCGGTTCGCCGTCGACCCGATCTTCCTGGAGCGCTTCGAGCGGGAAGCCCGCGCCGCCGCGCGGCTGCACCATCCTGGCGTCGTTGGGGTCCATGACCAAGGTGTCGACTCCTCCCCTGCTGGTGACTCCGTGTTCCTGGTGATGGAACTGGTGGACGGCGGAACATTACGCGACTTGCTGCGACAGCACGGCAGGCTGCCGGTGCCGCTCACCCTCGCGGTGGCCGAACTGGTGCTCTCGGCGCTCGCCGCGGCGCATCGGGCAGGGCTGGTACATCGCGACATCAAGCCGGAGAACGTCCTCATCGGTCCCGGCGGGGTCGTGAAAGTGGCCGACTTCGGACTGGTCCGCGCAGCGGCAGAGGCCAGTAACCACACCGGAGACGTGATCCTCGGGACAGTGGCCTACCTTTCACCCGAGCAGGTCGCGACCGGGATGGCCGACGCCCGCAGTGATGTCTACGCCGCCGGAGTGCTGCTGTTCGAGATGCTCACCGGGACACCGCCGTACACCGGCGAGACTGCGCTCTCGGTGGCCTATCGGCACGTCAACGACGACATGCCCGCCCCCAGCACGGCTGGTGCCGTAGTGCCTGCACCGCTGGACGACCTGATCGTGCGCGCCACCCGTCGAGACCCGGCGGTCCGCCCGCCGGACGCAGCGGCGTTCCTGCACGCGCTACGCGCGGTGCGGACCGACCTGGGGATCGATCCGGTACCGGTACCCGTGCCCTCAGCAGGACTTCCCGGCGCCACCGCGGCGGCCCCGCCCGACCACGGCCCCCGCGGAACTCGGGCCCTGAGCAGGGTCGATGCCACGCCGAGTGGACCAGACACCCAGCAGGCCGAACTGCCAGGGCCTTACCACCAGGATCCTTACCGACACGAGCGGGCTCGCAACCGGCGAGCCTTCATCGCCTGGCTGGTGGTCGTGCTGATGCTCGCCAGCGCGATCGGGATCGGTGCGTGGTGGCTGGGCAGCGGCCGGTGGACCGTGGTGCCCAACCTCACCGGCATGCACCGCGGGGCAGTTGCGGCCGCACTGGCCTCCGCCGACCTCAAGACCAACCTTACTGAGGATCACAACGATACCGTCGCGGGCGACACGGTGATCAGCACCGATCCCGCACCGGGCCACCGGGCGATGCGCGGCTCGGGCATCACTGTGCTGATCTCACTGGGCCACCCGGTGGTACCCAACCTGGCCGTAGGGAGCACCCCGGAGGAGGCCGAACGGGTGGTCGAGCAGGCGGATCTGAGCCCACGTCGGGGCGCCGAAGCATTCGACAACACTGTCCCGATCGGCACGGTGATCGGACTGCGGCCGGCGGCCGGCACCATGCTCACCGTCGGTGCTCCGGTCACTGTGGTGATCAGCAAAGGGCCGGCCCCGACCACAGTGCCGGGGGTGCGGGGGATGCGCGAGGCCGACGCGGTCGCGGCGCTGGCCCGTGCTGGCCTGACCACGCAGGTGCGGCGCCAGTTCGACGGTCAGATCGCCGGTGGGCACGCGATCGGTACCGATCCCCCGGCCGGCACCGGAGCCCCCCGCGGCACCACCGTCACCCTGCTGGTGAGCAACGCGCCAGTGGTGCCCGACGTGGTGGGGTTGCCGGTTGCCCAGGCCCGCCAGGCGCTCGCTGACGCGGGACTGAACAGCGCGGTCAGCCAGTCGTTCGGCGGATTCGGGATTATCGGGGGATTCTCCGACCGGGTGATCTCCCAGTCACCCGGGGCGGGCCAGCCCGTCCGCCCCGGTACCACCATCACGCTCACCACCCTGTAAGCGGTCGTGAGTGGGTAACAGTGTCAGACACTGTTACCCACTCACGACCGCAGCATCTCCGCGACCAGGAACGCCAGCTCTAGGGCCTGCTGGGTGTTCAGTCGCGGATCGCATGCGGTCTCGTAGCGACCGGACAGGTCCGCATCGGAAATGTCCTGAGCACCGCCGAGGCACTCGGTGACGTCCTCGCCGGTGAGCTCCACGTGGATCCCGCCGGGATGGGTACCCAACGCGTGGTGCACCTCGAAGAAACCCTGCACTTCGTCGACCACCCAGTCGAAGTGTCTGGTCTTGTACCCAGTGGATGACTCGATGGTGTTGCCGTGCATTGGGTCGCAGTGCCAGATCACCTGATGCCCAGTGGCGGTGACCTTCTGCACGATCGCTGGCAGCACATCGCGGATCCGCTGCGCCCCCATCCGGGAGATCAGGGTGAGCCGGCCGGGCACGCCGTGCGGGTCGAGCCGCTCGACGTACTCCACAGCCTGATCTGGGGTAGTACTCGGGCCCAGCTTGAGCCCGATCGGGTTGGCCAGCAGTTCGGCGAAGGCGATGTGTGCCCCGTCCAGCGCCCGAGTCCGCTCCCCCACCCAAAGGAAGTGCGCGGACAGGTCGTAGAGCTTGGGCGTCGGGCCGGTGGCGTCCAGGCGGAGCATGGCCCGCTCGTAGTCGAGCACCAATGCTTCGTGACTGGCGTAGATCTCGGTGGAAAGCAGCGATGAGTCGTCCACCCCACACGCCGACATGAAGCGCAGGCCCCGATCGATCTCCCCGGCCAGCGCCTCGTAGCGGGCGCCGGCCGGGGATTGGCGCACAAAGTCCTTGTTCCAGTCGTGCACTCTGTGCAGGTCCGCCGTGCCGCCCAGGGCCACCGCCCGCACCAGGTTCATCGCCGCGGCGGCGTTGGCGTAGGCCCGGATCATTCGCGACGGGTCATGCACTCGCGCTTCGGGGCTGGCGCGCAAAGAGTTGATCATATCACCGCGGTACGCCGTGAGACCGAGCGCGTCGAGCTGTGCGGACCGTGGCTTGGCGTACTGCCCGGCTATCCGCCCCACCTTCACCACCGGCAGGCTCGAGCCGTAGGTGAGCACCACCGCCATCTGCAGCAGAGTGCGGATGGTGGCCCGCAGATGCGGTTCGGTGTTGTCGGCGAAGGTTTCGGCGCAGTCCCCGCCCTGCAGCAGGAACGCCTCCCCTCGCGCAACAGCTCCGAGCTGGTCCCGCAGCCGGTCCACCTCGGGAGGCACCGTAATCGGCGGGACGCTCTCCAACACGGTCCGGATGCTGCGCACGGCGTCCGGGTCGGGCCAGCTCGGTTGTTGCACGGCAGGTCGAGCCAGGGCTGCATCCAGCCTGGCGCGAAGGTCGGCGGGCAGCGGCGGCAGTTCCGGCAGCTCATCGACCGGAACATCCACGGTCCAGTTCACGGTGCCTGAGCGTATGGGGTGGCGCCCGGGTCCGGTTCACTGGGCCGGTCACCCGAAGAACACCTCGGCTTCCGCGTGGCGCTCCTGCGGCACTGTCTTGACTTCCGCGGTGGCCTCGGCCAGTTTCACCCGGATGATGTCGGTGCCGCGCAGCGCGACCATCACCCCGCCGTCGCCCTCGTGCACTGCATCGACCGCATGTACACCGAAGCGGGTGGCCAGCACCCGGTCGTAGGCCGTGGGCTTGCCGCCGCGCTGAATGTGCCCCAGCACCACGGCGCGGGACTCGGCACCAGTACGCCGGGCGATCTCGTCAGCCAACCAGATACCGACCCCACCGAGGCGCTTGTGACCGAAGGCGTCGACCTCCGCGGTGGCCAGCAGCTCTGTGCCGCCATCGGGCACCGCGCCCTCGGCGACCACGACGATCGCGGCGTCGTCCCGGTCGAGGCACCGGAGGACCCACTGGCACACCCGGGCCACGTCGAACGGGCGTTCCGGCATCAGAATGACGTTCGCCCCGCCGGCCATCCCCGAGTGCAGCGCGATCCAGCCCGCATGGCGGCCCATCACCTCAACGACCGCCGCCCGGTGGTGCGACTCAGCGGTGGTGCGCAGCCGGTCGATCGCCTCGGTCGCGATGTGCACCGCGGTGTCGAACCCGAATGTGTAGTCCGTGGCGCTCAGGTCGTTGTCGATGGTCTTGGGCACGCCTACCACGACAACCCCGTCGTCGCTGAGCCGGCTGGCCACCCCGAGGGTATCCTCACCGCCGATCGCGATCAGGGCGTCCACGTCGTGCTCAGCGAGCGTCTGCTTGACCTGCTCAGCGCCGCCGTCGCGATAGGGGTTGGTGCGCGAGGTGCGCAAGATGGTGCCGCCGAGCGGGAGGATGTGCTCCACGTCCGCCAGACCGAGTGGCTGGACCAAGCCTTGCATCGGACCCCGCCAGCCGTCCCGGAATCCGATGATCTCATGCCCGTAGACCTCGACACCCTTGCGGACCACCGCCCGGATCACCGCGTTGAGCCCTGGGCAGTCACCACCGCCCGTGAGCACGCCAATTCGCATCTCGATTCACCCTTCTGCACCGTAGTGGACTGACGGGCCAGAGCCTCGCACGACTGGATCGATGCGGCAAAACGAAAGGTCAGCGCGGTCGGTTTTGCTGCGCCATCCGGTGCTGCTCGATCACCCGCCACCGGGTGAGGTTGTACCGAGCGTCGGCGACCGCGTCGTGGGCGTCGCTGGGCGCCGGCGGCAACGCCGGCTTGCCGGCTTCTTCCCATCGCTGCCGCAGATCCCGGGTGAACCGAGGCAACGCACGGGGAAACGCCGGCATCGGACCCCACAGCTGGGCGAGTGCGACGTGGTCGTAGGCCGCGAACCAGGCCCACAGCTCCACCCGCTGGCCGGACGCGGTGAGGAACTCCAGCAGTGTGTCGCGGATCGCCGCCCTGCTACGCCACGCCTGGTCGGCCGGCGAGGGCAGCTTGGGCAACACGTGTGAGCGGACCCAGTCACCGGCACGCTGCGCGTCGAACTCGGTGGACACCGCGTAGTACTCCTGGCCCTGCTCGTCCACCACCCCGATGGAGATCAGCTCTATGGTGACGCCGTCCTCGATGAACTCGCAGTCGTAGAAGAACCGCATAATCGGCCAGCCTACGCAGCACCGACGAACCGGACCGGGTCAGGACGCCTTGAGCGCCAGCCGCGGCGGTCGCGCCGCACGCTCCTTGACCGACGTCGCGTACATGTCGACGTACTCCTGACCAGAGAGCTCCATCAAGGAGTACATGATCTCATCGACGATAGACCGCTCAACGAATCGGTCGCCGGCCAGACCAGCGTAGCGAGAGAAGTCCAGCGGCTCCCCGAAACGTATCTCCACCGGATGCGGCCGCCACATCTTGGTACCCATGGGACTCACTTTGTCGGTGCCCACCATCACCACCGGAATCACCGGAACGCCGGCCTCCAGCGCCATCCGGGCAACGCCGGTCTTGCCCTTGTACAACCGGCCGTCTGGGGACCGGGTGCCTTCCGGGTAGATGCCGAGCAGCTTTCCCTGTGACAGCAACCGCACCCCGGTGTCCAGGGCGGCCTGCGCGGCGGATGCACTGGAGCGATCGATGGGGACTTGACCGGCAGCGCTGAAGAACTGCCGCTTGAGCCATCCCCGCAGGCCAGGCGTGGTGAAGTACTCCCGCTTGGCCAGGAACGTCAGCCGGCGACGGATCATCAGCGGCAAGAAGAACGAATCGGCGACGGCGAGGTGGTTGCTAGCCAGGATGGCACCGCCGCGCTCGGGGATACGCTCGGCGCCCTGGACCTGTGGGTGGCATGCCAGCCGCATCAACGGGCCGAGCAACAGGTGTTTGAGCAGCCAGTAGAACACCGCCTACCGATCCTCCCTTGCCCTCACGGGCTTGTGGTACCAGCCAGCCTACGGAGCACCGCATCCGGGGCACAACGGCCCCAGCTCTACTTTGGCGTACGCAGGCCCGGGACGTGGCGGTTCGATGCGGCTAGCAGTCGGGCGCTCCCGGGTAGGCCTCCACCCGGCGCTTGAGCTCCTTCAGCGCAGTGTCCATGATGATCTTCTCGGCTTTTCTCTTGATCATTCCGATCAGAGGAATCGCGAGGTCGACCATCAGACTGTAAGTCACGTTCGTCGTCGGGCCGAGGGGTTCCAGGACGTAGGAGCCATGCTGCGCCTTCTGCATCTGCCCCTCGACCAGTTCCCAGGCCACCGTCAACCCGTCCACAGACCAGACGTAGTCGAGCACGTACTCGTCCTTGACCAGGCCCGCGTCCAACGAGAACCGGACCCGCTCCGCGCGATCACCAACACCGGGAACGATCACCTCGACCTGCTTCACCGCCAACGCCCACTGCGGGTAGGCAGAGAAGTCAGCGATCACGTCCATGATGGTCTTGGGATCAGCGTTGATGACGATGGACTGGGTTGACTTGTCGGCCATGCCGCGCAGGCTACCCGGCACACAATTCCGGGCCCGGCAGGCTGTTGGACGAAACTCAGGTCGCGATACGTTGCCAGGCAGTACGGAGCAAGGTCGAACCGCGGAGGTACTCGTGCGGGAGTTCACGGTTCCTGCCACCAGCACGGTGGACGACCAGGAGAACCTCATCGATGTGGTGTGGGCCAACGCCGAGCGCTTCGCCGGCCATGTGAGCATGCGACGCAAGGTCGACGGCGGCTGGGTGGACGTCACCACGAGGCAGTTCGCCGACCAGGTGACCGCAGTGGCCAAAGGCCTCATCGCAGCGGGCCTCGAGCGTGGCGACAGGGTTGCCTTGCTGTCCAAGACTCGCTACGAGTGGACCCTGCTGGACTATGCGATCTGGGCCGCCGGCGGAGCAACAGTGCCGATTTACGAGACCTCATCCCCGGAACAGGTGGAGTGGATCCTGTCTGATTCCAGTGCCAAGGCGATCGTCGTCGAGACCGCACCGCACCGCGAGATGGTCCAGGGGCTGGTTGATCGGTTGGGCGGGCCGGTTCTGCTCTGGCAGATCGAGCCGGCGCCGAGCCGCGGAGATCCGGATGCCGCGATCGACACGCTCACCGCACTGGGCACCGAGGTCGGTGACGACGCCGTGCGGGAGCGCGCCACCGCGGTGGGCGCCGGGGACCTGGCGACGCTGATCTACACCTCAGGGACCACGGGACGGCCCAAAGGCTGCGAGATCACTCACCGCAACCTGCTCGCCGCCACCCGGGCGGCCGTGGGGGAGCTCCCCGGCCTGCTGCAGCCGGGGAGCTCCGCACTGCTGTTCCTGCCGCTGGCGCACGTGTTCGCCCGAATCGTCCAGTGCGGCTGTGTGTACGCACGGACCACCCTCGGGCACACCCCCGATACGAGGAACTTGATCGCCGAACTGGCCGAATTCCGGCCGACGTTCGTGCTGGCGGTGCCCCGGGTATTCGAGAAGCTCTACAACGCGGCCAAGCAGAAGGCGCATGCGGCGGGCAAGGGCCGCATCTTCGACATCGCCGAGGCCACCGCCATCCAGTGGAGCCGTGCGCACGACGCCGGCGGGGCCGGGCTGGCCTTGCGGGCCAAGCACGCGGTATTCGACCAGCTGGTCTACGCCAAGCTCCGCACAGCGCTGGGCGGTCGGTGCGTCGCCGCAGTCTCCGGTGGAGCACCGCTGGGTGAGCGGCTCGGACATTTCTTCCGCGGTATCGGGGTGCTGGTGCTGGAGGGCTATGGGCTGACCGAGACCAGCGCCGCAACCACGCTGAACACCGAGAAACACCTCAGGATCGGCACCGTGGGCCAACCGTTGCCCGGCGTGACTATCAAGATCGACGATGACGGTGAGGTGCTGATCAAGGGCCCCGGGGTGCTGCACCGGTACTGGCACAACGAGCAAGCCACTGCGGAGGCCATCGTCGACGGGTGGTTCCGCACCGGCGACCTCGGTGAGCTGGACCAGGACGGCTTCCTGCGGATCACCGGTCGCAAAAAAGAGATCATTGTCACCGCCGCCGGTAAAAATGTCTCCCCAGCCGCGCTGGAGGACCGGATCCGGGCCCACCGGCTGATCAGCCAATGCATGGTGGTGGGCGACAAGCAGCCCTTCATCGCCGCGCTGATCACTCTCGACGCCGAAGCTTTACCAGCCTGGCGCGCTGAGCACGGCAACCCAGCTAGCAACACTGCCGTCGATCTGATCGACGACGCGGACCTGCGTGCGGCGGTGCAGCGCGCAGTGGACAACGCGAACAAGGCCGTCTCCAGGGCCGAGATGATCCGCAAGTTCCGGATCCTGCCGGTCGACTTCACCGAGGAAGGTGGCCAGCTCACCCCGAGCCTCAAAATCAAGCGCGCGGTCGTAGCCAAGGAGTTCGCCACCGAGATCGAGGCACTCTACAGCTCGTGAGTGGGTAACAGTGTCATGACACTGTTACCCACTCACGAGCTACGTAGCAGCACATGGCCGAGCTGCTGCTGGCGGCACGACCAGTCCCACGCCTCCAGCATCCAGCGTCGCCCGCGCCGGCCCATCGCCGCGGCGCGCTCGGGATCGGCGAGCAGTAGCGCGACGGCCCGGGCCACCGCTGCCACGTCACGGCCGTCCACCAGGTCACCGGTGTCGCCTGGGCGGACCGTCTCCCGCGCCCCGCCGGCGTCACCGACCACCACCGGCAATCCGGTGGCCGAGGCCTCGAGGAACACCAGACCGAGCCCCTCGACGTCCAACCCGTGACCACGGGTGCGGCACGGCATCGCGAAGACATCTCCCGCGTTGTAGTACCCCGCCAGCTCGGACCACGGCACTGATCCGGTGCACACCACCGCACCCGCGACGCCACACGACTCCGCCAGCCGATGCAACACTGATCGCCGGGGCCCGTCCCCGACGATCAACAGCATGGCCCCGGGTACCTGGCGCCGGATCGCGGGCAGCGCCCGCACCAGCGTGTCCTGCCCCTTGCGAGCGACCAGCCGGGACACGCACAGCACTACCGGAGCCTCTCCCAGCCCGTGGCGTCGCCGGATCTCGGCCCGCGCGCCTGGATCCGGACGAAACACTGTGCAGTCCACTCCCGGTGGAAGCAGTTCCAGGGCGGCCCGGGGACCGAATGCCGAGGCGACCCGGCGGCGGGTGTACTGGCTCACGGCGGTGACCACGTCGGCATCCGTGCCAATCCGACGCAGCGCCAATCGACCAGGAGGCAGCATCGACCAACCCACCTCGTGCCCGTGGCTGCTGGCCACCACCCGCCGCACTCCGGCGCGACGTAAGGCCGGACCCAGCAGTGCTAGTGGCGCGGCCGCACCAAACCACGCCGTCTCGCAGCGCAGCTCCCGCAGCAATCCCACCGCCCGCCGTAGTACTGGCGGGGTGGGCAGCATCAGAGATCCGGGGTGCCGAACGACCGGGAACGGCAACCGCGCGTCGAAAGCCGCCGCTCCAGGCCAGGCCGGTGCGTAGACAGCAACCTCGCCCGCAGGCAGCTCCAGAGCCAGCTGATGCAGGTACGCTTGGATGCCACCGGGTCGGGGTGGGAAGTCATTGCTCACCAGCAGGATCTTCGGCACCAGCCGCAGGGTAGCCACTACCCGCAACGACGATGCGGCGGGCTGTTGCCCCTCCCGTTCAGCCGATCCGGCTCATCGCGGTGACTTGGCTCCAGGGCACCGGAACGACCTTCACCACATCGCCGCTCTGTGGTGCGTTCACGTAGAGGCCGTTACCGACGTAGAGGCCGATATGACTGATCGGGGAGTACAGCGCGATGAGATCGCCGGCCTGCAGTTGGGACTGGGTGACGCTGCGACCCATCCGCGCCTGCTCCTGGGCCGAGTGCGGCAGACCCGGCATACCGGCCTGGGCAAACGCCCATTTCACCAGCCCGGAGCAGTCGAACGTGATCGGGCCGTCGCCGCCCCAGACGTATGCCGAGCCCTGCTTGCTCAGTGCGGCTCGGGCCGCTTGGACCGCGGTACCGCTGCCGACCAGGTTGATCGGGAAGTGGATATTGCCGCCGGAAAGGTAGGCAGCTCGTTCCTGGCGGGTCAGCTCGGCCAGGCGTGTGGTGACCACCTGAATCTGACGGTCCATCTCACCGCGGGAACGGGTCAAGTCGCCTTCGAGCCGCGCCGCGTCGTGTTCAGCTCGACCGGCCCGCGCCGCTGCGTCGTTGGCCGACAGCTCAGCGAGCTGGGCCTGCGCAACGGCATCGCTGAGCCGGTCCAAGGCTTGCTTGTTGTCCACCGCAAGCATGTCCAGTGCAGCCATCTGGTCCAGGAAGTCCTGGGGAGAGTCGCTGACCAGCAGGGCGGACAACCGGTTGAGTCGCGCACCCTGGAATGACGCCTTGGTCAGCCTGTCGACTTGACCGCGGTACTGATCCTGCACCACCCCGGCACGTTCCGCGGCGGCGACAGCTGCGTTGACATCGGCCCGGGCCCGGTCTAGGTCGGCACGGCGGGCCGTCAACTGATCGCGGGCGTAATGCCACCTCTCAGTGAGCACCTCAGCCTGCCGATTCAGCTCGACGAGCTGCTGCGCGGCGTTGGGAGCATCCCCGGGCAACGCGGGGTCGGCCGAGGCCGTAGTGGGCATCGCCGTGGTGGACAGCAACATCACCAGGACGACAAGGGTTGCGGCGGTCATCGCTGCGGAGACACCGCGCGTGACTACACCGGGCTTCAGACGATGCGACGACACGTCGCGGCTGTCTCCTCATTTTCTTGGACTGCCTACCAGGAAGCCGATTCGGCAGTGACCCGCGGCGCCGACCGGTCTGGCAGGGCACCTACCGCGAGTCTCGGGAAGATTACGAAAGGTCACCGACGGTGTCACCACCGGCACGCCAGCGATGGGGCAAAGAAACCGCTGCGTACGGTGGACGACACGGCAGCAGGAAGAGCGATAGGCGCCACCGATCAACCCACCTGTCGGCCAGACCGCTCACCGTCGGTTGCGGACCACTTACCGCCATCCGGGTGGCGATGCGCCAATTGCCGGGGGGGCAGCGTGCCGACCCCAGCGATGATGCCTGGCGCAGGCCGCTGAGGACCGTCCCACTCGACACCACCGGGCGGGGCGCCGAACAGCACGGTGATGACGCAGTCCTGGCAGGCGCCACCACGCACCGGGCACCGGTCGCAATCCACGATCATGTCGGGCTCCGTCTCAACTCGGATCGTCTCGTTGGTGATCTTGATCACTACTTGTGATCTGATCACTACGGACGGTAGACCGCGACACTGACAGTTTCGGACGCTCGAGTGGCCTGGCGAACCAATTCGGGCAGTTGTTGAGTCCGGAGAGTGGATCACCCGATCCGGCGGATCGCCGCGACGTCACGCCAGGGCACCCTGGCGACCTTGACAACATCACCGCTCTGCGGGGCGTTGATGTAGAGCCCATTTCCGACGTAGATGCCGATGTGACTCACCGGCGAGTACAGCGCGATGAGATCTCCTGGTAGCAGGCCCGACGCCACCGCGGTGCCCACCCTGGCCTGATCGAAGGCCACCCTCGGTAGACTCACGCCGGCCTGCCGGTAGGCCCACATCACCAGTCCTGAGCAATCGAAGGTGCTCGGCCCTTCGGCGCCCCAGATGTACGGTGCTCCCTGCCGGGTCAGCGCAGCACGCAGGGCCCTGATCCCGATGGTGTCACCCACCAGGTCAACCGGATAGTCGGTGAATCCTTCGGAGGCGTAATGGGCGAACTCATCGGCGGTGAGCTTGCCAAGGCGCTCCTGCACCAGTGTGATCTGGCGGCCCATCTCAAGGCGGGCCTGCGCCACATCGCCGGCTATCCGAGCGGCATCAAGTTCCGCGACGGCCGCTCGAGTCTCGGCATCAGTGGCCGCAAGCTTTGCCTGTTCCGCGCGCGAGACCACTGCCGCGAGCTTGTCCATCGCGGCTCTGTTGCTCACCGCCAGCACGTCCAGCGCGGCCAGCTGGTCCATGAATTGTTGCGGCGAGTCGCTAATCAGCATCGCGGTGAGGCTGCTGATCCGGACGCCTTCGAAAGTGGCGCTGGTCAGCCGATCGACCTGGACCCGGAAGGCGCCCTGAGCCGCGCGAGCCTCATCAGCGACGGCCGTCGCGGCTGCCGCATCACTGTGCGCCCGCTCCGCATCGGCCCTGCGGGCCACCAGACGGTCCGTGGCCAGTTTCCACTGTTCGGTGATCACCTCTGCCTGGCGACTCAGCGCACGAGCCTGCGCAACGGTGCCGGTAGGATCAGCTGCCGAGCCAGGACCAGGATCAGCTACTGCAGGAGTTACCGGCATGATCAGCACGGCAGCAATGGCCACGCCAACTGCTAGGCTCCGAAGCGCACGACCACGACGATACGAGATCACCCGCGGTTGTCTCCTGTTCTTGGAACTCACCGTCCACACGCGCGACTATGAGCGGGAGACCACCTCCCGCATGTCGCCTAACGGCATCCCAGGACTTCTAGGCGCGGATCTTCACTCGAAAGGAGTCAGCGCGCAGTCGCGGACAGCTCAACGGTCAGCCTCGTCCAACGCTCCAGCAGTGCCGCGGCAGCTCCGGAATCAACAGCGCCGGCTGCACGCTGTGCCATTTTTCGGAGATCACCGAGCAGATCTCCGGATGGGCCATGATATGCCACCAGCGCCGCGGCTGCGCTGAGGAGAACGGCATCCCGAACCGGACCAGGATCGCCGGCGAGGACATGCCGAACAGCATCGGCATTGATCGCCACGTCCCCACCACGCAGATCTTCGCGACGGGCTACCGGCACGCCCAACGCAGTCGGGTCCACCTGGTCACGCCGGACCACGCCACCGTCGACCACCCACACCGAGGTGGTGGTGGTGGTGGTGATCTCGTCGAGCCCATCGTCACCACGGACCACCAGCGCGCTGGCTCCCCGGTCGGCGAGCACCTGGGCCATCACCGGCGCCATCCGCAGATCCGCACAACCCACCAGCCCGGCAACCGGCTGCGCCGGATTGGTCAGCGGTCCGAGAAAGTTGAAAAACGTGGGTATCCCGATCTCCCGGCGCACCTCGGCGGCATGTCGCATCGCCGGATGGAACCGAGGTGCGAAACAAAACCCGATTCCGACCTCGGTGACGCAACGGGCCACCTGGTCAGGGCCGAGATCGATGGCCACCCCCAGTGCCTCGAGCACATCCGCAGCACCACACTGGGAGGACGCCGCACGGTTGCCGTGCTTGACCACGGGGGCGCCAGCTGCAGCAGTAACCAGCGCGGCCATCGTAGAGATGTTGACGGTGTGCGCTTGGTCACCACCGGTGCCGACCACATCGACCGCCCGATGTGGCACCCGCACCCGGCCAGCGTGCGAAAGCATGCCCTCAGCCAGGCCGGCGACCTCAGCCGGAGTCTCACCCTTGACCCGCATCGCCACCACGAACGCGGCCACCTGCGCGTTCGTGGCCAAACCGGACATCACCTGGTCCATCGCCCAGAGCGTGTCCGGCGCATCCAGGTCCGCTCCGGCGACCAGCTGGCTGAGCAGCGCTGGCCAGCTACGGGAACGAGTCGGCACCACCATGCTGAGCGGCCTCAGCCGTTCACCGCCTGCGGCCGGTGCGTGCGAAGCACCTCGGCCACGGTCTCGGCAGCGACCAGCGGATCCAGCGGATGCACGATCACCGCATCGGCCTGCGACCAGACCGCCAACCAGCGGTCGTCCCGGCGTCGCACTGAGATGATCACCGGTGGGCATCGCGCAATCTCATTCTTGAGCTGGCGGGACAACCCCATCCCACCGATGGGCTGCGCTTCACCATCCAAGATCGCAAGACCTACCCCACCGGCGTCGACCTCGGTCAGCACCTCAGCGATCGTCGCGGCCTCGACATAACGCAGCCGGCCGACATCCGGCGCAGGACGTTGGCCGACAGCGTTGATGATGGCCTCACGCACCGCTGGTCGGTGGCTGAAGACCAGTACCGTGGTGGCGCTGGTGGCGGCGCTCATCTGCGTTCGAGCATCTGTGGTCGAGGTCCTCGGTGTCGGTGGTGTGCCGATCTTATAGGACGATAAACCCCGGCGACGCGGGCCGCTACGACATCACCCTGCATAATGTTCATCGTGACCTCGTCCAGCCTGGCAGGGCCCTCCATCAGCCAGCGGGTGCACTCGCTCAACCGGCCCAACATGGTCAGCGTCGGAACCATCGTATGGCTGTCCAGCGAGCTGATGTTCTTCGCCGGCCTGTTCGCGATGTTCTTCACGGTGAAGGCACAGCACGACGGTCCGTGGCCGCCGATCCTCGCCTCCACCGGCGAGCCGATCCTGCTCAACAAGCCCTATGCGGTGGTGGTCACGATCATCCTGGTGTCCTCGTCGTTCACCTGCCAATGGGGGGTCTTCAAGGCCGAGCAGGGCGACGTGTTCGGCCTTCGGCTCTGGTACACCATCACGTTAATCATGGGCACGATGTTCGTGCTGGGCCAGGCCAACGAGTACCGCAACCTCATCCACGAGGGTGTCACGATCCCCTCCGGGGCCTACGGCACCGTCTTTTACCTCACCACCGGGTTCCACGGCTTGCACGTGACCGGCGGCCTCATTGCGTTCATCTTTCTCATCGTCCGGACCAAGCTAAGCAAGTTCACCCCCGCCCAGGCGACCGCCGCAATCGTCGTGTCCTACTACTGGCACTTCGTCGACGTGGTGTGGATTGGACTGTTCGCCACCATCTACTTCTTGCCCTAGTACCGCCACCGCGACGCGGGAGGCTCCAGCACCGAACCGGAACGAGACAGCAGGGGTAGCCCAGACTGATGAGCAGCGCAACACCAGACAGCGCCACACCAGACTCCGGAGTGAACCCCCCCGGCCGGGGACCGACACGTCCACGGCGGTGGGGAGTGCGACGGTGGGGAGTGCACAGCCGGCTACGCCGTCGAGTGTCGGGGATGCTTGCCCTTGCTGTGGCGTTGTTGGCTGCCGGTGGGCTGTACACGGTGTTCGCCCCGCAGCCGCAGACCGCGCACGCGCAGGCGGATCCAGCACTCGTGCGCCAGGGTGAACAGCTCTACAACAATGCCTGCATCAGCTGCCACGGTGAAAACCTGCAAGGGGTGCAGGCCCGCGGGCCGAGTCTGATCGGTGTCGGCGAGGCTGCGGTGTACTTCCAGGTCTCCACCGGGCGGATGCCCGCAGTGCGCCAGGAAGCCCAGATCGCCAAGAAACCGGTCAAGTTCAGCCCCGAGGAGATCGACGCACTGGGCGCCTTCGTCCAGGCCAATGGTGGCGGGCCGGTGGTGCCCAAGGAGAGTCTCGCCGGCGGCGACCCAGCTCGGGGCGGCGAGTTGTTCCGGCTTAACTGCGCCTCCTGCCATAACTTCACCGGACGCGGTATCGCCCTGTCCTCCGGTAAATACGCACCCGCGATCAAGGACGTGAACCCCCAGCAGATCTACACCGCGATGGTCAGCGGGCCGCAGAGCATGCCCAGGTTCTCCGACCGCCAGCTGACTCCGCAGGAGAAGCGGGACGTCATTGCCTACCTCCAATCGATCATGGATGAGCGCAACAATCCGGGCGGCTACTCGCTGGGTGGTTACGGGCCGATCTCCGAGGGTCTGATCGCGTGGATCGTCGGGATCTCAGCGCTGGTCGCCGTCACACTGTGGATTGGAGCGAAAGCATGAGCGGGGATCGGAGCGAAAGCATGAGCGGCCACGGCGGATCCAACGTGGGCTCGGCTGGGCAGCAACGCCCCCCCAGCGATGCGGACCTGGCGAGCGCTAGCCAGGAAGAGCTGGTCCGGCTTGGCTTGGCCCTGGACGGGGTGACCATCACCCACCGGGAGGACCCGTTCCCGGTGCCAGGAACCCGAGCAGAGAAACGCATCGAGCGCAAGGTCACGCAGTGGTTCATCATCGCCGCGCTGGCGGGGTTGGGGTTTCTGGCCGTCTACCTGTTCTGGCCCTATGAGTACGCCCCGCCCGGTAGCCCGGGTAGCCGGCACCTGCTCTACACGCTCTACACACCGATCATCGGGGTCCTGCTCGGGTTGGCGATATTCGCCATCGGTAGCGGGACAATCGCCTACGCCAAGCAACTGCTACCGCACGAGACCGCAGTACAGGAGCGCCATATCGGCGGCTCCGCGCCAGTGGACCGGGTGACCACCGGCGCGATCCTGGCCGACTCCGGCACCCATAGCGGTATCGCGCGACGGTCGGCGATCACGCGAGCCGCCGGTCTCGGGGCCGGCGTCATGGGTGCCGGAGTGGGAGTCCTCGCGCTGGGCGGGCTGGTGCGCAATCCGTGGAAGGGCGGGAACCTCGCGGCGCTGTGGGTCACACCCTGGCGCTCGGACAGCGGTGAGCCGGTGTTCCTCCGCTACGACAAAGAGCAGCTCACCCTTGCGCGCCCTGAAGATCTTGCTGCCGGGAGCATCGCGACGGTCTTCCCGTACAAGCGTTCCTGGTCGGAGAAGCAGACCCACGATGCGCTACGCGCGTCCGACAGCCCGGTAATGCTGATCAGGTTGCATCCTGAGCAGGCGGCGCAGGTCGTCCAGCGCAAAGGCCAGGTCGGCTTCAACTACGGCGACTTCTACGCGTACTCCAAAATCTGCACCCACCTGGGCTGCCCCGCTTCGCTGTACGAGTCGCAGACCGCACGGGTGCTGTGCCCATGTCACCAGTCACAGTTCGACATGTTGCAGTACGCCAAGCCGGTCTTCGGCCCGGCTACGAGGGCCTTGCCACAGCTGCACATCTCAGTCAACGATGAGGGATACTTCTACGCCAAGGGTGACTTCATCGAGCCCGTGGGACCAGCGTTCTGGGAGCGGAGGTCATGAGCGCGATGGCACCGACCACCTCCGGCGGCCTCGCCGCCCGGGCTGGCACCACAGCCGACGAGCTGGACCAGCGGTTTCACCTGGCCGCCGGCCTGCGCCGGCAGATCAACAAGGTCTTCCCGACGCACTGGTCGTTCATGCTCGGTGAGATCGCCCTGAACAGCTTCATCGTGCTGCTGCTGTCCGGGACGTACCTGACACTGTTCTTCGATCCCTCGATGGAGGAGGTCACGTACAACGGTGTCTACCAGAACCTCCGCGGGATCGAGATGTCCCGGGCCTTCGAGTCGACCCTGCAGCTGTCCTTCGACGTCCGCGGTGGGTTGTTCATCCGGCAGGTGCACCACTGGGCAGCGCTGCTGTTCGTCGCTGCCCTGGTAGCGCACATGTTCCGCACCTTCTTCACCGGCGCCTTCCGTAAACCACGGGAGACAAACTGGACGATCGGCGTCGCCATCGCGATCCTGGCCGGGATTGAGGGCCTCACCGGCTACTCACTGCCCGATGACCTGCTCTCGGGAACCGGTCTACGGATCATCTCAGCGATCACCATGTCACCACCGGTGATCGGCACCTGGGCGCATTGGGCGATCTTCGGTGGTGAGTTCCCCGGTAATATGATCATCCCTCGGTTCTTCATCATCCACGTGCTGGTCATCCCAGGCATCCTGCTCGCGCTCATCGCCGTACACCTCGGGTTGGTCTGGTACCAAAAGCACACTCAGTTCCCTGGGCCTGGGCGCACCGAGCGAAATGTGGTCGGCGTCCGCATCCTGCCGATCTTCGCGACGAAGGCCGGCGGCTTCGCCATGGTGAACATCGGTGTGATCTGCATCATGGCGGGCTTGTTCCAGATCAACCCGGTGTGGAACTTTGGCCCGTACAATCCGGCCCAGGTCTCCGCGGCCTCGCAGCCTGACTGGTACGTCGGTTGGCTCGACGGCTCCACCCGACTGTGGCCTGCCTGGGAGATCTACCTGGGGAATTACCTGATTCCCGCCTCGTTCTGGCCGACGGTGGTGATCCCTGGCATCATGTTCGGGCTGGCTTTCGCCTACCCGGCCATCGAGCGCAAGCTCACCAAGGACAACGCCTTCCACAACTTGCTGCAACGTCCCCGAGACGTCCCGGTACGAACCGGCTTGGGCATGATGGCGATCTCGTTCATGTTCGTGCTGCTGCTCTCCGGCGGCAACGACGTCATCGCGTACACCTTCGACATCTCGTTGAACGCCACTACCTGGGCAGGCCGGATTGGTCTGCTGCTGCTGCCCCCGATCTCGTACTACGTCACCTACCGCATCTGTCTCGGTTTGCAGCGCGCCGACCGTGTGATCCTCGAACACGGTATTGAGACCGGCATCATCAAGCGGCTGCCGCACGGTGAGTTCATCGAGATTCACCAACCACTCGGTGGGGTCGACGCACACGGCCACCCCATCCCGCTGGAGTACCAGGGTGCTCGGGTACCTAAGCGGATGAACCAGCTGGGCTCGGCTGGTTCCCCCGTTCCCGGATCCCTGTTCCGGCCGGACCCGGCGGATCAGACCAAGGCGTTGCAGGAAGCTCGTCTGGATGCAGCGGGCAACGGGGTCAGCACCAAGAGCACAACCCGCAAGTTGGCCGGCCGGCCGAACCAGCCCGACTAGTCCGGCTTGGGGCCGCCGATGTGGTACTCGAACACCAGGCCACCCACCGTGCCGAGCACCAGCGCGATGCCGATCACCACCATCCACCACTGATCGAGAGCGAGCGCGAAACCGAGCACGCTGGCCCCCAGCGCCATCCCGAATGGCCAGTAACTGCCCGGCGAGAAGAAACCCAGTTCACCAGCACCGTCGAAGATCTCCGCCTCGGCGTTGTCCTCTGGGCGCATCCGAACTCGTCGGGACACAAACCGGAAGTAGGTGCCGACGATGAGGGTCAGCCCACCGGTCAGAGTCAACCCAGCGGACCCGACCGGCTCACCGTGCGACAACAGACCGTAAACCACGGCGGACACGAAGAAGAACGCTGTAACGATCTCAAAGATCCGCGCCTCAACCCTCATGGTGCTGCCTCGCTCTCCACGCTGCCGAAGGTTAGTGGCCGCCCCGGACCTGGCTGGCCTCGCGGGCGGTGCGGTCGGTGTCGTACGGGAAGGTGGTCACTGCCCTGGGGGCGCACAGGTCGCCGCAGTTCAGCTGCGCGAGGGCCTCACCGGCGGTGTACGCGCGATGGGTCTGCGGGTTGACCTGCTCACGCAAGGCAAGAAACCGGTCGAACAGGTCAGGCGGCAATGCCCGGAGCTCGAAGTTCATCATGGCGTGATAGGTGCCGCACAACTCAGCGCAGCGGCCGACAAACGCCCCCTGGCGCTGCACCATGGTCTGGAAAACGTTGTCGGTATCGTTCTTCTCCGGTCGCGGGAAGACATCACGCTTGAAGAGGAAATCCGGAATGTAGAACGAGTGCAGGACGTCCGTGGATTCGATTCGATATTCGACAACCCGGTTGGTCGGCACCACCAGGAGCGGGATGGTCGTCGATGACCCCACGGTGGACAGTGGTGCACCGTCCGCGGTCCGCCGGACCTGATAGACACCGCCGCTGCCGGGATTTTCCTGAAGGTACTGGAACTCCCAGTTCCATTGGAAGCCAATCACTCTGACGCGCAGGTCAGGATTGTCTACTTTGGCGTTGACGAAATTCTGCGCTGTCACGGTGAAGTAGAAGAGCACGGCAACGATCACCGTCGGGATGACCGTGTAAACGATCTCCAACGGCAAGTTGTACTGGGTCTGCCGGGGCATCTCGTCAGACTTTTTGCGGTGAAAAGTGACCGTCCACATGATCAACAATGCCACGATCAAACCTACCGCCAGGGCAGCTACCGTCGCCCAGATCCACAGCGCCCGCATCCGCTCGGCCTGTGGTGTGACACCCTCTGGCCAACCGAACGAGAAGGCCTGATATACCGAGCACCCCGTGGACAGCAACGCAACAGTGCCGACCAACCCGGCCACCTTCAGCAGCCGAACCGCGCGGGGACTGACCACACCGATCACGCCTCGTTCCTCCTCGTCGCCCGATGCGGCCAGGCAGCCCACTGGCTGGAGCCTAACCCAGCGCAACGCCCAGAACTCGCCCGGGGCGCAGGTGACCCGGCATCCCACACGTCATACTGGGCCGCCATGAGGTCCATAGCGGGCGGTCTGCTGATAGATCGACCGCTGACGAGAGGGCGAACGCGTGTGCGGGTTGCTGGGACTACTGACCGCGCAGCGCGACGCGGCACGGCGGGTGGCGGAGGTGACCGCGGCGCTACGGTGCCAACGGCACCGCGGACCCGACGAAACCGGGATCTGGCACGACACTGACGTGGTGCTGGGATTCAACCGGCTGTCCATCATCGATCTCGAGCACTCCCACCAGCCACTGCGCTGGGGTCCGCCGGACGCACCGGAGCGCTACACGATCCTGTTCAACGGGGAGATCTACAACTACCTCGAACTCCGTGCGGAACTACGTCACGAACCGTACGGTGCGAACTTCGCCACCGAAGGTGACACCGAGGTAGTTCTCGCGGCATACCATTACTTCGGACCCGCTGCCGTGGCGCGACTGCGGGGGATGTTCGCGTTCGTCATCTGGGATTCGCAGCTGCGGGTAGCGTTCGGGGCCCGGGACCCTTTTGGGATCAAGCCCCTGTTCAGCTGCGCCGGGCCAGCCGGGGTGGCGTTCGCCAGCGAGAAGAAGAGTCTGCTGGAGTTGGCGCCGTCGCTGGGGGTGTCGACTCGGGTGGACCGCCGAGCGCTGCAGCATTACCTGATCTTGCAGTACGTGCCCGAGCCGGCATCGCTGCACACCGGGATCACCCGGATCGAGTCCGGTACCACCTTCTTCCTCTCCCCCGGTGGCGACCTGGTCACTGAGCGCTATTTTCATCCCGTCTTCCGGCCCCGGGCAATCCACTCTGAAACACAAGCTCAGGCATTGCACGACGAGATCACCTCGGCGCTGCAAGACTCGGTCGCCAAGCACATGCGGGCCGACGTCACCGTCGGAGCCTTCTTGTCCGGCGGGATCGATTCCACCGCCATCGCCACGCTGGCGCGGGAGCACAATCCGGATCTGATCACCTTCACCACCGGTTTCGAGCGCGACGGCTACTCCGAGGTGGACGTGGCTGCGGAGTCGGCAGCCGCGATCGGTGTCCGGCACGTGATCCGCACCGTCTCGGCGACCGAGCTGGCCGACGCGCTGCCGCTGATCGTCTGGTATCTCGATGATCCGGTAGCCGACCCCGCGCTGGTGCCACTGTGGTTCATCGCTCGGGAGGCGCGGGAACACGTCAAGGTGGTGCTGTCCGGGGAGGGCGCCGACGAGCTGTTCGGTGGCTACACCATCTACCGGGAACCACTGTCGTTGGCTGCGTTCGAGAAGGTGCCCGGCGGGCTACGCCGCACCCTGGGGCGGATCTCCACGCACATCCCGGAGGGAGTGCGCGGCAAGGATCTGCTGCGTCGCGGCGCGCTGCCGCTGGAGCAGCGCTACTACGGCAACGCCCGGATCTTCCTGGAGGATCAGCTGCGCGGGGTACTGCGTGGATACGACCCGGCTGTCTCGCATGCCGACGTCACCGCGGATCCCTACGCCGAGTCGACCGGCTGGGATCCGGTTGCCCGCATGCAGCACGTGGACCTGTTCACCTGGCTGCGTGGCGACATCCTCGTCAAAGCAGACAAGATGACCATGGCCAACTCTCTTGAGCTGCGGGTGCCCTTCCTCGACCCGGAGGTGTTCCGGGTGGCTTCCACGATCCCGCTCAGGGAAAAGATCACTCGCGAAACAACCAAACATGCACTGCGCCAGGCACTACGCGATATCGTGCCCGCGCACGTGCTGAACCGGCGCAAACTAGGCTTCCCAGTACCGATCCGGCACTGGCTTCGAACGGATCTGCACGATTGGGCCCGTGGCATAGTCAACGACTCCGGGACTGGCGAGTTCCTCGATCTCGCGGCGGTGCACCGGATGCTCGACGAGCACCGCACAGGTCCGCGAGATCACAGCAGGCGGATCTGGGCGGTGCTCGTCTTCATGCTCTGGCACGGCATCTTCATCGAGCAGCGGGTCACCCCCGCAGTACCCGAACCGCGCTACCCCGTGCAGGTCTAGTAGGCCAGGATGACCTAGTTGAATGAGTCCCCACAGGCGCAGGAGCCGCCCGCGTTGGGGTTGTCGATGGTGAAGCCCTGCTTCTCGATCGTGTCCACGAAATCGATCACAGCACCTTGCAGGTAGGGCACGCTCATCCGATCAACCACGACGGCGAGGCCGTGGTAGTCCCGCTTCGCATCTCCGTCGAGCGCACGCTCGTCGAAGAAGAGCTGGTAGCGCAGCCCGGCACAACCACCTGGTTGCACGGCGATGCGCAGGTGCATGTCCGACCGGCCCTCTTGGTCGAGCAGCGCCTTCGCCTTGGCGGCAGCGGCATCGGTGAGCTCGACACCGTGGGTGGCCACCTCAGTGTCGGCGATGTTCTCGACGGTCATGATTCTCCCCTGGGATCAACGCGCGGCACGGACAAGTCTCCACTCTACGCGAACGCCCGCGACCGACGGGGGATTCCCGTGCCTCCATGGTGACACATCGGACGCTCGCCGTCCCCCTGCAGACAATCAGACCAGCTCGACCATATGCCCTAGGCTGGCCATCGTGAAGTTCCTGCGCGGCAACACCGGCTCCGGAGCCGCCGACCCCCAGCCGGAGCCGGCGGTGGACGTCGAGCAAGACGTCACCCACCGAACCCGCTCTGGAGGTAAGGGCCGGCCAACCCCGAGCCGCCGAGAGGCAGAGGGCCGCAAACGCGGCCCCGCGCCACCCCCGCCGCGTACCCAACGAGAAGCGTTACGCCGGATGCGCGGATCCAAGGAAGAACGCCGTAACGCCACCGCGACGCGCCGCGAACGCATGCTGGCCGGGGACGAGAAATACCTGCTGCCGCGCGATCGCGGCCCGGTAAAGGCCTACGTGCGGGACGTGGTCGATTCTCGGCGGCACCTCGCCGGTGCCTTCATGCCGCTGGCCCTGCTAGTGATCGTGGTCATTCTGGTGCCCTCGCCGATCGTGCAGCAGTATGTGTCGCTGGTATCGATGGCGATGCTTCTCGCGATCATCGTCGAAGGAGTCGTGCTGGGCCGGATCGTCTCTCGGCACGTGCGCGAACGGTTCCCCAACGCATCGGAGTCCGGGGCGAGCCTGGGGTTTTATGCCATGACCCGGGCGACCCAGTTGCGCCGGCTACGGGTGCCCAAGCCACGGGTCGGTCCTGGCGACTCGATCCCCTGACTGGCTCCCGTTACTGCGCTGGCTCCCCCCGCTACTGCGCTGGGGGCGGTCGCAGGCTCATCGGCCCGTACACCACATCCTCGCCATCAAGCAGGGTGATTGCTTCCACGCCATCCGCAAGCAGGCCCGACCACTCGCGGCCGAGCCACTTCTCAGCATCGTCCTGATCCTCAAACGCGATGTCGGGGCCGGATGCCGCACGGCCGTCCGGGCCCTGGTAGCGCCACCGTATGGCCATCGCCTGCTCCCGCCCGGTTGCCGTTCGCATCGTGGAGACGCCTGACGGTACCGTCAGGCGGGTGCGGACGCTGGTGCTCGGAGGTGCGCGCTCAGGCAAGTCTGCGCACGCTGAGGGGTTACTGAGCGATGCCCGGGTGGATTACCTGGCCACCGCCCGGCGCCAGGTCAACGACCCGGACTGGGAGTCGCGGATCGCCGCACATGTGATCCGCCGGCCGGCGGGTTGGCGCACCGTTGAGCCCGCCGACCTCCCCAACGCGCTGCGGACCGCCGGCCCGGTTCCGGTGCTGGTCGACGACATCGCCACTTGGCTGACCGGCGAGCTGGACGACGCGGGAGCCTGGGAAGGCGGCCTGGAGGCGGTGCGAGCCTGCCGCGCACGGTGCGGTGAGCTGGTGTCGGCGGTGGCAGCCTGCCCGGCCCGGCTGGTGCTAGTCAGCGCCGAGGTAGGCCTAGGCGTCGTACCATCAACACACGCTGGACGCCTATTCCGCGACGAACTAGGCACCCTCAACGCCACCCTAGCCCCCCTATGCGACGAAGTCCTGCTACTAGTAGCAGGACTACCCCTCAAACTCCACTAAGCGACGTCCACCCGACATGGAGACATATCGGGGTTATTCAGCCCCCGAAAGCCCGATATGTCTCCATGTCGGGGCTGTTACCACCGAGCATGCTAGGAGAGCGCGTGGAGTTCACGAGGATCACGCCACCCGACCAGCAAACCCACCGCGAAGCGGTGGAACGCCATGGGCGGCTGAGTAAGCCGACGGGCTCGCTGGGGCGGTTGGAGGAGCTGGGTGCGTGGGCGGCCGCCTGCCAGGGAGTCTGCCCACCGCACCCGTTCGCCCGCCCGCAGGTGGTGGTGTTCGTCGGGGACCACGGCATCGCCGCGCACGGTGTCTCCGCCTATCCCAGCGAGGTTACCCAGCAGATGGTGGGCAACTTCCTGAACGGGGGGGCGGCAGTGACCGTGCTCGCCTTGGCAGCCGGGGCGACAGTGCGGGTGGTCGATGTGGCCGTCGACTGTGACCCGACAGCTGTTGCCGCACCTCCGCTGGTCACTAGACACAAGGTTCGCCGCAGCAGCGGCGCGATCGACCGGCAGGACGCGCTGACCGACGCGGAGGTGACCCAAGCACTGGGCGCCGGGGCGACGATCGCCGACGAGGAGGTGGACCGCGGCGCTGACCTGCTGATCGCCGGCGATATGGGGATCGGCAACACCACTCCAGCCGCGGTACTGGTGGCGGCACTCACCGGGGCAGAGCCGGTGGCGGTGGTGGGTCGTGGCAGCGGCATCGACGATGCCGGCTGGATACGCAAGACCGCAGCGATCCGTGACGCGTTGCGCCGAGCCCGCCCGGTCGTCGGTGATCCCGTCGCACTGGTCCGCACCGCCGGCGGTGCGGACATCGCCGCGATGGCCGGGTTCCTGGCCCAGGCTGCGGTCCGCCGCACCCCGGTGATTCTCGACGGGGTTGTCGTCGGGGCCGCAGCGATGCTCGCCGAGGAGCTCGCACCGGGAGCCCGGCAGTGGTGGGTGGCTGGACATCGCTCGGCGGAGCCCGCACACACCCTGGCGTTGGCACATCTGGAGTTGGATCCCCTCCTGGACCTGGGCATGCGGCTGGGCGAGGGCGCTGGGGCGGTCGCCGCGTTGCCGCTGGTGCAGATGGCCGTCCGGGTACTGGCCGAGATGGCCACCTGCACCGACGCGGGCGTCTCCGGGCCGGTGGGTGCTTCGTTGCCCACGAGGTGAGCTCTGGACTGCGGCTGGCGCTGTCCTGGCTGACCGTCCTGCCGGTGGGGTCGCCCGTCGAGGTGGATCGGACCATCGCCCGGCGGGCGTTGTACTGGGCGCCTATGGTCGGCGCTGGGCTGGGTCTGCTGGCCGCCGCAGCGCTACACGCGCTGCACGCGGTGGCCACCCCGGCGCTGCTGGCCGGGGTGGCCGTGGTGGCAGCACTCGCTGGGCTGACCCGCGGGATACACCTGGACGGGCTCGCCGACACCGCCGATGGGCTGGGCTGTTACGGCGGGCCGCAGCGGGCGCTGGAGGTGATGCGGGACGGCTCGACCGGACCGTTCGGGGTGGTCGCTCTAGTGTTGGTGTTGACCACGCAGGCGGCCGCGCTGGGAGCACTCGCCGAAGCCGGCCGGCTGATTCCCGTGGCGCTGGCGATGATCGCCGGCCGGGCCGCCTTCGGCTGGTGCGCCCGGAAAGGGGTACCGCCGGCCCGGCCGACCGGGATGGGGGCACTGGTGGCCGGCAGCCAACCGCCGGGTGTCCCGATGGCCTGGTCAGCACTGTTGCTGGTCGGTGGGCTGGTGGCGGTGCCCGGACGATGCTGGCAAGGCGCAGCCGCAGTGAGCCTGGCCGCCGCCGTAGTGCTGGTGGTCTCAGCGCACACCCGCCGCCGCTTCGGCGGCGTCACCGGCGACGTCCTAGGCGCCGCAAACGAACTCGCCAGCACCGCCATACTCGCCATCTGCGCACTGGGCTAATCCCGACATGCTGGGCTAATCCCGATATGGAGACATATCGGGATAGCGGGTGGGGCGGTTAGGTGAGGGAGACCATCCAGTTGTGGGGGTCGGGGGCGGTTCCTCGTTGGAGGGCGGTTAGGGCGGCGCGTAACCGGGTGGTAACCGGGCCGGGGGTGATGGGGAACTCGCCGCCGGCGTGGACGACCCGCCCGACCGGGGTGATCACCGCGGCGGTGCCGCAAGCAAAGACTTCCGAGATGTCCCCCGACTCTACGCCCTTCTCCCACTCCTCAGTGGAGACCCGTCGCTCCTCGACGCCCAGGCCGTGGTCTCGGGCCAGGGTGAGCAAGGAGTCGCGGGTGATGCCAGGGAGCAATGCGCCGGTGAGCTCCGGGGTCACCAGCCGGGCTTGCGCCCCCTCCCCGAAGACGAAGTAGAGGTTCATCCCACCCATTTCCTCCACCCAGCGGCGCTCCACCGCATCCAGCCACACGACCTGGTCGCAGCCCCGGTCGGCGGCTTGCTGCTGGGCCAGCAACGACGCGGCGTAGTTCCCGGCGAACTTGGCGGCCCCGGTACCGCCGGGCGCGGCCCGGACGTACTCGGTGCACAGCCACACGCTGACCGGCTTGAGCCCACCGCGGAAGTACGGACCGGCTGGGGAGGCGATGAGCAGGTACTGGTAGGTCGTCGCCGGGCGCACCCCGAGACCCACCTCAGTGGCGAAGAGCATCGGCCGCAGGTACAACGAGTCCTCCCCGCCAGCGGCCGGCACCCAACCGAGGTCGGCGCGCACCAGCTCACGCAGCGAGCCGAGGAACAGCTCGTCGGGCAGTTCGGGCATCGCCATCCGCCGGGCGGAGGAACGGAGCCGGGCGGCGTTAGCCAGCGGCCGGAAGGAGGACACTGTGCCGTCTGGCTGCCGGTAGGCCTTGAGGCCTTCGAAGATCGCCTGGCCATAGTGCAGCACCATGCAGGCCGGGTCCATCACGAGCTGCCGGTAGGGGCCAACCTGCGGGTCGTGCCAGCCACGGGTGGCGGTCCAGTTGATCTCTACCAGATGGTCGGTGAAGTACCTGCCGAAGCCTGGCGAGGCCAAGATCTCCGCCCGCCGTTGCCGCGTTACCGGCGACGGGTGCGGCAGCCGGGTGAACAGCGGTGCGGCACTCATGACCTGCACGGTAGCGTGTCGTGCGCCGAAATGGTAGGACGTCCGAGGGTCTCACCGCACGTGGGAGGGCACGAAGGGAAGTTTGACGACCTCGCAGGGCATCGCCCGACCACGGACGTCGACCTCGACGGTGTCCCCGGGTCGCACGGCGGGATCGAGCAGCGCCAGCGCGATGCCGGTGCGCAACGTCGGGGAGAAGGTGCCCGAGGTGGTCTCCCCCAGCGACGCGCCCGCCGTAGACCGGACCGTCATGTGCGGCCGGGGCACCCCGCGGGCGGTGGCGCGCAGCCCCCGTAGCCGCCGGGATGGGCCGCGATCCCGCTCGGCGAGCAGTGCCGAACGCCCCCAGAAGGTGGGCTTGTCCCAGCCGATCACCCAGGAGACACCACCTTGCAGCGGGGTGATGTCCGGACCCAGGTCTTGGCCGTGCAGGGGGTAGCCCATCTCGGTGCGCAGGGTATCCCGGGCGCCGAGCCCGCACGCGCGCCCACCGAGCGGGCCCGCAGCGGCGAGCAACGCTTCCCACAGGGCGGCCGCGTGCTCCCAGCGTGGCGACAGCTCGTAGCCATGCTCACCGGTGTAGCCGGTCCGACCCACTCGCACGAATACGCCATCGCGATGAGCGTCGGCGAAGGCCATGTAGGGCATGGTGGTCGGCAGTCCCACAGCGGCAAGCACCTCAGCCGAGCGGGGCCCTTGCACGGCGAGCACGGCGTACTGGTCGTGCTGGTCGCTCACCCGCACGGCCCGGGGCGCCGCCGCGGCCAGCCGCCGGCCGACCTCTGCCGCGTTCGCGGCATTCGGCACGCAGAACACCTCGTCCGGGCCGACCAGGTACGCGATCAGATCGTCCACCACGCCACCGTCCTGGGCGCAGCACAGCGTGTATTGGGCCTGCCCCGGACTGATCTTGGCCAGGTCAGCGGTGAGGCAGGAGTTGACGAACTCCGCCGCCCCTGGACCGCTGATCCGGACCTTGCCCAGGTGTGTGACGTCGAACACACCCACCGCCTCGCGCACAGCGGCGTGCTCGGCGACGACGCCTCCACCGGAATAGCTGATCGGCATTTCCCATCCGCCGAACGCCCCGAGGGTGGCACCGGCCTCGATGTGCGAGGCGTGCAGGGGTCCGCGATGCAGGTCGGTACTCACGGCTGTGGAACGCTACCTCCAGTGGCAGCGGTCACCGCCACGCACCCGAGTTAATCCGGCCACACCTGCGAGGAGATCACCGTGACCACCCCGACACTGCACCTCACCGATGGCTCGGTGACCACTGCGACAGTCGATGCCCTCGTGGTGGGGACCATGTCCGGCGAAGGGGGGGCCCGGCTGCTCCCGGGCAGTGCGGACGTCGACGCGGCGTTCGACGGGACGCTCACCGACCTGCTGGCCGTGCTGGGTGCCCGAGGCAAGGCCGACGAGGTGATCAAGGTTCCGACCCGGGGAACCATCACTGCGCCGCTGCTGGTTGCCACCGGTCTCGGCAAGGTCGACGGCCGGCCCACCGCCGAGCAGGTGCGCCGAGCCGCCGGGGCCGCAGCCCGGGCACTGTCCGGCACCACGCGGGCGGTTACCACGCTGTCCCGGATCGACCTGGCCGCCGCCGCGGAAGGCACCGCACTGGGCAGTTATGCGTTCACCGCCTACCAAACCCAAAACGAGAACGAGCCGCTGAAGGAGATGGACCTGTCGGTGTCCTCGGCCAGCGACGCTGGGGCCAGACAGGATCTGGCCCGAGCCATCGCCATCGCCGAGTCGGTCACTGCCGCGCGTGACCTGGTGAACACCCCACCCAATGACCTCTATCCGGCCTCGTTCGCTCATCGCGCGGTGACGATGGCAGAGGCAGCCGGGCTGCGCACCGAGGTACTCGATGAGCAGGCGCTGCTCCGCGAGGGGTACGGCGGCATCCTCGGCGTCGGTGGTGGCTCGTCCCGCCTACCGCGGCTGGTCCGGTTGCATTACGCCCCCGCCGCGTCGAGAGCGAAAGTAGCCCTGGTGGGCAAGGGAGTCACCTTCGACACCGGCGGGATCTCGATCAAGCCGGCGGCGAAGATGGAAGAGATGACCATGGACATGGCGGGCGCGGCCGCGGTGGTCGTCACCGCCGTGCTCGCAGCCCGGCTGGAGCTCCCGATAGAGGTGATCGCCACCGTGCCGATGGCTGAGAACATGCCCTCGGCCACCGCGTACCGACCTGGCGATGTCCTCACGATGTACGGCGGGGCCACCGTCGAGGTGCTCAACACCGACGCCGAGGGGCGGCTGATCCTCGCCGATGCACTGGTCCGCGCCGCGCAGGACGCCCCGGACTACCTCATCGACACCGCGACCTTGACCGGTGCCCAGGTCATCGCGCTGGGCAACCGCACACCAGGGATCATGGGCACGCCGGAGTTTCGCGACCGGGTCACCGCTATCTCGCAGCAGGTCGGGGAGAACGGGTGGGCCATGCCGCTGCCCGACCACCTGCGCTCCGATCTGGACTCCAAACTCGCTGACATCGCCAACGTGGCAAGTCACCGCTGGGGCGGCATGCTCGCCGCCGGGGTGTTTCTCTCCGAGTTCGTCCCTGATGACCTCCCCTGGGTGCATCTCGACATCGCCGGACCGGCCTACAACACCGGCTCGCCGTGGGGATACACCGGCAAGGGCGGCACCGGGGTACCGGTACGCACCCTGGCCGCCGTCCTCACCGACATCGCCGAACACGGCTGAATCGCCCATGTCGCCACCACCCCGGGCGTGGTGACAAGATGGCCGTGCCACGTTACCGACGTCTGCTTGAGGAGCGTCTCCGTGACAGGTCTCCCTGTGACAGGCACCGCGACCGATGTCTCCGCCGACCTGGTGATCCTCGGTGGCGGCTCCGGGGGTTACGCCTGCGCGCTGCGCGCCGCACAGCTGGGTCTGTCGGTCATCCTGGTGGAGAAGGACAAGCTGGGCGGCACCTGCCTGCACCGTGGCTGCATCCCGACCAAAGCACTGCTGCAGACCGCCGAGGTTGCTGACGCCGCGCGCGACGGCCAGCAGTTCGGGGTGAAGACCACACTTGAGGGCATCGACATGGGTGGGGTCAACAAGTACAAAGACGGCATCGTCGCCAAGATGTTCAAAGGCCTGCAAGGACTGGTGTCCTCCCGAGGGATCCGCTACGTCGAGGGCAGCGGAAGATTTGCCGCTCCGAATGCCATCGACGTCGACGGGCAGCGTTATACCGGGCGCAGCATCGTGCTGGCAACGGGTTCCTACGCCAAGTCACTACCCGGCCTGGAAATCGGCGGCCGAGTCATCACCAGCGATCAAGCGCTGAACCTGGACTACCTGCCGGACCGCGTGGTGGTGCTGGGCGGTGGCGTCATCGGAGTCGAGTTCGCCAGTGTGTGGCGATCGTTCGGCGCTGAGGTAATCATCATCGAGGCGCTGCCTCGGCTCGTTCCCGCTGAGGACGATTTCTGCTCCAAACAGCTGGAGCGAGCTTTCCGCCGGCGCGGCATCACCTTCAAGACCGGGGTGCGGTTCACCGGGGCGAGCCAGTCTGACGCCGGGGTCACGGTGCGCCTGGAATCTGGTGAGCAGCACGAGGCTGATCTGCTACTGGTCGCCGTGGGCCGGGGACCGAACACCGCTGACGCCGGGTACGCCGAAGCCGGTGTGCAGATGGAACGCGGCTTCGTACTCACCGATGACCGGCTGCGCACCAATCTTCCCGGGGTCTACGCACTGGGTGACATCGTGCCCGGGTTACAACTCGCGCACCGTGGGTTTGCTCAGGGCATCTTCCTCGCCGAGGACATCGCTGGGCGCAGCCCAGCCACGATCAATGAGGACGGCATCCCGCGGGTGACCTACTGCGAGCCGCAGGTGGCCTCGGTCGGGCTCACCGAGGAGCAAGCTAAGGATCGTTACGGCGAGATCACGACGATTACCTACGACCTGGCCGGCAACGGCAAGAGCGTCATCCTGCAGACCAGGGGCGCAATCAAGCTGATACGCGCCAAGAACGGCCCGGTGGTCGGGGTGCACATGGTGGGTGATCGGGTCGGCGAACTGATCGGCGAGGCACAGCTGATCGTCAACTGGGAAGCGTACCCGGAGGACGTCGCTTCGCAGGTGCATGCCCACCCGACGCAGAACGAGGCCCTGGGCGAGGCGCATCTTGCCCTGGCCGGCAAACCGCTGCACGCCCACGGCTGATCCCGCTCTGCAAGGGCACTGAAGACGAGGAGTCGAGGCAACAGATATGGCGTACTCCGTGGCGATGCCTGCGCTCGGTGAGAGTGTCACTGAGGGAACGGTGACGCGCTGGCTCAAACAAGAGGGTGACACCGTCGAAATGGACGAGCCCCTGGTGGAGGTGTCCACTGACAAAGTGGACACCGAGATCCCCTCGCCCATAGCCGGCGTGTTGCAGCGGATCGTCGTGTCCGAGGATGAGACCGTCGAGATTGGCGCAGAGATCGCCGTGATCGGTGACATCGGCGAGCAGACCCGGGTTGACCAAACCCAGACCGGAACCAGTGGCAACAACCACGCCCAGCATGCTGCTGGGCAGCCCACAACGACGTCAGCCGCGGGCTCCGGAACACCCGTGACGATGCCTGCGCTGGGGGAAAGCGTCACGACGGGCACCGTGACCCGGTGGCTCAAGCAGGTCGGCGACCGCGTCGAGGTGGATGAGCCGCTGGTCGAGGTGTCCACCGACAAGGTGGACACGGAGATTCCCTCCCCAGTGGCCGGTACCGTGCTGGAGATCCTCATCACCGAGGACGAGACCGCCGCAATCGGTGCCACCTTGGCCACCGTCGGTGACAGCGCCAAAGAGACGACCACAGTCGCCCCGGACCAGCCCGAACGATCAGCCACGCCCGAGCCGGCTGCCGACCAGAGCTCGACATCCAGCGGGTTCGGCGCAGAACTGGGCGGCGCGCCTTACGTGACACCTCTGGTGCGCAAGCTCGCGGGTGAGCACGGCATCGACCTGTCAAGTGTGCAGGGCACCGGGGTCGGTGGCCGGATCCGCAAGCAGGACGTGCTCGCCGCCGTCGAAATGCCGGAACCCGAGCCGGCGCCCATGCCGAAACCCGTGCCAGCGCCCATCCCGAAACCCGAGCCTGCACCTAAGGCAGCGCCCGAGAGGACACCCGAACCGGCGCCCATCCCTAAACCCGAGCCAGCGCCGCAACAACCGCCTGCTACGCAACACAACGCGCCGTCCGCCGAGACGACACGCTCAGCCGAGCCGCCGGCATCAACCTCCGAACTACGCAACAGAACCGAGAAAATGTCCCGGATGCGGAGGGTCATTGCCCAGCGGATGGTCGAGTCGCTGCAGATCTCCGCGCAGCTCACGACCGTGGTAGAGGCTGACATCACCCGTCTCGCGCGGCTGCGCGATCGGGCCAAGCGGGACTTCGAAGCCAAACAAGGCGTCAAGCTGTCGTTTCTGCCGTTCTTCGCCCAGGCCACCGTCGAGGCGCTCAAGCAACACCCAAAGGTGAACGCCTCGATCGACGCCGACAAGGGTGAGGTGACCTTCCACGGCGCGGAACACCTGGGCATCGCCGTAGACACCGACCGCGGCCTGTTGGTGCCGGTGATTCATGACGCAGGCGACCTCAACATCGCCGGTCTCGCCCGTCGCATTGCTGACCTCGCCGAGCGGACCAGGGCGAGCAAGATCACCCCAGACGAGATGAGCGGCGGCACGTTTACGATCAGCAACACCGGCTCACGGGGTGCACTGTTCGACACCCCGATCATCCTGCAGCCACAGGTCGGAATCCTTGGCACCGGGGCCGTCGTCAAGCGACCAGTGGTGATCTCCGGCGAGGATGGCGACACCATCGCGGTTCGCTCAATCATCTACCTGGCGTTGTCCTACGACCATCGGTTGGTCGACGGCGCCGACGCCGCACGATTCCTCAGCACCGTCAAACAACGTCTCACCGACGCCGCGTTCGAGGGCAACCTGGGGCTTTAGGGAACCTCCAACTGAGGGCAGGCGGAGCAGTTGATGCGCAGCTGACAGCTCCCAAGTCCGCACTCGACCAGCGCACCACAAAGACCTAGGGCCACCCTTTCCATATGAGTAAGTCGAGCACCCTTCACCAGAACGACCGACTCCTCCGTCGTTCCGGAAACTATCTGCCGTATTCGATGTAACGCATCCCGGGCGGAGTCAACAGACCACGCATTGAGCGGATCCAAACCGCTGCGCAGAGCAGCCCTTAACATCAACTCACCATCCCGGCCGACCGTCACCACATGGGACGACACCGAAGCCGCTCTCGCGCCAACTAAGGCATGCAGCTCCTCGCTGGCCTGCCCGAGCTCTCGCATCTCCCCCAGAGCCGCAATCTTTGTCTTTCCAGGCAGCTCCGATAACAGACTCAAGGCGGCGAGCACAGCATCCGGACTCGCGTTGTAACTATCGTCGATGACGACCAGATTCGGCCCCAGTCGAGTTAGCGTAGATCTGCCAGAAGGAGGACTGAAGGATTTTAGCGCTTCGACACTACTCCGCACACCTATGCCGTTTTCGAGACCCGCAGCCACGGCCAACAGAGCCAAGTAGACGAAGTGGCGGCCAGGAATTCCAATCGAAAAATCTTCGACATTTCCCCGGTATCTGACCACACCCGAGGACCCCGTCTCATCATGCTTGGCCAACTCGACAAAAAGATCGTTACTGGTATCAAAACCCACGGACACGCCTCGCTTGCCGCACTGATCCAGATAATGCTGCGAAACAGTCCTGAGCCGCTTGTCGTCGCCGTTGAAGATGCACACTCCCCCCGGCTTCACATGGGCGAACAGGCGCACCTTCTCCGCGGCAATTTCCGCCTGGCTACCAAAGTTACCAATATGGGCAAAACCGACATTTGTAATAATACCCACGTCTGGAGTCGCCAGGCGTGCAAGGCTATCAACCTCACCCTTGTTGTTCGTGCCAATCTCCATGACAACGTGCGAATGAATGCCCTCCAGGGCCGAAAGCGTGATCGGCACACCGAGGTGGTTATTGTAGCTTCCCGCACTCTTGAGGACTGCATAGTGGGATTTCATGATGTGCGCGATCATATCCTTGGTCGTAGTTTTTCCCGCACTTCCCGTGACGGCTACGATCCTGGGGTTGTACTTATGGCGTAGTACCATAGCAAGATCTTGGAGTACTCGGAGCACATCCGGAACCTCGACCACAGTAACACCAGGAGGAGCGTCCACTTCTCGGCTGACCAGAACACCCGATACACCACTCCGAACGGCCTCAGTAACAAAATCATGACCGTCCCGCGTCTTACCGCGAAGGGCAACGAACAGCGAACCACGCTCAGCACCCTTGCCGCTAATCACTACCCGAGTGAAGCTCGTCGGTCCCTGTTGCCGTACACGAGCACCGGCAGCCAGCAACAAGTCGCTCAGCTCGAACAACGGCGTACCTCTTGTTGTTAGGTGAGGTCGTCGAACTCGCCGGCCTTGACGCCCTTGATGTAGGCGTCCATCTCAGCGCGGGTGAACAGGACGACGCCGGCGTCGGGGTGGTTGCTGTTGCGCACCGCGGTCCGGCCGTCGTCCAGCAGGGCGACCTCGACACACTCGCCGCCGCCGTTGCTGAAGCTGGACATGCGCCACGCGGCGGTGGATAGATCAGTCATGAGTGCCGCCTTTCCTCCGGTACTCATCCAGTATGGCAGCGAGCAGCTCGGCGGACTCGGCCGCGGGCAGTGTGACCACGCCGACCTGACCCGGGGTCGCGGAGTCGGCGCGGAGCGCGAGAAGATCTCCCTATGCGCGTCGCGATCGCGGGGTCGTCGGGTCTCATCGGTACCACGTTGGTTTCGCTGCTCCGCCAGGCTGGCCATGACGTGCTCAGGCTGGTGCGCCGGCAACCGCGGGCCCCGGACGAGCGGGCGTGGGACCCGTCGGCGGCGACCATGGACGCCGGCACCCTCGACGGCACCGATGCCGTGGTGAACCTGTGCGGCTCGGCGATGGCCACCGGGCGCTGGTCCGGGGAGCGCAAGCAGGCCATCCGGGACAGCCGGATCGGACCCACCGAAGTACTCGCCGCAGCGGTCGCCGAACATCGGGTTCCGATCCTGCTCAGCGCCTCCGGGGTGGGCTACTACGGCGACACCCGGGACCGCGAGGTCGACGAGACCGCCCCGGTGGGCTCGGGGTTTCTCGCGCAGGTCTGCCGCGACTGGGAGGTAGCCACGGCGGCCGCGGAGCAGGCCGGGACACGGGTGGTGCGGCTGCGCACCGGCCTGGTGATCTCCCCGTTCGGCGGGTTGATGGGCCAGCTCAAACCCCTGTTCGCGGTCGGGCTGGGCGGCCGGCTGGGCAGCGGGCAGCAGTACATGCCGTGGATCTCGCTGGACGATGAAGTGGGCGCGATCCGCTTCGCGCTGGAACACGACGAGCTGGCCGGCCCGGTCAATCTCAGCGGTCCGGACCCGGTGACCAATGCCGAGTTCACCAAGGCAGTGGGTGTGGCGATGCACCGACCCACGCCGCTCGTGGTGCCCGGTTTCGCGCTACGCCTGGTCCGCGGTGCAGAGCTGGTCGACGAGATGGTGCTGACCGGGCAGCGCGCGGTGCCCGGGGTCCTGCGTGCACATCACTACCCGTTCCAGCACTCGACGCTGCCCGCCGCGCTGGCTGCATCGCTGGAGTAAGCCGTGGATCCCCGACGCCACGGCGTAATCTCACAGCTGTGACCGTCGCTACCCAGTCGTGCCGGGCCACCACGGCGCCGATCGAGGTCCGCTGCCTCGGCACCCTCGACTATGAACGGGCTTGGGCGCTGCAACGTGAGCTGGCCACCGCCCGCGCGCACGGCACCGAGCCCGACATGCTGCTGTTGCTCGAACATCCCTCGGTGTACACCGCGGGCCGGCGGACCACACCGGCCGAGCGGCCGAGTGACGGGACGCCGGTGATCGACGTCGACCGTGGCGGGAAGATCACCTGGCATGGGCCGGGCCAGCTCGTCGGCTACCCGCTGATCGCGCTGGCCGCACCAGTCGACGTCGTCGACTACGTGCGCCGCCTGGAGCAGGCGCTGATCGCCTTATGTGCTGGGCTGGGCCTGGACACCGGGCGGATCCCGGGACGATCAGGGGTGTGGCTGGCGGCTGATCCCGCTACCGGGCGCCCGGAACGCAAGATCGCCGCGATCGGGGTCCGGATCAGCCGTGGCGTGACCATGCACGGGTTCGCGCTGAACTGCCAGCCAGACCTCACCGCGTTCGACCGGATCGTGCCCTGCGGCATCACCGATGCCGGCGTGACATCACTAAGCGCCGAGCTAGGCCGACCCGTCCCCGTAGCCCAAGTCCAGCCCGCCGTGCAGCACGCTGTGCTAAACGCCCTAAACGGCACCCTCCCAGTAACCACGTAAGCCCCGCGGCCCGACATGGAGACATATCGGGCTCTCGCGGGCCGAATAACCCCGATATGTCTCCATGTCGGGGTCTCGCGGAGCTCGCGTAGGGTGGCGCTCGTGAGCGTGGCGGGGTCTGAGGGCGGGGGGCGCAAGCTGTTGCGTCTGGAAGTTCGCAACAGCCGGACTCCGATCGAGCGTAAGCCGCCGTGGATCCGAACCCGGGCCGTGATGGGCCCCGCATTTCGCGAGCTCAAAGCCTTGGTGCGGCGGGAGGGGCTGCACACCGTCTGCGAGGCGGCCGGCTGCCCCAATATCTACGAGTGCTGGGAAGACCGGGAGGCCACCTTCCTGATCGGCGGCGACCAGTGCACCCGGCGCTGTGACTTCTGCCAGATCGACACCGGGCGCCCCGCCCCGCTGGACCGCGACGAGCCACGGCGGGTCGCCGAATCGGTGCGGGCGATGGGACTGCGCTACTCGACAGTCACCGGGGTGGCTCGCGACGACCTGCCCGACGGCGGTGCCTGGCTCTACGCCGAGACCGTCCGGCAGATCCACACACTCAACCCCGGCACCGGGGTTGAGCTGCTCATCCCGGACTTCACCGCCCATCCCCAGCAGCTGCGCGAGGTGTTCGCCGCCGCGCCCGAGGTCTTGGCGCACAATCTGGAGACCGTGCCACGGATCTTCAAGCGGATCCGGCCGGCGTTTCGGTACGAGCGGTCCCTGGATGTGCTGCGGGCGGCCCGCGATGCCGGGTTGGTCACCAAGTCCAACCTGATCTTGGGTCTGGGCGAGGAACCCGCCGAAGTCACCGCCGCGATGGCCGACCTGCACGCCGCGGGCTGCGAGCTGCTCACCCTCACCCAGTACCTCCGGCCCTCGGCGCGGCACCATCCGGTGGTGCGCTGGATCCCGCCGGCGGAGTTCGTCGACCATGCCCACGCCGCCGAGCTGATGGGTTTCACCGGGGTGCTGGCCGGGCCACTGGTCCGATCGTCCTACCGGGCCGGCCGGCTCTACGCCCAGGCCGTCGCACATCGCGCCGATCGCTGACCCCAGGGCGGTCGCCATCCGGTGATCAGCACGTATCCTAGGAACCATGCCGGCCAAACCGTCCCCCAAGCCAAAGGATAAAGAGGCGGCGAAGGCTGCCAAGCAGGAGCGCCGCGCCGCGTCCAAGCAGCGCCGAGCGCAACTTCTCGAGGCTTTCACCATGCAGCGCCGCGAGGACAAGGCCTTGCTGCCGTTGATGATTGGGGTCTTGCTAGTCGTCATCGCGGTGGCCTTCGGGGTGGGCTTGCTGTTCGGCCAGCAGTGGGTAGCCCTGCCGGTGGGCATCACACTCGGCGGGCTCGGCGCAGTACTGATCTTCGGGCGGCGGGTGCAGCGCAATGTCTTCGCCAAGGCCGAGGGCCAGCCCGGTGCCGCGGCGTGGGCCCTGGAGAACCTGCGTGGCGGGTGGAAAGTGACGCCCGCGGTGGCAGGCACCACGCAACTGGACGCCGTGCACCGGGTCATCGGGCGGCCCGGAGTCGTGCTGGTCGCCGAGGGGGCCCCGCATCGGCTCAAGCCGCTGCTGGCCCAGGAGAAGAAACGGGTATCCCGGCTGATCGGGGACACTCCGATCTACGACGTCACGGTGGGAAACGGCGAAGGCCAAGTCCCGCTGGCCAAACTGCCCCGGCATCTGGCCAAACTGCCGCGCAACGTCAACAAGGCGCAGATCGACGGGTTGGAGAGCAAGCTCACCATTCTCGCCACCCGCAATGCCGGAATGCCCAAGGGCCCGATGCCACCCGGTGCCAAGATGCGCAACGTCCAGCGCGCCACGCGCCGACGCTGACCCGTTCAGCGGGTCCGCAGCACAACGGTCCCCGCGGCGCGGTCATGCAGACCACGACCGTCGGCGTTGTACACCACGGGTGGGATCAGCAGGCACACCAGCACGGTGCGGATCACCGCGGCGCCCACGCCTGCTCGACGCCCGTCCAGCAACGCCACCCGACACCCCGCCACGGCATGCCCGGTAGTGCGACCCGCAACCCCGATCGACAGCGCAGTGATCGTCGCGAAGAGCGCCAGCGCCGAGAACGCCGGGTTGGCAGTGAGCAGCTGGGCGGCCACGGAGCACGGCAGCCAGTCGATCACGATGGCCAGGATGCGGGGGCCGAAGCTAGCAACGGAACCCGGGCCTCCCTCGGGCAGTCCGAGCCGCTGCCCGGGCCATGTGCTCACTCGGCTAGCGTATGCCGCCGACAGGCTAGCCTCCGCCCCCACCAGCCTCGTAACCTTGGCCGTACATCCGGGTGATGGCTGGGCAACACGGCCCGCTTAGGTTCGCCGCAGTGAACTGGCCCATTACTCCGATCCATACCGCACAGCGCGCGAAGGAGCGAACGACGATGTTCTCCAACTCCGATGAGGTCCTGCGCTTCATCACCGACGAGGACGTCGAGTTCGTCGACGTCCGCTTCTGCGACCTGCCGGGTGTCATGCAGCATTTCACCGTTCCAGCCGACTTCTTCGACGCCGACATCATTGAGGAAGGCCTGGCCTTCGACGGTTCCTCGGTGCGCGGCTTCCAGTCGATCCACGAGTCGGACATGCTGCTGGTGCCTGATCCTGAGACGGCGCGCCTCGACCCGTTCCGGGTGCAGAAGACGCTGAACATCAACTTCTTCGTGCAGGATCCGTTCACCCGGGAGGCCTACAGCCGCGACCCGCGCAACGTGGCCCGCAAGGCCGAGGAGTTCCTGGCCTCGACCGGCATCGCCGACACCTGTTACTTCGGCCCAGAGGCCGAGTTCTACTGCTTCGATTCGGTACGCTTCGACACCACGCCCAACAGCGCCTTCCACGAGATCGACTCGGTGGCCGGCTGGTGGAACACCGGCACCGACGAGGAAGGCGGAAACAAGGGCTACAAGGTCAATTACAAGGGTGGTTACTTTCCGGTGCCGCCGACCGACCACTTCGCCGACCTCCGCAACGCGATGGTCACCAACCTCATCGGGTGCGGATTCTCCGTGGAGAAGGCGCACCACGAAGTGGGCACCGGCGGGCAAGCAGAGATCAACTACAAGTACAACACTCTGCTCCGCGCGGCCGATGACCTGCAGCTCTACAAGTACATCATTAAGAACACTGCGTGGGCGGCCGGGAAGACCGTGACCTTCATGCCCAAGCCGCTGTTCGGGGACAACGGCTCCGGCATGCACTGCCACCAGTCACTGTGGACCGACGGGGTGCCGCTGTTCCACGACGAATCCGGCTACGCCGGGCTGTCCGACATCGGGCGGCACTACATCGGTGGTCTCCTGCACCACGCGCCGTCGCTGCTGGCGTTCACCAACCCGACGGTCAACTCCTACCACCGCCTGGTGCCCGGCTACGAAGCACCGGTGAACCTGGTGTACTCGCAGCGCAACCGGTCGGCCTGCATCCGGATCCCGATCACCGGCAACAACCCGAAGGCCAAGCGCATCGAGTTCCGCTGCCCGGACGCCTCGGGCAACCCCTACCTCGCCTTCGCCGCGATGATGATGGCGGGGCTGGACGGGATCAAAAACGCCTACGAACCCGCCGCACCGATCGACAAGGATCTCTACGAGCTGCCCCCCGAGGAGGCCAAGGACGTCGCGCAGGTGCCGGCGAGCCTGGGTGCGGTGATCGACCGCCTCGAGGCCGACCACGACTACCTGCTCGAAGGAAACGTGTTCACCCCGGACCTGATCGAGACCTGGATCGCGATCAAGCGCGAGAACGAGATCGACCCGCTGCGGCTGCGCCCGCATCCCTTCGAGTTCGCCCTGTACTACGACGTCTAATCGGTTTCGAACCGCAAACCCATGACCAGCCCGTCGGAAGCCCGGAA
>JBOHFG010000261.1:0-1491 GCA_050699575.1 Pseudonocardiaceae bacterium
CCCTCCCATCGCCGGTTGGTCCGTCGGTTGAGCACGCGGCCTCCGACGCGTCAGCTCCCGGCGGCCAGCCGGCCACCACCCACGAGAGGAGGCGCGCATGCCCGCTCCACCCCACGCTGTCACCTACAACGCCGGTCCGGATATCGGTGCCAAGACGTGCCGCGCTCAATGGGTGACCCCAGCAGGAAGAAGCTGGGAAGTGCCTCGGCATCCGGTTCCCGCTGGCCGTTCTCGTACCAGGGCGCAGCCTGGGTCACGTCTGCGGCCAGCAGCCAGGTCATCCATAGCTACGCCGTGTGGCGGCAAGCACCAGGCCAACACCGTTGGGGTACCGTTGAGGTATGAGCGTGGCGTCAGAGGATCTTCCCTTCACTGAGTTCATCCAGCATCCCACAGCCGCCACCGGGCGGCTCGCCACGGTTCGCGCCCTGCGGCTGCGGCGGCGCGACGCTGACGATCTCGTCGTCATGTCAGCGGCCAGGGCGGAACGTGAACGAGAGGTCATTGAGCTCACCGCTCGCCTCTTGAGGTCCCTCGCCCTTCACCCCGACGGCCACGCGCTGCTCCGGGCGCTTCTTCCTGAGGTTCTGCCTTGGGCACGGTTCCTGCCCACTGCCGACCGCCACATCCTCGTCCAGGAGTTCATTGACGTCACCGAGGCCGCCACATCGGTCGGCAACGTGTCACCGATCGCTCAGCTGCTCGCCGAATGGCGCCATACCGCCGAAGTGCATGCCGACCCCGAGCTGTGCGCCCTGTTGTCGGCACCCCGGGGAGAGGACCACGGCCCGGTGCTGCCCCCTGATCCCCGGGGCGGCGGGTGAGTCCCAAACGTGGCGATCGAGCCGCGCCACCACGCGTCGGCGAGGAGTACGACATCCGTTTCGACAACGCCGACAGCGCCAAGGGCTGGGACGAGCTTGGGCGCACGGCGCCTGCGAATCTTCGACGCGCCTTCGACACCCTCCGCTCTACTCCACGGCCGATTACCTCACATGAGCGGCACCATCGACTCCGCGGCAGTCTCTCCACCGCCAGACGCCGGGGAGCAGACCTGGAACAGTGGCAGTTTGAGGTCACCGGGGGTGGGCGCATCTGATATCTGATCGAGGAAACGACCCGCACCGTGTGGATCACCTACGCCGGAACTGGGCACCCGAAGAAAACCGACCACTGAAAGCAGCTTCACCAGAGCCTCTCCCGACGTGCGGAGAGGTTCAGCGGGGGAGTGAGTCGCGGGTAGGCCATCCCGCGCAGTTCTCGGCCTACCGCGCCGCGCGGTGACCGGGCCAGCAGCTCGGCGAGCACCTCCCGGGCAAAGGGGTCGCGCTGCACGCGGTGCGGATGAATCTTCTCGGCGCGGCGGAAGGCGATCACAGCGTCGTCGTGACGTCCCTGCACCCGGGCCAGCGCCCGTGCGGGCGTGGATCACGACGGCGGGGCGGCGTTGTCCGAAGCGATCTTGACCGGCATCCCGCGGCTACCCGGGGC
>JBOHFG010000262.1:0-1016 GCA_050699575.1 Pseudonocardiaceae bacterium
GGCGACCCACTCCCACCCCTGACCACGGGCGATGTCGCTATTACACGTATCTGGTCGCTACCCGACCTGGAGCCGTTACGCCCCCGGCGATTACACAAGAGCAGGCGACAGTTGAGTACGCGAACTCGCCAGTCCTAGACCCCTGGATGGCCTGGTCGGTTTTGGAGACTACTGAGTTGTCCAGACTAGGGCAGCTGGTGGACCAGGATCCGGCGTTGGCGCGCGTTTCCGCAGTTCACCGTCCTGTTTGGCGTGGCGCCTTATCGGCAACCAGAGATTCGCGCAGCTGCCGCAACGCCCGCGACCGGGTGGGCCCGATCACGCCGGGCGGGATTCCAGCTGTCCGGGCGACCTCGGCGTATGAGCGAGGCTGGTCCGTGAAAAGCATCCGCACCAGGGTTCGCTGACAAGGTGGCAACTCGGCCACGAGCTTGCGCAACGTTCGCGCGGTGTCAGCGTCGATGGCGTGCTGTTCAAGATTAACTGAGGGATCAGGGATCGTGTCCGGTGTTACGTCGGCGAGGCTTGGAATGGGCTTGGACTGCCGCAGAATGTGCAGGCACTCGCGGCGGGTGGTGGCCCTCAGCCACCCCCCGAGTCGCTCAGGGAACTGGATCCGATGGGCGTTCTCGGCAAACTGCAACCACGTCATCTGCACCGCGTCGAGCGCGTCGGCCTCTTGCAGCCTGAACGCCCGTACCGTCGTGGACACGAGCGTTCCGTGCCGGCGGAAGATTTCATCCCAGGCCGCCGGATCCCCGTCGCAAATTCTCAGCAACAGATCAGCCACGCTACTTGGATTGGCCGTCACATTTCCGTCGTGTTCTCATGCTCCGCGTCGTGCACGGATGGACACTGCAACGGGAAACCTGCGAGACCTTTCCAGGCCAGTGCCGCGGTCAGCGCGACCGCCTCCCCCTTGGGCAGCTCGTGCCGCCTGGTGAGCCAGTACCGCGCGCTGTGCTCGATGATCCCGACGACGCCGACCGCGACCAGCCACGCACTGTCGGTGTCCA
>JBOHFG010000263.1:0-28154 GCA_050699575.1 Pseudonocardiaceae bacterium
GTTTGTGCAGGTCATGGCGTTGCAGTCGACCTTCGCGCACCTCACCTGGACGATGTCGATCGAACCTTCTGACCAGCGCAAACGACGTAAATCGATGGTTTTTCGCTGGAAGCTACGGGGAGGCCTATCGGGCAGCGCGTCCAGCAGGAGCGTGGTGAGCTCGGCCATGCGCACGGTGGTGGCCCACAGCGAGTTCTCCTGGCGCAGGGCCAAAAAAGCCCTGGGGCCATCGCAGTCTTCAGGGGGCGCGGAGCGCGCCCCGCCACTGCACCACGGATACCGGCGCCTGACACGGGGCGCTTCGATCGCCTGAACCTGCAGGTCGTGGCGGGTCCGCCGCGATCCTCAGGTGGGCCGGCACGCCGACCACCGGTACAGCGCGGGAAGACCGGCCGCGCTCGGCCGCGAGGATGCGCTCGACCCGCAGGTCGTGCCGCCAGCCGTCGGTGAAGTCATAGTCATAGGCGAACCGCTCGCCCACCCGGAAACCGAAGCCGGACAACCGGATCTCCCGCGCGTCGTCGCGGAAACCCGCTCCGCCGAGGGAGGAGATGCCGTACTCCCGTCCGTGGATCACGAACCGGTGCAGGTGCTCACCACCCCAACCGAAGGCGGCCCGCAGGACGGCGTGCAACTCGGCGATCGTGGTCTCGGCGGGCACTAGCAGGCGCCGCCAGATCAGCGGACTGACCCCGGCCAGCACCACGCAGCTGATACACGGCGGGGTTCGAAGAGGTAGCAGCGTCAGACATCGCGCTATCCTGGCCCACCGGCTCAAGGACACCGTGCATGACCGATTCACCACGAACCTGGACCTCGCCCGCCGACACTGACCCCAACTCCGCGCTGTGCCGACCAGCGGTCTGCCTCCCCCCACTTTGTGCCGCTCTCCCACCGAACACCCCACCAAGATCAAACCACCCGGCGACGACCCAGCTCAACAGGACCCCTGAATGGACACGTTGCGGGAGCCTGACTCTTGTTGTTACGATTCAGGTTGCAGGGTCACCGCGTTGAGGGCGGTCTGGTGGCTGACGTGGCCGCGTTTCACGCGGCGCCAGCTGTTCTGCGGAAGATGAACGAGGACTCATGCGCGTACTACTCGTGCCATTCTTATTTCCCACGCACTATTTGCCGATGGTCGGCCTCGCATGGGCGCTTCGGCTGCACGGGCACGAGGTCCTCGTCGCCACCGCGCCAAAACTCGCGGCAACAGTCGCGCAATCCGGGATGACCTCGGTCACAGTGGGACCGGACTTCGATTTCCTCGACTCGCCCGAACTCAAGCAACAGGGCGCGAAATGGGCGAAACACGCGAGTGACGGACCGACCGTGAGTCTGCTCGAAGCGATCATGCGCGGCCCGGTGGACCGCTACGCGATGGCCGCCGAGGCGATGGCCGACGATCTCGTCGCGCTCGCCGAGACGTGGCGGCCCGACGTGGTGCTCTCCGACCCGCTCGCTTTCGCGGGCCCGCTCGCCGCGGAGGTGTCCAGCGCCGTCTCAGTGCGGCACCTGTGGGGCCCGGACACCGCGCGCAACTACCGCATGCCCGGCTCGGGTTTCGGCGCTCCGGACGACGTCAGCGCCGTGCCGTGGGAGTTCATCCCGTGGCCGGACCGGCTGACCGCGCTGTACGAACGGTTCGGCGCGAAGGCCGCCGACGACCTCGCCGAGTACACGATCGACCCGTGCCCGGAAAGCATGCAGTTCCCCGGTGGGCTGCGCCGCAGACCGATCCGCTACACCGCATACAACGGCGGCGGAACGATCCCGCGCAGGCTGCTGGAGCCGCACGACAAGCCGCGCGTCTGCGTGACTTGGGGCACTGCAACGACTTCCACGCTCTCTGCCAACTACTTTGGCGTGCCGAAGGCGCTGGACGCGTTGCGCGACCTCGACGCCGAGATCGTGGTCGCCGCCAGGACCGCGGACGTAGCGCTGATCAACGACATGCCCGGCAACGTGATCGCCGCCGAACCGCTGCCGCTGGACGCGTTGCTGCCCACCTGCGACGCCATCGTGCACCACGGCGGCGCGGGCACGTTGTTCACCGCCGCCCGCCACGGACTGTCGCAGCTGACCCTCGGCATCCTCACCGAGCAGCGCGCCAACTGCTCACAGCTCGCGCGTCAGGGCGCCGGTGTCTTCCTACCGTTCGAGCAGGCCGACCGTGCCAGCGTCAGGGCGAGTGTCGCCGAACTGCTCGAGCCGGGACCGGTCCGCACCAAGGCCGCCGAACTCCGCGAGGAAATCGCACGCCAGCCCTCACCGGTCGAGGTCGCCGAGTCCATGACCGCAATGTGAGAACCGGAAACCACTAGCCCGGCCGACCGCACTTGAGAGCACCGTGCAAATGACGGAGATGAGCATCCCCAACGCCTACCGCATCACCATGGAGCCGATCCCGGACCGCCGGGGCGTCTTCTACGAGAACTGGCGGCAGAGCGCGTTCACGGAGGCGACCGGCTACCCGCTCACCGTCGGCCAGGTCAACTACTCCGTCTCCCAGAAGAACACGATCCGGGGCATCCACGGCACGATCACGCCACCGGGTCAGGCCAAGCTCGTCACCTGCGTGCGCGGTGCCGCACTCGATGTGTGCGTCGACCTGCGCGTCGGATCACCGACCTTCGGCAAGTACGAGATCACCCTGCAGGAAGCCGAATCCGGCGTGTCGGTGTACTTCGCCGACGGACTGGGCCACGCGTTCCTGGCGCTGACCGACGACACCTGCATCAACTACATCTGCTCCACCGAGTACGTCCACGGCACCATGGTCGACATCCAGGCGTTCGATCCTGTGATCGGCATTCCGTGGGACCTGACCGGTGAGCCGATCATGTCGGACAAGGACCGCGCGGCACCGATACTGGCCGAAGCTGCCGCGGCCGGTCTCCTGCCGACCTACGAGCAGTGCCTGAAGATCTACGAGGACCTCGCCGTGGGCGGTGAGCGGTGACCGGGACAGGAAGCCACCAGCTGCTCGCCGGTTCCGCGCTGGCGCTCGACAGCGAGCTGATGCCGCTGAGCCGGTTCCACGAGTGGTTCGCTGAACGCGCCGCAGCATACCAGTTCAACGTCAGCCGCGTCCCGTTCGACGCTTTGAACGGCTGGTCGTTCGCGCCGGACACCGGCAACCTCGTGCACGACAGCGGCCGGTTCTTCACCGTCGAAGGCCTGCGCGTGCGCACCGACCGGACCTGGATCACCAGCTGGATCCAGCCGATCATCGTGCAGCCGGAGATCGGGTTGCTCGGCATCCTGGTCAAGGAGTTCGACGGCATCTACCACTTCCTGATGCAGGCGAAGATGGAGCCCGGCAACATCAACGGGCTGCAGCTCTCCCCTACCGTGCAGGCCACTCGCAGCAACTACACTGGCGTGCACGGCGGCGAAGCCATCAAGTACCTGCAGTACTTCCAGCAGTCCCGACGCGGCCGCGTCCTCGCCGACGTGCTGCAGTCCGAGCAGGGCGCGTGGTTCCTGCACAAGCGCAACCGCAACATGATCGTCGAGACGGACGAGAATGTGCCGCTCGACGACGACTTCTGCTGGCTCACGCTGGCGCAGATCCGGCAGCTGCTGCGGATCCCGAACCTGGTGAACATGGACGCGCGCACGGTCCTGTCGTGCATCCCGCCGCACCTGGACCGCGCGGGCCGTCCGCCGCGATCGCCGTTCGCCAGCTCGCTGTACGAATCAACGGCCAAGGGCGCGCCGGGAGTGCACGGCGAAGGCGACATCCTCAGCTGGCTCACTGAGGTGCGCGCCCAGCGGGAACTGGTCCACCAACGGGTTCCGCTCGACCAGGTCGCGGAAGGCGGCTGGGTGCGCGAGGCCGACCGGATCACCCACCGCGACGGCAAGTACTTCAACGTCATCGCCGTCGACGTGCAAGCGACCAGCCGCGAGGTGCGGTCGTGGACCCAGCCGCTGCTGGCGCCGTTGGGGCCGGGACTGCTGGCGTTGCTGGTCAAGCAGATCGACGGCGTGCTGCACGCGCTGGTCGAGGCGCGCACCGACGCCGGGATGCTCAACGTCGCCGAGCTCGCGCCCACCGTGCAGTGCCAGCCCGCGAACTACCGCGACGTGCCGCCGGAACACCGCCCTCGGTTCCTGGACTACGTGTTGTCGGCGCCGCCGTCGCAGATCCGGTTCGACGTGCTGCAGTCCGAGGAGGGCGGCCGGTTCTACCACGCGCAGAACCGGTACATGATCGTCGAGGTCGAGGAGGACTTTCCGCTCGACGTGTCCGACGAGTACCGCTGGCTCACCGTGAACCAGCTCGGCAATCTGTTGCAGCACAGCAATTATCTCGACGTCGAGCTGCGCAGCTGCGTTGCGTGCCTGCAGACGTTGGGGGGCGGGGGCCTGGCATGACGCCGGTGGCGTTCGGAGTACTCGGCTGCGCCGACATTGCGGCCAGGAAGATGATCCCGGCGCTGCTGGCCTCGGACGGCGCTCGGCTGGTCGCGGTGGCAAGCCGAGACGGCGCGAAGGCCGGGCAGTTCGCCGGTCGCTTCGGTTGTGAAGCGGTGACCGGGTACGAGAACCTCCTTGCGCGCGAAGACATCGACGCGGTCTACATCCCGCTGCCCGCGATGCTGCACGCCGAGTGGATCGAACGCGCCCTGCTCGCGGGAAAGCACGTGCTGGCCGAGAAACCGCTGTGCACCGATCACGCCACCTCGGCCAAGCTGTTCTCCCTCGCCGAGGAACGCGGGCTGCTGCTGTTCGAGAACTTCATGTTCCTGCACCACAGTCAGCACGTCGCCGTCGCCGAAGTGCTAGCAGAAGGCGTGATCGGTGAGCTGCGCGCGTTCTCCAGCACGTTCACGATCCCGCCGAAGCCCGCGGGCGACGTGCGCTACCAGGCCGACGTGGGCGGCGGCATGCTGCTGGAAGTCGGCGTGTATCCGCTCAGGGCAGCGGAGCACTTCCTGGGACCGGACCTCACCGTCGTCGGCGCCGTGCTGCGCCGCTCCCATGAAGTCGTTGTCTCCGGCGGAATCCTGCTGCGCGACGGCAACGGCGTGCCCGCGCACCTGACGTTCGGGATGGAGCACTCGTACCGCACGTCCTACGAGCTGTCCGGCAGCGTCGGCAGGCTGGGGCTCGACCGGGTGTTCACCCCGCCGGAGACCTATCAGCCGGTGCTCTGGATCCAGCGCCAGGACCACTTCGAGGAACGGATCCTGCGGGCCGATCACCAGTTCGCCAACGTCGTCCGGCTCTTCACCGACGTAGTGCGTTCCGGCGACGACCTCGTCGCGCACACCACCGCTTCCCTGCGGCACGCACTCCTAGTCGACCAGGTGCTCGACACGGCGGAGGTCGTCGACGTGTAAGTCGAACCTGCCCCGCCGCCCGGATCCCGAAACCGCCGAGAAGGTAGAAGCAGCAGTGACGCCCTCAGTGTCAACCTCGAGATGGAGATTAGGCCGCCGAGGCTCGTTGAGTGAGTCGGTGGGCTGCGCCGTGGAGTGCGGGGTCGTAGGGTGTCCAGCTTTGCCAGCAGCGCCAGATGACGTGCACCCAGGCTCTGGCCAGGATGCGGGTGGCGTGGGGGTGGTCCTTGGCGGCGGCGCGTGCCTGGTTGTAGATGTCGGCAGTCCAGGGGCTGGAGAAGTGGCTGTTGGCGGTGAAGGTGGTGATGGCCACGCGCAGGCGCTTGTTGCAAGCCCAGCGGAAGGCGACGCCTCGTTGTCTGCCGGAGGACTTGGTCACCGGGCTGATACCGGCCAGCGCGGCGATCGCGTCGGGGTGGCCAAACACCTCACGGGCCTCACCCCACTCGGCCAGGATCTGGGCGGCGTTGATGGTTCCGGCGCGGGGCAGCGAGCGGAAGACCTCGCCGTCCGGGTGGGCGTCGAGGCGCTCGACGATGACGCGGTCGGCGTCCTTGATCGCGGTGTTGAGCGCGGTGAGCACCGCGCCGTGGGCCAGCACGGCGGCGCGCAGCTCCGGGGAAGCCAGGGGCGGCGGTGTCATGCGAGCCCTCGCAGGGCAACCACCACGGGCCGTTACTCCAGCTTCCGCCTGGTTCCTACCACAAACGCCATCCAGACGTCTGCGCCAAGGAGGGTGCACTAGTGACCATCACCGAGTTCCCCTGGCAGACAAATCCCGATCACTTCTGGTTGCGCGGCCATACCCCGAAGAACCTGGTCGAGTTCGACGAGCGGCTCGGCCACTGGGACGTGTACGGGCACCCGGAGATCGTGGGCGTGCTCAACAACCCCGGCCGGTTTTCGTCGGACATCTCCCGACTGTTCCCGATCGACTACAACCCGGAGTTCGAAGAGGGCAAGATCGTCCGGATGGACCCGCCGGAGCACGGCAAACTGCGGCGGCTGCTCAGCAAGGCGTTCACCCCGAAGATGGTAGCCGACCTCGAACCCCGCATCGCCGCCATCACCGCCGAACTACTCGACACCGTCGACGGTTCGTCGTGGGAGCTGGTGACCGACCTGGCCTACCCGCTGCCGGTGATCGTCGTCGCAGAGCTGCTCGGGGTGCCGCCGAGCGACCGCAAGCTGTTCCGCAGATGGGCCGGTGAGCTGCTGGAGCGCACCACCGAGATGTCGCTGCGGGAGGAGGAACGCCCGCGGATGCAGAAGGTGTACGACACGGCGATGGAGATGCTCCAGCCGATGCTGGAGTACGTGCAGTCGCACGCTGCCGACCGCCGCCAGAACCCGCGCGACGACCTGTTGACCCGGCTGGTCGAGGCCGAGGTGGAGGGCCAGCAGCTGACCAACGTCGAGGTGGTCAACTTCGCGCTGCTGTTGCTGCTCGCGGGCCACGTCACCACGACCATGTTGCTGGGCAACACCATGCTGTGCTTGGACACCTTCCCGGAGCACGACGCCGCAGTGCGCGCGGACCGCACGCTGGTGCCGACGCTCATCGAGGAGTCGCTGCGCTACCTCGCGCCGTTCGCGGCCACCGCCCGTGCCACCACCACCGAGGTGGAACTGGGCGGCCACAAGATCGGGTCCGACCAGCTGGTGAAGGTGTGGCTCGGCGCGGGGAACCGGGACGAGCGGGTATTCGACCGGCCGCACGTCTTCGACCCGGCCCGCGACCCCAACCCCCACCTCGGGCTCGGCCGCGGCGTCCACTTCTGCCTCGGCGCCGGTCTCGCCCGGCTCGAAGGGCAGATCGCGGTGAACATGATGCTCGACCGGTTCCCGACGCTGCGGACCGATTCGGACAACCCGCCGATCTTCCTGCAGCTGCCGCACCTGACCGGAATCCGCGTCCTGCCGCTGCTGACTCGGTGATCGCTACCCGCTGCGGGAACGGCCGACTCGCGGAAGACCTTGTAGACGTCCAGCGACTCGGCCGCCCGCCCGCTGCGGTACAGGGAGATCATCAGGTAGTACGGGGCCGACCGAGATACGGCTGAAACGTCTAACGCTGGTCGTGCTGGTTGGGGGTGTGGGTAGCGTTCGCGCCGTCGTGTTGGCGCGGATGGTGGATCGGGGTGTGTGGTGGCGTCGATCGTTATCTGGAGGTGCCGGAGGACGTCAGCCACATGAGGGATCTTGGGGTCTCGTTCGTGTGGCTGATGGGTATCTGGGGTGTGTGAGGCAGTAGTGGGCGGTGGTGATCCGGTAGTTCCTTACCGGTGATCTTTCGGGCGGAGCGGGCGGTCGCGGCGGACGGCTCGGTGGACTGGGTTGTGGTGGACGCCGACAGCTACGACCTGCACGTGGAGTCGACGGAGTTCCTGCTCGGGTTGCGGGCGCGGGATTGTTCCCCCAACACAATGCGCGCGTACTCGGGCCGGGTGGCGCTGTTCCTGACCTACTGCGCGGGCAACGGCCTGGACTGGCGGGAGCCGGGCTTCCTGCCGATGAAGCGGTTCAAGGACTGGCTGGTGCGTGAACCGCTACCGCATCAAGGACAGAGGAAGCCGGTCGAGCCCCGGTATCGGTCGGAGGGCACCGCGAACGTGGTGATCACGGCGGTGTGCGAGTTCCTGCGGTTCGGGGCCGCGCACGGGTGGGTTCCGCAGCGCACAGTGGTCATGCTGGCGTCGCCGAAGTATCTCAAGCACCTGCCGCCCGGCTATGACCCTGGAGAGCGGGACCAGTTCCGTACGGTCTCCGCCTCGGCCTTCCGGTTCAGGGTCGCCGAGCCTGGCTACGAAACGCTGGCTGCCGAGCAGGTGGGTCGCATGATCGCGCTGGCGCGCAACGCTCGTGATCGCTTCTTCGCTTTGATGGGCTGTACAGGCGTTCGGATCGGTGAAGCGCTGGGGTTGCGACGTGAGGACATGCATCTGCTGCCGAACTCCCGTGGCTTGGGCTGTGAGGCCGAAGGGGCTCATGTGCACGTTCGGCGGCGTAGGGACAAGGCCAACGGCGCTTTGGCCAAGGCGCGGCGTCCGCGCACCATTCCGGTCACCGAGGACCTCGTGAGTCTCTACGGCGACTACCGCTACGAGCGGGACCTGGTCGAGCAGGCCACCGACTGCGACATGGTGTTCGTCAACCTTTTCCGGTCGCCGTTGGGCCGGCCGATGGGCTATGACAACGCCAAGGACATGTTCGACCGGCTGGCCAACGCCGCGGGATTCACCGCTCGGCCGCACATGCTGCGGCACATTGTCCCTGCTTAGTTGTCGTGTGGCGATTAGCGGTCGGGGGACTGGATAGCAGGGTGTTTGCGCTTTGCCACTGGCCGTGTGGTGTTTCTATGATCTCCGACCATGATCTTGAACTTCTTCTCGTCCCAGGGCTGGGAGTTCTGAGATATCGAGCGTCGGCCGCTGATTCCGGAGCGGATGCCGGTGCTGGTTGACGACGATCTCCGCGGATGGTGTTGCTGGCTAACGAGTGTTACCCGGAAGATCCTCAACGGAGGCAGCCACCTGCGGATACACCGTCCGGAAAACCAAGCAGGAAACCTGGCCCTGGTCAACACCGACCATTAGACGTTTCGACCGTATCCTCGGTCGGCCCCGTTGTACACCAGCAGGGGCACCAGCTGCTCGGCGGTGGTGAGCGAGCCGTGGTGGCCGATCAGGCGGCTTTGTTTGGGCGTGACCCGGGACCGGACGATGGCGATGTCGGTGCGAGCGGCGACGATGACGTCACCGATGCGGTCACGGATGCGGTCCTCCACGACGGGGCCGAACCATCCGGCGGCGATGGCCTCGTCGCGGGTGCGGATCCACGCCCGATCCCCGATGTGCGCACGCCAGGCCGCGAGCACATCGTCGGTGGCGCCCGGCTCGGTGTAGAGGTACCGGGCGCGCGGGTCCCCGCCCAGCATGCGTACCCCGGCCTGCAGGGCCGGCTCGGTGTCGAAGTCGAGGCGGCCCTCCTCGGGCACGGTCACCATGCCGTGGTCGGCGATCACCACGAGCTGCACGCCTGGCGGCAGCTCTTCGGCGATCGTGGCGGCCAGCCGGTCGACGTGGCCGAGTTGCAGCCGCCAGGGCAGCGAGCCGACGCCGTAGACGTGGCCGAGCAGGTCCAGGTCACCATGGTAGGCGTAGCACAGGCTCCGCTCGCTGCCGGACACTCCGGCCAGCGCATGGACGGCCAGGTCCCCCAGCGCGTGCACGCCCTGGAACTCCGCACCCCGCAGCGCAGCGCGGTTCAGCCCGGTGTCCCGATGCGCGTGGGGAACCGCCAGGGTGACCCGCACTCCGGCGGCGGTGGCCCGTTCCAGCGCCGTAGATCGCGGCTGGATGTCCTCGGGCACGAACCGCTCACGCAGGTCGACCCGGTCGCCGGAGGCGTGCGTATGCCAACTCAACGCGTTGATCAGCGCACCCTCGGGGGTGGCAAAGGTGTAGCCGACGATTCCGTGCTGGCCCGCCGGCACACCCGTTCCGAGGGAGGCCACGCTGGCCGCCGTCGTCGCTGGGAACCCGGCCGTGATCGGCGTGCTGCGCTCGGTCAAGGACGTGAGAAATGGGGCGTCGGTGGGGTGCTTCCGCAGCGCGTGCCAGCCGAGACCGTCGATCAGCAACAGGCAGACTCCCCGCGCCGGGGTGAGCCCCAACCGGTCCGCGAACCCGGCAACCCCCAGACCGGCCAGCAGCGAGGGCACCACGTCGGCGAGCGACCCGCGTCCGTCATCATGCACGGTCGTCACAGCGCGATACCCAGCAGCGCATCCACCGCGGCACCCAGCAGGACGGGGGCCTCGACGTCGTGGCCCGGCTCAATGGCCCAAGTGTCGACCACGGCAAGGGCACCCGGAGTGTCCAGATCGTCGGCCAGCCGAGCGCGCAACCGACCCACCGCATCCTGAGCCGGTGCTCCGCTGGGCCGCGCGACGGCGTGGCGCCAGCGGTCCAGCCGGGTCACCGCCTCTTCGAGCATCCCGGTGGTCCAGGACCGGTCGCGGCGGTAGTGCCCGGACAGCAACGCCAGCCGCAACGCCATCGGGTCCACCTGGTCGGCACGCAGCCGCGAGACGAACACTAGGTTGCCCTTCGACTTGGACATCTTCTCGCCGCCCAGGCCGATCATCCCGGTGTGCACGTAGTGCCGGGCCATCGGGTACTCACCGGTGAGCGCCTCGGCATGGGCAGCGGAGAACTCATGGTGCGGGAAGATCAGGTCGGAGCCGCCGCCCTGCACGTCGAAGCCGGTGCCCAGCCGGTTGAGCCCGATCGCGCAGCACTCCACATGCCAACCGGGGCGGCCAGCGCCCAGCTCGGAGTCCCAAGAGGGCTCACCCTCGCGGGCGGTGCGCCACATCAGGGCGTCCAGTGGGTGGCGCTTACCGGGCCGCTGCGGGTCCCCGCCACGCTCGGCGAACAGCCGGGCCATGGTGCCGGAGTCGTACCCCGACACGGAACCGAAGTGCGCGGCAGCTCGGTGGTTGAAGTAGACGTCCGGGTGCGCAGAATCGTCGACTCGGTAGGCCGCGCCGGCGGAAAGTAGTTTACCGACCACCTCGACGATCTCACCGATCGCCTCGACAGCACCGACAAAGTCTCGCGGCGGCAGGGCCCGCAGTGCCTCCATATCCTCCCGGAACAGCGCGGTCTCGCGCATCGCGAGCACGACCCAATCGTCCTGGTCACGCAGTGCCCGCTCCAGCAACGGATCGTCAACGTCGGTGACATTCTGTACATAATGGACATCGTGCCCGCAGTCGCGCCAGTACCGGTTCACCAGGTCGAAAGCTAGGTAGGTGGCCGCATGCCCGAGGTGAGTGGCGTCATAGGGGGTGATCCCGCAGACGTACATCCGCGCGGTGGACCCGGGCGCCGTCACCCGCACCCGCCCCGTCGCGGTGTCGTGCAGCCGCAGCGGCGAGCCCTGGCCGGGTAGCGGCGGCAGCGGCGGCGGCATCCAAGGCTGCATGGTGTCGACACTACGTCCCTGCTCGCGGGGCCACCGGCACCACCACAGATAAGGGTCACCATCAAAACAGAAAGTACGTAGCTCATCACCTGATCGAAAATATAATACTCCATTCAGGTGATATGTTGTTAACAAATTTTAACGATCAGTCATAATTATTTCACGTGAGAGCCTCAAACCGCCCAATGACGGTTCTGAAGGGTGAGCCTTGCGGAGTTTGCTTGTGATCGTTGCGAGATGGATCCTGTGGTCCGATTTGACGGTTAAGTCAGGTTATGGCCGCAAAGGTTTCGCCGTCAACGGTTGACGTTTCTAGGAGGAATCCATGTCTGACCCGCTGACCTTTGCCGAACTCGAAGCGCAGCAGGTGGAACTGCTACCCGCACGTACCGTCCTGTCGCTGTTCAGCGCCGGCACGCCCGGCACCCCCGGTGCCAACGGCAGCGCCACCCCCGGCATACCCAACGTGTCCAACATCTTCACCAGCGGGATTTTCAGCTTCCACTCCACCAGCGGCACCGCCACCGGCGGAATAGGCGGCAGCGCCAACGCCGGCTAGCGAATTCTTGCAGGAACACCCCAACACTCGCCGGCTTACCGGTGTCAAGTCGAGGAGAGCGTCATCGATACGGAGCGTGCGACGGTGGAGTCGGCGAGTGTTGCGGGTGAGGTGCCGCGGTTGGCCGAGGGAACCGAGCTGATCGGGGAGTATCAAGGATCTGGTTTCCAAGAGCCCAGGTACATTCTACGTCGAGCCGATGGGCAGGTTATTCAGCTGCCCCGGCTGTTGTATGTACTGGCGGCCAATCTGGATGGTCGGCGTGATCTCGGTCAGGTGGCGGCGTTGCTGTGTGCCGAGCTCGGTCGGGTAGTACAGGCCGAACAGGTGTCGTATCTGATTGAGAATCGGTTGCGGCCGGTCGGGATCGTGGCGACGGATCCCGATGCCGGGGCGCCGACGATAACAATGACGTCGGATCCGTTGCTGGCGTTAAAGTTCCGAGTGGGGGTGGTGCCCGAGCGGACGGTGTGGCACATCGCGAGGGTCTTCGGGCCGATGTTTCTGTCACCGGTGATCCTAACCACGTTAGCCGCCTTCGTCACGTCGGATATGCTGATCATCACCCGAGGTGGGGTGGCCCAGATCATGCCCAGCGCGGTGACGCTGGTGACTCAGCCAGTGCTGACGCTGCTGGTGCTGGCGATGATTCTGACGTCGGCGGCGTTTCACGAGTGCGGGCATGTCAGCGCCTGCCGGTATGGCGGCGCGAGACCTGGGGTGATGGGTTTCGGGTTGTATCTAGTGTGGCCGGCGCTGTACAGCACAGTGACCGACTCCTACCGGCTGTCCCGGGCCGGGCGGCTGCGCACTGATCTGGGTGGGGTGTACTTCAACGCGGTGTTCCTCGCCGGGATGAGCCTGGCCTACCTGGCCACCGGGGCGCCGTGGCTGCTGGTGGCCATCGTGGTGCTGCACATCGAGACCGTCACCCAGTTCCTGCCGATGATCCGCCTGGACGGTTACTACATCCTCAGTGATTTGATCGGGGTACCTGATTTGTTCAGCCGGATGGGACCGGTGCTGAGGAGCATGATTCCCGGCCAGGCCACCCATCCCCGGGTGCTGGAACTCAAGCCCTGGGTCCGTCGGACGATCACCCTGTGGGTGGTGATCGTGGTGCCCTGCCTGCTGTACTGGGTAGTCGGGTTCGTGATCGTGGTACCTCGGGTGATGCCGATCGTGTGGACCAGGCTGGTGGAACTGAGCCAAGCGGTGGGCACGGCGGCGGCGGTCGGGAGCGTGGCGCAGGTCACCTGGGGTGTGATCGAGATTGTGTTGTTGCTGCTGCCCTGGGTGGGGTCGCTGCTCCTGCTGGGCATGATGGTCCGATCGTGGGTTACCCGGGGCGTTGGCGGTGCCGGAGGTAGTCGCCCACCACCGCGGCACCCAGGCCGTCCGCTCCCGGGGTGAGCACCCGGCCGCCGCAGCGCCGGGCGAGTGCGTGCACGAATCCCGCGAGCCGGGGATCGTGGCCCAGCATTACGATGCTCACCGCCGTGCCGTTGCGGGCCAGCCCGTCCATCTCACGCACGGTCAAAGCAAGCGTCTGGGGTTGTGGCGGGTAGCTGAACACCGCCTCCCCGCTGGGTTCCAGGTGCGCGGTGGGCTCCCCGTCGGTGACCACCAGCAAAACCTGCGCGGCATCGGGATGGCGGCGCAGATGCCGCCCGGCCAGCAGCAGCGCATGGTGCAAGTTCGTGCCCTGCTCCCACACTCCGGCCAGCCCGGTGAGCTGCGCGATATCGACCCGTTGGGCGTGGCGACCGAAGGTAATCAACTCCAACGCGTCGGAGCGGAACCGGGTCCGGACCAGGTGGTGCAGCGCCAGCACGGTGCGCTTCATCGGCACCCAGTGCCCGTCCTGCACCATGGACCACGAAGTGTCCACGCACAACGCCACGGCGGCCCGCGCGCGCTGCTCGGTGTCGGTCACCTCGACGTCCTGGACGGTCAGCAGCGGGCTCGCAAGGCCCGTGGCGGCCCGGCGCAGCACCGCGTTACGCACAGTGCGGGGAACGTCCCACGGCTCGGAGTCGCCGAAATCCCAGGTCCGGGTACCCCCGGTGGGTTCCCCGGCCGCCCCAGCCCGGCGCAGCTCGCGCTCCCCGCGCCGGCTGCGCAGCGCGTCAGCCACCTCAGCCAGGGCCTGGGAGCCGAGCTGACGCATCGCCTTGGGTGACAACCGCAGCGACCCGTCCGGGGCGCGTTCGAACACACCATGACGTTCCAGTTCGTGTTCCAGCTCGGCCAACCGGCGGGCGTCGATACGGGCCTCGTCACCCAGTTGCCGGGCCAGCGCGTCGAGGTCGACGTCCTCAGCGCGGGCCCCCGCGTAGGACTGGGCGAGTTGCTCGGCCAGCGCGTCCAGTTCCGCGAGGTCGGCCATCGCCTGCGCGCCCTCGCCCAGGCCCAGCGGGCTCTGACCACGGAACCGCTCGGAGCCCTGCCAGTCCTCGCTGGGCCGCAGCGCCTGCAGTGCCGCGTCCAGCGTCGCAAGCTGCTGAGCCAGCCGTGGGTCACCGAAGGCCTGCTGCGCGAGCTGGGCCAGCTCCGCGCGTTGCTCGGCGCTCATCGAGTTGAGCATCCGCTGTGCGGCGGCCGCCCGGGCGGCCAGCGCGTCGATCAGCTCATCGACGGTACGCGGGTGCTCCGGGAAGAAATCCCCGTACTGGCGCATGAACTGCTCGAAACGCTGCGGGATGGCGGGGTCCCCACGAGCGTGCGCGGCGAGCAGGTCGTTGAGATCTGAGAGCATCCGCTGGATCCGCTCCACCTCCTCGGGTGAGGTGGACCGCAGCGCTTGCTTGATCCCGTCGAAGCGCTGCTGCAGCAGCTGCTGGCCGAGCAGATCGCGGATCTGCTGGTAGGCCTGCGCAGCTTCGGTGGAGCGCCAGTCGTAGTCCGCGAGCTCGGTGACCGCGCGGGCGGTGTCCGGGGAGAGTGCGTCGAGCCGGACCTCGCGGAACCGGGCGTCGTCGCCGGGGTCGGGGAACAGCGCCCGTCGCTCCGCGGTGAGGGCGTGATCCAACAGCTCGCGGACCTGTTGGAGGGTACCGTCGAGCCGGTGACGGCGGGTGATCTGCGCGCGACGCTGCCAGATCCGGCGGGCCAGCTCGTCCATCCCCCGGGTGCCGGGTAGTCCGCGGCGCAGCAGTTCCCGGATCGCCGTTCGGGGCGAAGCCCCGTCCATCACGTCGCGACCGATCTGGTTCAGCGCCGCGGACAGGTCGGCGGGGGCCGCGAGCGGATCCGGGCCGCCGTCCCAGGGCCCGTAGCGGTAGTTCATGTCGTGGACCCGTACACGCTGCGGCCGTCCTCGGAGTCCTTGGCGAGCTTGCGGGCGAGATACAGCGACTCCAACGCGAGCTCGACGGCGGCGGCGATCGGACCGGGTGGACCGTCGGGGGCAGCACCCAGCCGAATGGCGACCTCATGCAGCACCGGCAGCTCGGGCAGCGCGGCCAGCACCTCGCCGGCCGGTACCCGCTCGCCTGTGGCCACCCGGTGACCGTCGGAGACCGCTGCGACCAGCGGGGTAAGGTTCAGGCCGCGCAGCCGGGCCCGGGCGGTGTCGGCCACTGCCCGGCGCAGCAGGTGGGTCAGCACCTCGGCCTGCTCGTCGCGTTCTGCGTTGTTCTCGGCGGGCTGGTCGTAGCCGGTCTCGAACTCCAGCTTGCCGCGCAGCACCGCTGGCACCGCCTCCAGGTCCACTGGTCGGGCCACCGCGTACTCCTCCCCCGTCAACGCGGCCCGCCGGAGTGCGGCGGCAGCGAGCGTCTCCGCACCGGCCACCGCGAACCGGGCCGACACCCCCGACCGCTGGTCGATCGCCGCGCTGCCGCGAAGGTGCCGGGAGAACCGGGCCAGCACCTCCAACAGCGCCTCGCCAACCTCTGCGCCGATCGTGGCCAGGTCGGCCTCTTGGGCGACCAGCGCGACCTCCGCGGCGATGTCCCGTGGGTAGTGGGTGCGGATCTCGGCGCCGAAGCGGTCCTTGAGTGGCGTGATGATCCGGCCCCGGTTGGTGTAGTCCTCCGGGTTAGCGCTGGCCATCAGCAACACGTCCAGCGGCAACCGCAGGGTGTAGCCGCGGACCTGGATGTCCCGTTCCTCCATCACGTTGAGCAGTGACACCTGGATCCGCTCAGCCAGGTCGGGCAGCTCGTTGATCGCGACGATCCCGCGATGCGCGCGGGGCACCAACCCGAAATGGATCGTCTCCGGATCACCCAAGCTGCGGCCTTGCGCCACCTTCACCGGGTCGACGTCGCCGATGAGGTCACCCACGCTGGTATCGGGGGTAGCAAGTTTCTCGGTGTAGCGCAGTGCGCGGTGCAGCCAGGCCACCGGCAAATCGTCACCGAGCTCGGCAGCGCGGCGGATCGAGCCTGGCGTGATCGGCTGGTAGGGATGCTCCGCCAGCTCGGTCCCGTCGATGACCGGCGTCCACTCGTCGAGTAACCCCACCACGGTGCGCAGCAACCGGGTCTTGCCCTGACCACGCTCCCCCAGCAGCACCACATCGTGCCCGGCCAGCAGCGCCCGTTCCAGCTGCGGGAGCACGGTGTCGGCGAACCCGACGATGCCCGGCCACGGATCACGGCCGCTGCGCAACGCATCCAGCAGGTTGGCCCGCACCTCATCTTTGACGTCACGCTGCACGTGCCCGCAGGCACGCAACGTACCCACCGTGCGCGGCAGGTTGGCCGGCGAGTCCAGGGATCCACGCTGCGGGAAGAAGGCCACCGTTCCACGCTACGCAACAACGGACCTGCCAGCATCCCACGGTGACCACTCGGGACCCGCCACGGCCAGCGGGGTGTGGCTCAGACCGTTTTATCGCAATTCATCCGTAGTTCATTCTGCCGGAACACTGGGCAAAGGCTCATCATTTAAAGCGCAGGTTTGTTCGAACAGGAAATCGTCGAACGGAAAGTAAACGGTGCATCACGAGACGAGAAATTTACTAGACTGTTCGAGTGGTTTGACCGGATTCAGGTTACATCTGGGGGTCCGCCACGATGAACCTTTATGACAGGCTCGAACCATCGGTTCACGTTTCGATGGATGGACCTGCCGAGGCAATGTTCACGCTCGCTATGGAACCCGGACCTGTGGGGCCTGACCCGACAGGTCCGACCAGTTCATGACCACGGAAATTCCGTTTCCGACCCAGTGGGATAGACCCAGTGGGATAGACCCAGTGGAATAAATTACTAGGAGGAATTAATGTCTGATGCACTGAGCTTCGCCGAGCTCAACGACCAGCGCGTGGAGCTGCTGCCGGCCCGGACCGTGATGACAGTGTTCGCCACTATCGGTGATGGCGGCGCAGGCGGCACCGGCGGCACCGGCGGCGCGGGCGGCGCAGGCGGCACCGGCGGCGCGGGCGGCGCGGGCAACGGTGGGATCGGCATTATCTTGTTCCCCATCAACGCGGGTAGTGGCGAACAACACAACAGCGCTGGCAACGGCTACGGCGGCAATGGTGGCAACGCCAATGGTGGCGCTGGCGGCGCCGGCGGCCCCGGCGGCCATGCCAACGGTGGCAAGGGCGGCTTCAACTTCAAGTTCTGAGTTGAGCATGATCGTCTGATCCATGCGGTGCCACTGCGGGGGGAGGAGCGACGGCGCGGTCGCTCCTCCCCCTTCCAGTTGCGTAGTCCAATCCTGGACATCGGGTAGCAGCCGATGCCGCGGGTCTCAAGTCGGGAGGGCGTCATCAACACCGTACTCGTATCTGAAAATATTGTCGATAATGTTACACGGAGAACGCCACGGCTGACTGAGGGCACAGAGCTGATTGGGGAGTATCAGGGATCTGGCTTCCAGGAGCCCAAGTACATTGTGAGCCGGGCCGATGGGCAGGTCATCCAACTACCACGACTACTGTATCTGCTGGCGGCTAATCTGGATGGTCAGCGTGACCTGGAACAGGTGGCAGCTGTACTCAGTAACGACTTCGGTCGGAGTGTACACGCCGATCAGGTCGCATTCCTGATCGACAACAAGCTGCAGCCGGCGGGGATCGCGGCAGCCGATCAGCAGGTGGCCAACACCGACCGGCCAGTACGGACAACACTGATGCCGGATCCGCTACTGGCGTTGAGATTCCGGGTGGGAGTGGTGCCGGAGCGGGTCGCGTGGCGCATCGCCGGAGTCTTCCGGCCACTGTTTTGGCCACCGGTGATCCTGGCCACGTTGGCCGGGTTCGTCGGGCTGGAAGTGCTAATCATCGCCCAGGGTGGCCTGGGGCAGATCGTGCCCAGCACCCTGGGGTTGGTGTCCCAGCCAGGGTTGACGCTGCTCGCGCTCGGGATGATCCTGGCCTCGGGGGTGTTTCACGAGTGTGGGCATGTCAGCGCATGCCGGTACGGCGGTGCCCGGCCTGGGGTGATGGGTTTCGGTCTCTACCTGCTCTGGCCGGCACTCTACAGCACCGTCACGGACTCCTATCGGCTGGACCGGATCGGGAGGCTGCGCACCGACCTGGGCGGGGTGTACTTCAACGCAATCTTCATCGCCGCGCTGGACCTCACGTACCTCAACACCGGGTCGCCATGGTTGCTGGTGACGATCGTCGTGCTGCACATCGAGACCGCAATGCAATTCCTGCCCATGATCCGTATGGATGGCTACTTCATCCTCAGTGACCTGGTCGGGGTGCCGGACCTGTTCAGCTGGATGGGACCGGTGCTGGTGAGCATGCTCCCCTGGCGGCCCAGCCATCCCCGCGTGCAGGAACTCAAACCCTGGGTCCGTCGGACGATCACCCTCTGGGTCGTCATCGTGGTGCCTTACCTGCTGTACTGGGTGATCGGGTTCCTCCTCGTGATGCCACAGGTGCTGCCGGCGGTGTGGGCCAGGCTGCTCGAGCTACTCCATGCGGTGGGTACGGCAGCGGCGGCCGGAAACGTCGTGGAGGTGGGCCTGGGAGCGGTCGTGATTCTTTTACTGCTGCTGCCCTGGGCGGGTTCAGTGCTGCTGCTGGGCATGCTGGTGCGAGAACCGCTCCATTGGGCGCTGGTGCGCTGGGGTCCGGCGCGGGCGCGGGCGGGGGTGTCGTCATGCTGACCACCCCGAGACGCGGTGTACCGCGGTTGACCATAACGGTCGTGCGGGTAGTGGCGAGCGTGGCCGCAATAGGGTTGTTAGCCGGCTTCTTGTGGACCGGCGATCCCAGCCCTGCCACGCTTACCTCCGACACCAACGGTCAGGCTGTGGGCAACGGCGTTGGCGCCGATGGCACCGGGGCTAATGGGACTAACGGGAGTAACGGCGCCGGCGGTGCTGGAGGGAACGGCGGCACCGGCGGCGCTGGGGGGAACGGCACCGGCGGCAACGGTGTTGGCGGTAACGGCGGCAGCGCGGACGGTGGCGCCGGAGGTGCTGGCACACCCGGTGCCGATGGTATTTCCGGTACTCCTGGTGCGTCCGGGAGCGCTGACAGCAACGGGGTAACCGGCTCCGGGCACCTGGTGAACCAGACCATCGCCCTACCCGGTGTCACCTCGGTGATCGCCGGGGCCAGTTTCGTCGTCCATCTGACGGTGGGTGACACCGAGCAGGCAACGATCCGCTTGGATGACAACCTCACTGGTCTGGTCGACGCCACCGTGCGGGAGGGAACGCTACGGTTGGGCCTCAAGCCCGGCAGCAACGTTCACAACGCCACCCTGTCCGCCGAGGTCACCGTGCGCCACCTCGACCAGCTGATCACCAATGGTGCCAGCCACGTCACCCTGGTCTCCGCACCCACGGGTCCGGCCCTGCAGCTGACCACCAGCGGTGCCAGCCAGATCATCGGCCCGGTCCGGGTCGACCGCCTCGACGCAGCGGCGTCAGGAGCCAGCATCCTGACGTTATCGGGGCAAGTCGGTGTACTGCGTCTCAGCACGGCGGGCGACAGCCAGCTGTTCGGCGCCGGCTTAACCATTGCCGACCTGGACGTTGTGCTGTCAGGAGCGAGCCAGGCCAACGTGGTGGTCAGTGGCACTCTCGCCGTGACGGCAGCCGGCGCATCGGTGTTACGCTACCGTGGCAATCCGACGATCACCCGCCAGCAGATCTCGGGGACCTCGTCGATCGTGGCAGTGTCGCCATAAGTCAGTGCCAAGAGATGCCCCTGCCGGTCCAAGATTCGACCGGCAGGGGCATTTTTCAGTACTACATCGGGTCCGGACGGCCTATTTATCCGTCGTTTACCAAACAGGACGGCCGCATTCATAAAATTGGCTAGTTCGTGCAGGTAGTTATCGAAACGAGAAGTGAGTGGGTCATCACGCAATGAGAAAAATGCTAGACTGTTCGAGTGGTTCGACCAAGTTCAGGTTACGCCTGGAGATCGGCCACGATGAACCCTGTGACAGGCTCAGACCATCGAAGCAAGTTCTGATGAGTGCGCCTGCCGAGCGGTGTTCGTGATCGGTATGGATCCCGGACCTGTGGCCTGATCCACCAGGGCGGACCAGTTCACGACCACGGAAATTCCGTTCCCGAATCAGCGGGAAATATTACTAGGAGGAATTGATGTCTGATGCACTGAGCTTTGCCGAGCTCAACGACCAGCGCGTGGAGCTGCTGCCGGCCCGGACCGTCATGACGGTGCTCATGGTCGGTGACGGCGGCGCAGGCGGCACCGGCGGCAACGGCGCCGCTGGTGGCCCTGGTGGCGCAGGCGGCACCGGCGGCCCGGGCGGCACCGGCAACGGTGGGCTCGGCATTATTCTGGCCCCCGTCAACTCGGGCTCTGGCACCCAGTACAACGGCGCCGGCCACGGCTACGGCGGTGACGGTGGCAACGCCAACGGTGGCGCTGGTGGCGCTGGTGGCGCCGGCGGCCACGCCAACGGTGGCAAGGGCGGCTTCAACTTCAAGTTCTGAGTTGAGCCTGATCAGCTGAGCCGTGCGGTGTCACTGAAGGGAGGAGGGGGAATCAGTGTGGTTGCCCCTCCCCCCTTTCAGGTGCATAGTCCGATTCCGGACTGCTCAGAAGGCTGGCCACGGGATCGCCGGCCAGTTCCCGTTGGGGGCCGGGAACGTCTCAGTGGCCAGCAGCCGGTCGGTCCGTTCCCGCACGGCCTGCACCTCCGCTGGAGTGATGTGCTCGGTGAGTGCCACGCCCAACGCGCCGTCCAGCTCGGATCGCACCCGGCGCAGCACGTCCAGCGCCGCGGCCGGCACCGGCTCACCGAGGAAGCCCCACAGCACGGTGCGCAGCTTGTCCTCGCAGTGCAGGCAGATCCCGTGATCTACGCCGTACACGGTGCCGTCGAACCCAGCGAGGACGTGCCCGCCCTTCCGGTCGGCGTTGTTGAGCAGCACGTCGAGCACAGCCAGCCGGCGCATTCCGTCGGTGTCGGCGTGCACCAGCAGCGCCGGGTCGCCATAGCGGTCGTGCGCCCGCAGCACCGTGTGCCAGCCGCGGGGCACCGCGTTGACCGGCACCACGTCCACCAGAGCGCGCTCATCCTCGGTGTCGATCCAGAGCTGCACCATGCCGGGCCCCAGCGGTCCCGACCGCAGGACCGTGGGCGGCACCAGCGACCAGCCAGTGGCCTCGGAGAGCACCCAGCTGGCCACCTCGCGGCCGGCCAGGGTGCCGTCGGGAAAATCCCACAGCGGACGTTCCCCGCGGATCGGTTTGTAGACGCAGTCGGCGTGGACCCCGTCGCTGTGCACGGTGCACAGCAGGGTCGCATTGGACGCGTCCACGATCCGACCGGTCACCTCGATGCGACCGTATTCCAGTAACGGCAATGCCGCCGGATCAGTGGGCAGCACCGCGGGCTCGCTCAGGCCTCGACCTGGCGACGGTAGCCATTCTGCCGCGGGCAGATGTGCCCCTTGGGCTCCAACGGCTCCGTGCACAGCGGGCACGGTTTGCGTCCCGCGGAGAGCACCCGCTCGGCGCGCACGGTGAACGCCCGTGCTTGCTCGATCGAGAGGAACACCCGCACTGCGTCGGGGCCGTCCTCGGTGTCGTCGAGCACAATCGACTCGTCCACCTCGTGCTCGCTCACCGCAAGCAGCTCAACAACAATGGCCCGAGACTCGACGTCCCAGCCCAGCCCCATGGTGCCCACCCGGAACTCCTGCTCGACGGGTGAGCGCAACGGCTCGGTGTCCACCGCGAGCTCACCGGAGGACTCCTCAGGAACATCAGCGCCCAATCGCCGGATGATCTCCTCGAGCAAGACAGACAGGCGTTCTGCGAGGACCACAACTTGTTCCTTCTCCAGCTGCACGCTGACCACCTTGACCGGGTCAACGGCCTGCAGATAGAAAGTGCGGTCGCCGGGCTCACCGACCGTGCCCACGACGAACCGGTCGGGCGTGCGGAAGACGTGAATGACACGAGACATGACGCTGTTGACACTAGAGCACGCTGCGCTGTCCGGCATCGGCCCTCCCCACGGCTCAACCAGTGCCGGTCGACCCACCGGGCGTGGCATCCGACGAGGGTCGCCGCCGGCGCCGGCGCTTGGGCGGGACCAGCGACCGCAGGTCGTCACAGCAGTCGTTCACCCGCTGCACGAACGGTCGGGTCTCGGTGTAGCTGACGGCGCTAACCGAGCACGGATTGGCCACGATGCGCTGGAAACCATCCAGGTGCACGCCTAACGCATCGGCGAGCACCGCCTTGATGACGTCGCCGTGCGTGCAGGCCAGCCACATCACGTCGGGGCCATGCTCGGTGGCGAGCTTGGCGTCCCACTCCCGGACCGCGGCCACCGCCCGGGCCTGCAGCGCGGCCAAGCCTTCGCCGCCGGGGAACACCGCCGCCGAAGGGTGGGCCTGCACCACCTTCCACAGCGGTTCCTTGGCCAACGTGTGCAGTTCCCGCCCGGCCCACTCGCCATAGTCCACCTCGACGAACCGGTCATCGACGGTCACCTCGAGCTGGCGCGACAGCGCCAGCGGGGCCAGCGTGTCCAGACAGCGCTGCAGCGGGGAGCTCACCACCACCGCCAGCGGTAGCTGCGCCAGGCGCTCCACCAGCCCCTCAGCCTGAGCCCGGCCGTGTTCATCCAGCCCCACCCCTGGGGTGCGCCCGGCCAATACCCCCGCGGTGTTCGCCGTGGACCGGCCATGTCGTAGCAGGATCACGGTGCCCACCCCGCCACCCTACGCAACCGATAGCGTGCACCCCCGTGCAACAGCGTTACGTCGGCCGCAGCGGGCTGCGGGTATCGCGGCTGGCACTGGGCACCATGACCTGGGGTCAGGACACCGACACCGAGCAGGCCGCCACGCAACTGGTCGCCTTCGTCGACGCCGGCGGAACACTGGTGGACACCGCGGATGTGTACAACGAGGGCGAATCTGAGCGGATCCTTGGTGGGCTGCTGGCCGACGTCATCCCCCGGGACGAGGTGGTGCTCGCCACCAAAGCGGTCGCGCGCCGTGACGACGGTCCCTTCGGCGGCGGCGCGTCCCGAGCTGCGCTGTTGTCCGCGTTGGAGGGATCGTTGCGCAGGCTTCGCACCGATCACATCGACCTGTGGCAGCTGCACGCCTGGGATCCCACGGTGCCACTGGAGGAGACCCTGTCCGCGGTGACCGATGCGGTGCGCTCTGGCAAGGTCCGCTACGTCGGGGTGTCCAACTACACCGGCTGGCAGTTGGCCACCGCGAAGGCCATCTCGGAGGTGCCGCTGGTGTCCACCCAGGTGGAGTACTCGCTGCTGGAGCGGGGCGTCGAACGTGAGCTGGCACCAGCGGCGGCGTACCACGAGGTGGGCCTGCTGCCCTGGGCGCCACTGGCCCGCGGGGTGCTCACCGGCAAGTACCGCAACAGCACACCTGCCGGCTCCAGGGCGGCGTCGCCGCATTACGCGCGCTATGTCGAGCACCATCGCACCAACCGAGCGAACCGGATCGTGCAGGCCGTGGTCACCGCCGCCGACGGGCTGGGCGCTTCCCCGCTGGAAGTGGCCCTGGCCTGGGTCCGGGACCGGCCGGGAGTGGTCGCCCCGGTCGTTGGCGCCCGGGATGCCACCCAGCTGGCCGGCTCACTTGCCGCCGAGGAGGTGGAACTGGCCCCTGCGATCCGGGCCGCGCTGGATGACGTCAGTGAGATCGCGCTGGGCTATCCGGAACGCCCGATAGGCTGACCCGCCGCATCGCGGCGGTGATGTCCCTGGCGGCGCGCATCGTGCCCCGCAGCGATCCGGACACCTTGGACTGCCCACCGGTCCGCGGCCGGTACTCGACGTCGAACTCGCGCACCTGCCAGCCGGCGGCGCGGGCCCGTAACAGCAGCTCGAACGGGTAGCCGAAGCCGCGGTCGGTGACGCCCAGGTCGAGCAGCGCCTGCCGGCGCCCGACCCGGATCGGTGCGATGTCGTGCACGGGTAACCCTTTGGATCGCAGCAGCGCCGCCAGTACTGCATTGCCGGCCCGGGCGTGCCACGGCCACGCACCAGCCTGCGGTATCCGGCGGCCGACGGCGAGGTCGGTCCCCGGCCGCCGCAGGCCGGCGACCTCCGAGACCAACTGGGGCAGTGCCTGTGGTGGCAGCGATCCGTCGGCGTCCAGCACGCCGACCAGATCGGCGGTCGCGGCAAGCAACCCGGCGTGCACCGCGGCACCGTAACCGCGCCGCAGCTCGGACACCACGGTGATCCCGCAGGCGACCGCGACCGCGACGGTGTCATCGGTGCTGCCGTTGTCAACGACGAGGACGCGGTAGCCTGCAGGGATCGCGGCCAGCACACCCGGCAGCGCCTCAGCTTCGTTGAGGCAGGGCAGCACAATGTCGACTGTGGGAGTCACAGTTCATGACAGTATCGCTGAAGAATCCCTGAAGAGGATGACACGCGGACCAGACTGATGACAGGTTGATGACAGAGCGCCGCAAAGGATCAGCAAACCACAGGGCCACGGGTCCATCGAGCGTATTCACGCGAACAATCGGCTTCCTGGGGATGACGCGGAGGTGTCCGGTCGGGAATGCTTGACCCCACCTCGCCCCTTACCGGCAAGGAGATCGGTGTGCTCGGTGCTGTGCGCGCGGCACTACCTGCTGCGTTGCTCGTCGCCGGGCTGCTCACAGCATGCGCCACCACGGGAAGCGCACGGCAGGGGGTCGTCCCTGCCACGCCGGCGTCGGCCCCGTTGGGTGGGCCGGCCCCGGTAGGAACCGTCGATCCGCTGGGCGTTGCGGCTACCGGAGTGGTGGTCGATCCCCGCACCAGGACGCTGGCCGTGGCGCTGGTTGACCCGCCGCGGCTGCTGTTGAGGACGCTGGACGGCGCCACGGCGCCACGGCAGGTGCCCTTGCCCGGCCCGGCCGCGGATCTCGTACTGGCTGCCGAGGGCGGTCCGCTGCTGGTGCCGGTGACCGCGCCGGGATCCCTGATCCGGGTCCCGCTCGATGGTGGTGCGCCGGAGCGCACGGATCTCGGTGGCTCGGCCCGCGGCGCGACCACGGTGGGCGGCGTCACCGTGGTCGCACTGGGCGACCGGCTGGCGGTACTGGACGGCACCTGGCTCCGCAGCACCATCCCAGGCTTTCTCGACGCCACTCGCATGGTGCCTACCGGACCTCCTGACGCAACGAAGGTCGGCGTGCTCGACCGGGGACGCACTGCGGTGAGTGTCGTGGACCTGGCTTCCGGTGCGACCAGCGCCGCGCTACGCGCGGGCAACGGGGCTGCCGGTGCGGTGGCCGACCGGTTCGGCCGGATGCTGGTGACCGATGTCCGCGACGGCGAGCTGTTGGCCTTTGCCGGCGACCCGCCGGTATTACGGCAGCGTTTTCCCCTGCCGGGCGCGCCCTACGGGCTGGCCTACGACGGCCGGCGGGATCTGGCGTGGGTGACCCTGACCGCCCGCAATGAAGTGGTCGGACTCGACGTGGCGGGTGGCGAGCCGGTGGTTGTGTACCGGTTCCCTACGGTGCATCAACCCGATGCGGTGGCCGTGGACCCGGTCAGCGGCCGGGTTTACGTCGTCTCCGCGTCAGGCGCTGGGCTGCAGGTTATCGACCCCGAATGGGTGGTGCAGTAATGATTGAGACAGTTGACGGTGATGGCCTCGACTGGGAGTACCAGCCGCTGCGGTTACCGCCGGAAGTATCCCGGCGGACCGCAGCGACTCAGCTCGCGGTGCAGGCCGAGTTTGCGGGCTGGGAGCTGTCCCGGGTACGGATGTACTCCGACGGCACCCGCACCGTATGGCTGCGCAGGCAGCGCACCGCGGTCGCCCAGCCCAAGCTGTCGTTGTGACCCGGGCATGACCTGGGGTCCGCACCAGCTGGTGCGCGGACCCCAGGTGAGTCTGGTCGGTCCGGTCGTGCGCACCGACCCCGCGAGCAGCCCTCAGGTGCGGAGCGCGCGGATCTGGTCGGCCTGCGGGCCCTTGGGCCCCTGAGTGATCTCGAACTCCACCCGCTGGTTCTCCTCCAGGGTACGGTAGCCTTGCGCCTGGATCGCTGAGAAGTGGGCGAAGACGTCGGGGCCGCCACCATCTTGGGTGATGAAGCCGTACCCCTTCTCCGCGTTGAACCACTTGACCGTGCCGGTCGCCATCGTGCATCTCCTTCTCGGGCCGCCTGCACGGCCCGCAATGCGGGTGCCCTGGATCGCCGTTGTGACCACCGGAGCGCTGTGGCACTGGCCAGACACAACGAACGCCTGTGGCGCTTGCTCCACAGGCGTCCTTGGAACCAAGACTGCTACGGGCGCAGACGTTAGCAGAATCAACAGCTTTGGAGGAACCTGTCGAGGACGCGAGTACCGAAGGTCAGCCCGTCGATGGGCACCCGCTCGTCGACACCATGGAACAGGGCGGCGAAATCAAGATCGGGCGGCAGCCGCAGCGGAGCGAACCCGAAGCAGCGCATTCCCAGCTGGCTGAACGCCTTGGCATCAGTGCCGCCGGAGAGCATGTAAGGGACGGTTCGCGCGCCGGGATCCTCCTGCCGGATCGCGGCGTCCATCGCGGCCACCAAGTCACCGTCGAAGGTGGTCTGCACCGAGGGCAAGTTCATCACCCATTCGCGGGTGATGTCGGCGCCGAGCAACTCGTCGACCTCCCGCTCGAATGCTGCCTGGCGCCCGGGCAGTACCCGGCAGTCCACCACCGCCTCCGCCGTTGACGGAATGACGTTGGCCTTGTACCCGGCGTCGAGCATCGTCGGATTGGCCGTGTCGCGCAGCGTCGCGCCGACCATGCGGGCCACCCCCCCGAGCTTGGCGACCGTACCTTCCAGATCGTCGCCGGAGAAGTCCAACCCGGTCTCCTCACCGACGGCGGTCAGGAACTCCTGCACCGCGTCGGTCATCACCAGCGGGAAGCGGTGGCGACCCAGCCGGGCCACCGCCTCGCACAGCGCGGTCACCGCGTTGTCCTCATGCACCATCGATCCGTGCCCGGCCCGGGCCCGAGCCCGCAGCCGCATCCACGCGATGCCCTTCTCCGCGGTCTGGATCAGGTACAGCCGGCGCCCCTCGCGCACCGTCAACGAGAACCCGCCGACCTCGCTGATCGCCTCCGTGCAGCCCTCAAACAGCTCCGGGCGGTGTTCGACCAACCAGTGCGCGCCGTACCGCCCGCCGGCCTCCTCGTCGGCCAAAAAAGCAAAGACCAGATCACGTGGGGGGATGATGCCGTCGCGCCGGAACCGCCGCGCAACGGCGATGGTCATCGCGAGCATGTCCTTCATGTCCACCGCGCCACGACCCCACAGGTAATCGTCCTGTACCGCTCCGGAGAACGGGTGGACCGACCATTCGCTGGCATCGGCCGGTACCACATCGAGGTGGCCGTGCACGAGCAGCGCGCCCCGCTGGGGGTCGGCGCCGGGCAACCGGGCGATCACGTTGCCCCGTCTTGGAGCCCCGGATTCGAGGTAGGTGGTCTCGAAACCCACCTCGGCGAGTTTGCTGGCGACGTACTCCGCCGCGGCCCGCTCGCCGACCAGGGTGTCCGGGTCGCCGGTGTTGGTGCTGTCGATCCGGATCAGATCGCTGGCCAGGCCGACGACCTCGTCCTCGGCCGTGTTGATGCCGCTTGCCGATCGCTCCACTGAACCCTCCTACCACCGCTGATCTGCTGGATCTACGATGTTCATGCCGAGTTGGGGCGCCGGGCCACGATCAGCTACCCTCGTCCTGCGCCGCACAACGGTATCGGTGCGTGCGAGGTCCGGTAGCGGAAGGTCCGAGTGGCGGAATGGCAGACGCGCTAGCTTGAGGTGCTAGTCCCCGACAAGGGGGTGGGGGTTCAAGTCCCCCCTCGGACAC
>JBOHFG010000264.1:0-1437 GCA_050699575.1 Pseudonocardiaceae bacterium
GAGCAATAGCTAGGTCAATTCATCCATGAAATCGTATTCGTCCGCTTTAGCCGCTGTCGGGATAGTTGATGGGATGCTCCAAATGAATGGGTTTTGTATCAACCTTCACGTCAGGTTGCTCGGATACTCAGCGATGCAGATACCGCGCGTGGCGATGCTGGGAGGAGCCCAGAATGGTCCGCAATATAGGGGGCAAACTTATACCCATCGGTGACGACAAACCTCCTAAAGGGAATCGAGCGGTCGCAGGAGCGGCGGTGACCATCGCGCTGGCGGCTGTCGCCGGTGGTGGCGCAGGCAGCGCCGCGGTGGTCAGCGGAGCAGCTGAAGAGTTCGCGGGCGCCAGGCCCTCACAGAGCCAGGAAGCTGACATCGGCCGCGCCAGGAACTTTCGGGACCGGACTGAAGTACGCATCAGAGGCTCTAACGACTCCCTCAATGTAAGAATTCGTCTACAGCGCCTAGGTCACCATCCCACAACGCTTGATGAGCAGTCCGATACCGTATGCGACCCGTACGCTGACGGCGAAGCCCAACGTTTTCTTCAAGAACATCGGTGCATCTCAATCCACCGCACGCTCATAGAAATCCGGGAGAGGAACTACGCAATCCGATTCGCTACCGCAACGATCGAAATGCGCGACCACAAATCCACGGAAGGTCTTAGTAAATTGCTCATAAAAAACGGAGGTGGAGACATTAATCCACTCTTACCGAAAGGCGGGAAATACCTTCACGTCCCGTTTACCTCCGCATCGTCGCACACCACCTGGTACGATACAGTCGTGATCAACACCCGCGTTCAAGGGGTCGGCCGCACCCCCAGCGCTGCCCTGCTCGCATCCCTGGCCACGAGCGTTCTGTTCAGCCTGGACTAGCGAGGCGGTGGCCGAAGCAAGTGTGACATTCGGGGTGATTATTGGCACATAGACCGTGGAAAACAGCTCGGCGCTCGATGCCCGAGACTGCGCCGCCGTGACGGAACCTGGAACCCGCGCCACGGGGCGTGGACGTTCGCCGTCAGCTACGCCGGCCGCAACGGCAAGCGCACGCAAGTTGTCAGGGGCGGGTTCGCCTCCGAGATCGAGGCGCTGGCCAAACTGGAGAAGATCAAGGCCAAGATCGGGCGGGGGTCAGTGTGACCGGAGTCCGGGTCGGCTCGTGGTTGCCCGACTGGCTGGCGGCGAAGCGGGACATCCGCCCGGCTACCCGGCTGAACTACTCCGGGCACATCACCCTTGATCCTGGCCCGGTCGACGCAAACCCCGAGGAGGCGCTGCGGGAGACACTCCGCGAGTTCGAGGCCGCCCCTACAGCTGCTACGCGGCGACGGCCTGGGTGCCTTCGGACAACGGCGCCGCGGACAGGGCGCTGGTGTTCCGCTGTCCGGGGCACGTGGTGCACATCCTCGGCACCAGCTGGCTCGCCGAGTCCACG
>JBOHFG010000265.1:0-1583 GCA_050699575.1 Pseudonocardiaceae bacterium
ATGCTGGTTCGCCTCACCGTCGCCGACGACGGCACCGCCCACGGGCATTTCCTGGACTACCCCGGCCTGTTCATGACCCTGCGCCACACACCGGACCGGATCCCCCGCCCCACCGAGCTGCCACCCGAGCACCTGCACGGCGCCCGCCACACCCACACCCCACTCGACCCCACGGTGCTGGCCGACCCGGCGTTCGCCTTCTTCTGCCAACTGCACCTCGGCACCGGCCGCAGCAACCACCACCTCATCAACAACACCACCAAGGCCACCGTCGTCGCCCACGACGGCTCCTGGGCGGAAACCACCACCAACGAGCGCGAACCCCAAGGCTTCCTCGTCACCTACGATGGCACCCACAACCCCTGGGACACCATCGAAACCGCCCACCACACCTGGACCAGGCTCGGACAACCCCCACCCTCCGCACTCGGACTCACCGTCACCCCCCACCAGCAACACGTGTGGTGCCACCACCCCGACAGCAACTGGACCCACCCCCTGACCTGACCACCACTCCCACTCCGCGTGCTCCAGGCCGTGATAAAGCGCCTTATCACGGCCCCGGTGCGCCGGAGGCGGGGAGTGTCGGCCCTGCGACGTAGCGTGCACTCCCGTGAGCCTCACCCCCCAGCCACGACCCCGTCCGCTGAGCTGTCCCCGGCGCCGCGCGCGGTGGACTCACCGACGCTGGCCAAGCGGCTGCTCATCCAGACCCGGGGTGAGCAACCGGTGCTGGCCGGTGTCGGCGAGCGGGAGCAACTGCTGGCCGCGAGGCTCTGTCAACTTGTTGGGTGTCGAGGGTGACGAGGGTGTCGCGGGGTGCGGGGTGGTCCTGATTGGGGTGGTGTCAGCTAGCCGTGGGAAGGCCGACGATCTCGTTCCAGGTGGTGAAGCGTGCGGGCATTTCTCGGTGGTAGGCATCGGCGCGCAGTCGGTGGCGGCGGGGTCGGGAGTGCGGTGAGATCCCGCTGAACGCGGACAGGAACCGGTGCGCGTTCAGCGGGGGATCGGAATCGTGTCATCGCGCGTTCTCGCTGCCTCGTGGGTTGGTGGGAGTTCTCCGCCTGATTGTTCAGGTACTTCGATCGACGGTGCTCCACACCGCGTATCAACCGTGGGTGGGCCACGCCGTAACTGGCCAGCGTGTCGGTGACCAGCACCCACGGCACGGACCGCCACCCCCTTCAGCAGTGTGCGAAAGAACCTGGTGGCGGCCGTGGCGTCCCGCCGGGAGGTGACCAGCATGTCCAGAACAGTCCCGTCCTGGTCCACCGCCCGCCACAGGTAGTGGGTCTTCCCTGGATCGTGATGAACACCTCGTCCAGGTGCCACTGATCCCCTGGTCGTGGCCGTCGGCGACGGAACTGGTTCGCGGAGGTCTGCCCAAACGTGCGACACCACGCCCGGATCGTCTCGTAGGACACCACAATCCCGCGCTACATCATCATCTCTTCACCCTCACGGAAACTGAGCGGGAACCGGTGATACAACCACACACAGTGACTGATGATCTCCACCGGGTAGCGGAACCCCTTATACGACGGCGCCTCAATACCCACCAGTCCAGCCCCTCCCCACCCAGA
>JBOHFG010000266.1:0-20103 GCA_050699575.1 Pseudonocardiaceae bacterium
GCGTTGTCCGTCGGCGAGCAGGGCGTACTCCCGTAACACGTGCGGGCGCAGGCAGTGGTTCGCATCGGGCTGTGGGAGAGCTAGATGCCGGCGGCGTTGGCGTAGTACTGCTGGTCCTCGCGCCAGCCACCCATGCCCATGCGGCCTTCCCCCTCGGTGAGACCCTTGTCGTCCATCGCGTAGAACACGACGTAGCGCGCTTGCGGGCGAAGACCGACCAGTTCCAGTACTGCGCTGAGCGGGACCCCACCCCATTGCGCGACCGCGGTCCAGCCTTGAATTCAGTTGTGCTTGACGATCTGGCTGCACCGGCCGAGCTCGCGCAGCTGCTCCAGCGACAGCGCCACCGGCCGATCGACCAGCCCCTCGACGGCCAGGCGGTAATCCGCAAACCCGGTCGCGGCCATCCGCTCGTACTGCGCGTCGGTGGGCGGGTAGCCGTTGATCCGGTGATAGGACGAGATGTCGGCGCGGCGATTCGGCCGTGGGCAAACCCGCCGACGATGGTTCAGTGTCCTGGGCCAGCACGGTGTCGCAGAACGCGCGCAGCGTCGGCTCCTGCACGGTGGTGAAAAAGCGCAGCGGTCCGGGCGGCTCCAGCCGGGCTGCTACCACCCGCTTGGTGGCCTCGTCCCAGGTGCTGACCGCGTTAAACACGTCGAAGTCGGGGTAGCGCCCGATCATCTGCGGGGTGATGCCGCGCCGCTGCCGGGGCAGCCACGACGGGTGCAGCGACTGCCGGTTGGGCAGGTGATCAGGGCAGACGTCGGGTACGGCTCACTTCTCCCGGCGCAGCAGGGCCGCGAGCAGTCCCATCCCGCCGGCCATCGCCATCAACCCGGGCGCGGAGATCGGCGGACCCGTCGGCAGGTTGTAGGAATACGCGGTCAACCCGGACAGCGACCGCTCGAACCGGCCGTGCTCGATGTTGGACACCATCCGGTCCAGCAGATGCTCAGCACCACTACCGCGCCACCGGCGCTTCGCCTGCGCAGGATCGCCATCTGCTACCGCCCCGGGAAGAACTCGTGGGCGACCTCGCGGACCGCTGCTACCGCGCCGGGCAGGCCTTCCTTCGGGGCGGCGACGAAGGACTTGGCCATCGCCGACATCTGGGCGAAGGTGACGTGCGGCGGGATCGGTGGCTCCTCAGGGTCGGTCATCGCGTCGATGATCACCGGTCGGTCCGCGGCCAATGCCTCCCGCCAGGCGCCCTCGATCTGGTCGGACCGGTCGACTTTGATGCCCTTCAGACCGATCATCTCGGCGTAGGCGTGGTAGGGCAGGTAGGGGATGTTCTGGGAGGCATGGAACTTGGGGTCCCCGGCCATCGCGCGCTGCTCCCAGGTGACCTGGTTGAGGTCTTCGTTGTTGAGCACTAGCACGACCAGTCGCGGGTCGGTCCAGGTCTGGTAGTACTTCGCCGCAGTGAGCATCTCGGCCATGCCGCCCATCTGCATCGCCCCGTCGCCGACCAGCGCAACCGCTACCCGATCGGGGTAGGCGAATTTCGCCGCGATGGCATAGGGCACCCCGGGCATCATGGTGGACAGGTTCCCCGACAGTGACGCCTTCATCCCCTGGCGGATCTTCACGTGGCGGGCGAACCAGTTCGCCGCCGACCCGGAGTCGCTGGACAGGATCGCGTTGTCGGGCAGTTGCCGGGACAGCTCCGCGAACAACGCCTGCGGGCGAACCCGCCTGCGGTCCCCGTCCCGGTCGATGTCGGCGAGCTGGGCTCGGTCATCCATCAACCGCCACCACTGCTCGACGCCCTTGATGATGCCCTTCTGCCAGGAGCGGTCGGTCTTGCGGTGCAGCAGCGGCAACAGCTCAGCCAGAGTCTGTTTGCTGTCACCAACCAGGGCGAGGTCCATCGGGTATCGGATCGAGAGCATCCGCCCCAGCAAATCAATCTGCACGCCCTTGGCTGTGCCCTCCTTGGGCAAGAACTCCGAGTAGGGGAAGCTGGAGCCGACCATGAGTAGCGTGTCGGCGCCCTGCATCAGGTCCCAACTCGGTTTAGTGCCCAACAAGCCAATCGACCCGGTGCAAAACGGCACGTCATCGGGGACGGCAGCCTTGCCCAGCAACGCCTTTGCCACCCCGGCGCCGAGAGTGTCCGCGACCGCGATGACCTCGTCGGTGGCGTGCAGTGCGCCTTGGCCGACCAGCATCGCGACTTTTTCGCCGGCGTTGAGGATGTCTGCGGCGGTCTGCAAGTCGTGGGGCTCGGGGATCACGCGGCCGGGCCAATAACCCACCCCGGAGTGCACCGTGTGCGTGGCATGCGGCTGCTTTTCCACCGCGTCCATCTCCTGCACATCAGCGGGAATGATCACACAGGTGACGGTCTTCTCAGCTTGAGCGATCCGCAACGCCCGGTCCAGGTTGTGCCGGATGCTGCCCGGCTCGTTGACCTGCTCGCAGTAGGCCGACGCCACGTCGGAATAAAGCTGCAACAACTTGACCTCCTGCTGAAAATGCCCACCCAACGCACGCACGAACGTCTGCCCGACGATCGCCATCACCGGCTGGTGGTCCAGCTTCGCGTCATAAAGCCCGTTGAGCAGGTGGATCGCCCCGGGTCCCGAGGTGGCCATGCAAACCCCGACCTGGCCGGTGAATTTGGCGTGCCCACACGCCATGAACGCGGCCATCTCCTCATGCCGGGTCTGGATGAATCGCAGCCGGTCCTGGTGGCGTCCCAGCGCACCGAGGATCCCGTTGATCCCATCACCGGGATAGCCGTAGATCGTGGAGATGCCCCATTCCGCCAGACGTTCACACAGATAATCCCCAGCTGTCTTTCCCATGCCTGATCTCCGATCCTCGACCAGCAACAGCAACCCGGCGTTAGGCAGCCTCGATTACCCCGAATCGTTACCGACAAAACCCCATATCCGGCTTGGGGGATGTGAGCCGGGTGTCGCGTCTGCTCTTTTTGTCCGGTAGGCTGAGGGCCCGCGTCAGTGGCTGGACACCAAGGCTTAACAGCAACGCGGACGCGGGGCCCGGCGACGACGGAGCCCGAGGGTTGGCAGAATGGACCATGGGCGGTCTCGTCTACAGGACGGCTCGTGCTGGACGGACGCGGAATCTCAGAATCGGATGGTCATGGTGGCGCAGAGGCAGCGGGTGTTCTCCGGAGTGCAGCCCACGGGCAAGCTCCACATCGGGAACTACGTGGGTGCGCTGTCGCTGTGGGCGGAGAACCAGGACCGGTTCGACAACCTGTTCTGCGTGGTAGATTTGCACGCTCTAACGATCCCCGAGGCGGTGGACCCCAAGGTTCTGCATGCCAAGACACGGGAGACAGCGGCGCTGTACGTGGCCTGCGGAATCGACCCGGAGCGGTCAACGATCTTCGTCCAGTCGGCGGTGACCGCGCATGCGGAGTTGGCGTGGGTGCTCAACTGTGTGACGCCGGTGGGCTGGCTGGAGCGGATGACGCAGTACAAGTCGAAGTCGAGCCGGCAGGAGAGCGTCGGGACCGGCCTGCTGGACTACCCGGTGCTGCAGGCAGCCGACATCCTGCTTTACGAGACGAACCTGGTGCCGGTCGGGGAGGACCAGCGGCAACACGTGGAACTCACACGCGACATCGCGGGCCGGTTCAACCACATCTTTGGCGAGATGTTCGTACTGCCGCAACCTCTGATCCGCTCCAGCGGGGCGCGGATCATGGCGCTGGACGATCCGACGATGAAGATGTCGAAGTCAATCGGGGCCACAACGTCTGGCCATTCGATCGGTCTGATCGATTCGCCGGAGGTGATCCGCAAGGCGGTGATGCGGTCCACGACCGACTCGGGCAACGATACTCGATTCGACAGCGCCGGGCCTGGTGTGGTGAATCTGCTGACTCTGTTCGAGGTGCTCTCCGGCCAATCTCGGGACCAGATCGAGACGGAGTTCGAAAGCAAGGGTTATGGTCACCTCAAGCGCACGGTGGCCGACCAGGTGATCGCCTCGGTCGAGCCCATCCAGTGCCGGTTCCGGGACCTGATGGACGACCAAGCGTCCCTGGAGGACATGCTCAAGGCGGGAGCCGAGCGCGCCGGTGAACAAGCAGACCGGACACTGACCAAGGTCAAGGAGCTGACCGGGCTCGGCTGACCAACCCCCTTATTCTATGTGGTTGTGGTGGCGGTAGCGTCGCGCGTCGTGGCTGACATATCGAGATCAGTACCGGACTTTCTTGACGAGATCACCAAGGTGCTCGAGGGGTGCGACGACGCCGATGTGCGGCTGAGGCAGGCGCGTGATGATCGGCCGTTGGCGTGGGCCCTGGTGATGGCGGCGTTGTCCTGGGACGCGGTGGACCATCGGGGATGGCGCGCGCCCGTGGTGCTGTGCGCGCAGGCGCGCCGACTGATGGCCGGCTGGGGGGTCGCCACGGAGTTGGTGGACGACGCGGACCGGGTGGGCCCGGCCCTGGAGTGGGCGATGCAGGACCCGGCGATAGTGGAGTGCGACGGCCAGGGCCGCTACCGACCGGTATACGGGGTGGGGTCCGCTGTCGGCTCGCGGGTCTGGCGAGAGCACCGCGATGCCGCGCGGGTGTCCGGTGTGCTCACCCCGCTGGAGCTGGTGAGCAGGGGTGATGCTGACCGCGATGCGAGCCCGGCCGATCTCGATGCTGCCGAGGTGTCGTATCGGCTCGCCGTGGACAGTGACGACCTGGACGCGGCGGCGTTGGCGTCGCTGCGGTTGGCCGAGCTTGCCGAGTCGCGTGACCAACCAGTGGAGGCGGCCCGCCGCTACGCCGACGTCGCGGCCTTGGGGCATCCGGTTGCCTCGCCGCCCGCGGTGCTGTGGCTGGCCCGCCGAGCCGACCAGGACGGTGACCGGCCCGCGGCGCGTGCTCTGGCGCACGAGGTTGTCAAGAGCGGCAACGAGTGGTTAGTGATGGAGGCATGGGGACTGGTGGGCCACCTCGCCTGGCTTGATGATGACAGAGCCGAGGCGGTGGCCGCCATGCGGTTGGCCGTGGACATGGCCGGACTGTGGCACCGGTCGTACAGCGAGCGCCTGACCCAGATGCTTGTCGCCTGCGGCGACCTGTCGGGCGCGGCCGACGTATACCGTCGGTTGCTTGACGACCCCTTGCTCCCCGGCGCGGACACCGCCGGGCTGTACGTGCAACTCATGGCGGCGGCTGGCCGGGTTGACGAGGCGGTGGCTGTCCTTGAGCAGTGCGCCGCTGACGAAGGGCTCTTCGTCGGGGACCTGCTGCTGGCCTTGGCGTCTGCCCACGCGCATCGCGACGATGTCGAGGCTATTCGGCAGGTGCTGTCCCGTGTTCGCGCCCACTGGAGCGCGACGCTGCCGCACGTGTCGGTGCGGGCTGACGTGATAGAGGCGTCGGTGGCCATCGTGGACGGTGACGACGAACGCGCGGCGCAGCTGTACCGGTCGTTGACCGACACTGACGACGCCGAGCGTCGTGACCTGGCCCGCCCGTTGTTGATCTCTGCCGGGGAGAAGTTCGCCGTGGATAAGAAGCTGTGCGTGATCCCCGGCACACGGCCGTTGCTGGAGTACCTATCCGAGGCCGCAGGGCCGGAGATCGCAGCATGGGCTGCCATCAGTCTGGCGCACCTGGCCATCGTGGAGGGCCGTCCCGATGACGCGGAAGCCGCCATCCGCCTCTCGGCCCGTCACCTGAACCCCGCGGAGGTGACCGCTGCGCGGGAGCTGCTGCGGTACCGCGCCGGCCGTGCGCGCCGCCCTCGCCGACCTCGTTGACGCCCGCGTGAGAGCGACGGCCTGGAACAGCGCCCGTGCTGGGCTGGTGCAGCTGCCCAGCGCGCAGGCGTTCACCGTTGCGGTGAGGTCATGGGCCTGGCGGTCGGTCAGCACGCTGACACAGCCATCGTGGCCAAGGATGTCGCGTGCGGTGTATCCGTCGCGGGTTGTGGTGGCGCGGTGGAGAAGGTCGGCGGCGATGCGGCGCGGTGGGCGATGCTGCCGGTGGCGTCGATAACGGACAGGCCCAGGCGGGTGTGGAAGGCCGCTAGGCCGGGGTTGGTGTCGAGGTGCTGGTAGTGGTTGAGCAGGGTGGCGATGTCGGGGTCGGCTGGCTGGTCGGTGTGTTGGCGGCATAGCGCGGTCAGGCAGGCGGTGACGGTGTTTTCCCACGGTTCGCCGGGGATGGTGTCCGCGAGCAGGGCCGTCCTGGGTCGCCGTGAGGAGACAAAACCCCGGCAACCTGGCCACCCACAGGTCCAAGTCGCTGAAATCCTCTCCCTTACGGATCGTGACGCCCGACCAGGCCTGCGCCCTCGGTGTTGCCAACACCTCGCCCAGCGCCGCGGTGTCGACCTGCTGCCCCGCGTTCAGGCACAGGCGGACCTCCTTGCCGTGCAGGGGGATAGCCGACCCGCCCCGGTGTGTGCCAGCGCCCTGCATCGGCACGAACCCGCAGGACTGGGGGTCACGACCGACCATGTATCCGTTGAAATGCTCCAGTATCCAGGACCGGTTGAGCCCCTTGGTTCGCAGCGGGATCACCAGCCGCTCGCCCTCGGCGAGCTGTTCCACCCACGCCGGTGGGATGTCCCAGGTGCCAACAGTGATGAAGCAGGATCGGCTGCCCCGGGAGCCGCTGCCCACGGTGGTGGTGCATCTGATCTCTGATGCGCTGGACCGGGAGGTGGACCTGAGCCCGAGCAGCCGACCCGGCACGCTAGCGGTGGGCCAGCTCGGCGATGATCTGGGCGACGTGCTCGGGCGCTTCTAGGGGCAGCATGTGGCCGGCGGCGGGGAGCCGCTCGAGGCGGGCGTGGGGCATCGCCTCGGCGATGGCCTGGCCGAGTTCCGGGGTGATGACGCGATCGGCTTCGCCGGTGAGTACCACAGTGGGCACCGTCACCGACCCGAGGCCAGGCCGCAGGTCCATGCCGCGTGAGCACCGGAAGTAGTCGGCGCGCACCTGCGCCGGTGTCGTGGCGAACATCATCCGGTGCACCTCCAGCGCGGCGGTCTCGGCGCTGCGGCCCATGGTGTGGCGGAGCAGGCGCCGGCCCAACCTGGGCTGGGACAAGGCCCAGCTGAACAGCGCGCTGCCCATCATGCGCACCTCACCCGCGCTGGTGTCCTGGTGGTGGGCGGCAGTGGCCAGCAGCGCCAGTCCCCGGAGCCGCCCGGCGGCGCCGTGCGGATCGGCGGTGGCGTACGCCAGGGCGGCGAAGCCACCCGCGGAGTGCCCGGCGACCACGAGATCCCTGGCATCAAGGTGCGCCAGCACCATCGCCAGGTCCGCGCCGAGTCGCTGGATGCTGATTGGCTCACGCCCCAAGGTGGAGGCGCCGTGCCCACGCTGGTCGTACAGCACGATCGTATGCCCCGCGGCGAGCAGCCGATCGGTCACCGCGCCCCACACCGGGCGGCCCGCGCCCGAGCCGTGCGCCAGCACGACCGTTGAGGTGCCCGGACCCGGCGGGGGATCGAGGAGGGTGGTGGCCAGCCGGGCGCCGTCGTCCGTGCGCACGGTGTGCTCTGTCGTGCTGGCGGGCGAGTTGCCCGCTGGCCGGCTCATCGCGAGCTCCGCTCGGTTAGGTGCGCCGCACCGATACGGGCGTCGAGGTTGGCGAAGGCGGACTGGGTTGCCGTCGAGTGTTCCTGGCCGATGTCGACGATGCGGGCCAGGTGCCGCAGCCACCCGTGTGGCTGTCCCCGGAAGTGCATGGACAGCCGGGTCAGCCGGCCACCGTCCACCGGGTTGAAGGTGAACTCGCTGGAGCCTCGAAAGACTCCGGCGACGTAGTCGACGACCAACCGGTGGTGCAGGTCGACCAACCGGGTGCGGGAGGTGAACCGGAGCTTCAGGCCGGGTCGGTCGACCCCTCTGGTGTGGACCGTTACTTGGACTGTGCCGCCCACCTGGTCGGGCGGCACAGCGCCGGGTTCGTAGGTGTTGTGCGGGACCCACCATTGAGCGGCACCGTGCAGCTCAGCGATGAGTGCCGCCCAGACGAGGTCAGGCGATGCGCTGATGACCCGCTCATCGACGATGTCGTAGCCATTCATGGGAGCCTCCCTAGGTGAGAGTGAGTGGTTAGCTGAAGAAGCCTGGACCGGGAGTGAGCACGTTATCGGGGTCGAAATGTCGCTTCGCCCGAGCGAAACCATCCCAGTGGTGGCCGAAGTGTCGACGCCATTCCTTGTGGGTCATGCCGGGAATAGCGCCGATCGCATAGCGTGTGCCGCCCACGGCCACCGCCCGGTCATAGAAGCGACGGTTCTGGTCGAGCATGCCCGGTATTCCCGGATCGTTCGGGAAGGGGAACCTCAGGATGTCGAACAGGTAGGCGACGGGCTCCGGCGGGCTGGGCAAGGCGAACAGCGGACGGGTGAGCTTCGACGTCATGAAGGGGTAGAAGCCCGAGAAACCCATGCCGAAGTCGCCCGGGGTGATCTCCGAGACGACCGAGCGGATGAAGGCCTGTGTCTTGGAGGCGGGCAGGATGAGGCTCAGCCAGGGGTGCGGCTGGGTCCAGTAGCCACCGTCTTTCAAGAACTGCTCGAACGAGTCGAGCCGGAAGACCCAGTCGCGGTAACTCTGCTCGACGATCTGTGCCGATGGGCGGTCATCGTGCAGGTCTGCCAGCAGTGCCGCCTGGTCGGGCACGGTGGGCGGCGAGAAGTAGGTGACCGCCTCGATCCGGTACCGCCAGCCCGAGGCGTCGGGCCGGCGGACTGTCTCGCCATGCTGGCTGGAGTGCCCCGCTCGCATGATCTTCTCATGGTCGGTGAGATCCTCCATGTTGTACCGCGGAACCGAGGGGGCGGTCCTGCGGACGATCTCGCCTTCCTGGTGGCTGAAACGCCCGTCCCGCAGGATCTTCTCCTGGTCGGCGAGATAGGTCGGCAGATCGTTGTAGAAGAGGTTCATGACGAGGGCTCGACTCGGTGCGGGGACGAGCTTGATTGTGGCGCGGACGATGATTGCGCACTGCCCGCTGCCCGCCAGTACGGCGTTGAACAGTTCGGGCCGTGTGGTGGCGGAGGCGGTGAGTAGCCGTCCGTCGCCCGTGACGACTTCGATCTCCTCGACCGTGTCGCATTGCAGGCCGTACTTCTGCACTGTGCCGCCGATGCCGCCGAGGCTCACCGTGCCGCCGATCGACAGATGCTGGTAGTCGGTGAGCGCCGCCGGAGTTTTTCCCTGCGCCAGAGCCGCGTCGAACAGGGCGGGCCAGGTCACGCCCGAGTCCACCTCGGCGCTGGTGGCCCCGATACGGTGGATGATCGACAGTCCCCTGGCGTCGATCGAGATGCCGCCGGGGACCGCCGCCTGGCCGTAGTTCGAGTGCGACTCAAGGTCCGTGCCGGTGCCACTCTGGCCGTTCATGGCGATCTTGAGGCCGTGGCGTCGAGCGTAGTCGACCATCTTGACGATGTCCTGCACCGAGCCGGGGCGGAGCACGGCCTGCGGTACCTTGGTGATCAGGTTCCCGAAGTCCTTCGAGAAATTGCCGACAATGTCGGTGGCTGTCTCCAGAGTCCCGTCCAACTGTGGCACCGCGTGCAGGGCACTACTCATCTAACCCTCCAGATCGTCATGGACTCTGTTACTGCTGGTTTACTGCTTGCTCGATTCTGCCAGCGCCGACGGAGGTGGTGAGTTGGTATGATTGCACGTCGAAACGCTTGGTCTGGTGACGGAACCGCCAGGTATAAGTGGGCCAGATCGACGTGTTTCGCCCACTGCTGTCCAGGTACCAGCTGTTGCAGTTGCCGGCATTCCACACGGTGCCTTCCAGGAGTGCGTCGAGCCTCTCGTTGGAGGCCGCCTGCGCTTGTGGGCGCACGTCGACGCTGGCCAGGCCACGCTTCTCCATGTGCCGCAGAGCGTCGATCACATAGGCGATCTGCGCTTCGATCATGACCGTCTGCGAGGAGTGGCCGAGTGTGGTGTTGGGGCCGAGCAGCATGAACAGGTTGGGGAAGCCGGTGATTGTCGTGCCCAGGTGGGAGGACATGCTCTCGTTCCAGGCTTGGGCCAGCCTGACGTCGTTGCGGCCCCACACCCGCTGGGCGATAGGGCGGTCGGTCGCGCGGAACCCGGTACCCAGGATGATCGTGTCGACCTCACGCTCACGGCCGTCGACCGTGACGATGGAGTTCGGTCCGACGTGGCTGATGCTGTCTGTGACGACCTCGACGTTGGGCTGGCACAGCGCCGGGTAGTAGTTATTGGAGAACAGTAAGCGCTTGCACCCCGCGGAGTAATTCGGGGTCAGCCGCGCCCGCAGCTCGGGGTCCTGGACGCTCTTTTCCAGGTGCTTGCGCGCCGTGCTCTGGATGGTCTTCTCCATCATCGGGGGGCGGGCCATCATAAAGGCCAGGATCTCGCGGCCCCACATGTTGAAGTTGCGCCGGAAGCTTTGGTAGCCTGGCACGTTTCGCCGCATCCAGAGTTGGCCGGCGGAGATGGTCCTGTCCGCCTTGGGAGCGACCCACGGTGGAGTCCGCTGGTAGACGTCAAGATGTCCGACCTTGGGCTGGATCTTGGGCACGAACTGGATCGCGGATGCGCCGGTGCCGATGACGGCCACGCGCTTGCCGGACAGGTCGTGGTTGTGGTCCCAGTTGGCGGAGTGAAACATCGTGTTCTGGAAGGTCTCCAGGCCTGGCAGGGACGGGAGCGCCGGATCGCTCAGGTAGCCCGAGCCGGTGACCAGGATCTGCGCGGTGTAGTCGCCCTGGCTGGTCTCGATGTGCCACCGCCGCTCGACCTCGTCCCAGCGGGCGGCCTGGACGTCGTGGCCGAAGCGGATGAACGGCACCACGCCGAAGCGATCGGCGCAGGAGCGCAGGTAGTCGAGCACCTCCGCCTGCGAGCCGAACGTGGTCGTCCAGGTGGGGCTCTGCGCGAACGAGAAGGAATACAGCAAGGCCATTACATCACACGCGCATCCCGGGTAGGTGTTGTCCCGCCAGGTGCCGCCTACTTCGTCGGCCCGCTCGAACACCAGGAAGTCGTTGATGCCCTCCTGACGCAGCCGGATGGCCATCCCCAGCCCGGAGAACCCGGTGCCGATGATGGCCACCCGGACGTGCGGGGTGGGCCGCCGGTCAGCGATGCTCGTCATAGTGGCCTCCTGGGGCCCTGCGTGGTTTCTTGCTGGCTCGTGAGTGTGCGATGCGGTGTTGATGTAATCCCGGAGCTCGCAACAAATGCGCAAGACGGGTTCGTCGCGGAGGTGGGGACGGCACCATCCGGCGTTGCGCGTTTGTTGCGCGGGTTGACGTTTGCTGCTTCTCAGGACAGCCGCGCTGGGCCTGGGCTTTCGCCGGTCCCAGCGCAGCAGAGAGGAGCAACGCTCATGGAACTGCCCACTGTGGAGGAGCTAGCCAGCCAGCTGCAGGTGGTGTCGGGAGCCGAGACCGTCGACGTCGACGCGGCACTGCTACGGATCTCGGACGTCGACTCGTTGGACCTGATGGAGTGGTTGTACGGTTTCCAGAACAAGTACCCCCACATCCCCGTCGATGAGTCGCTGTTCGCTGACATCGACGACTCGACGACGCTGCGGACCGTGCACGAGAAGATTATCGCGCTCGCCACCCAGCAGCCCGCACAGGCATAGGGCCCGTCGTGAACTGCTTCGGGATCACTGGATGGGGCATGGCCGTACCCGAACGGGTGCTGACCACCACCGAGCTTGCGGCCCGTTTCGGCGTCGACGAGGACTGGATCATCAGCCGGTGCGGGATCCGGGAACGGCGGATCGTGGGCCCCGGCCAGACCACCGCCACGTTGGCCGTCGAGGCCGGTCGGCGGGCACTGGACCGGGCGGGTCTGGCCGGCAGCGACATCGCGCACCTCATCGTCGCCACCGCGACGCCCGAGCAGCTCTCCCCGGCCACGTCTGCCTTCGTGCACCACGATCTCGGCATCGCCGGGAGCGCGCACGACGTCAACGCCGAGTGCTCGGGCTTCGTGTACGGGCTCATCACCGCGGCGGCCCTGATGAACATCGACCCGCGCCCGATCTTGTTGATCGGTTCCGACACGCACTCGCTCACGGTCAACCCGCGTGATCGTGATCTTGGCATCCTCGTCGGCGACGGGGGCGGCGCGATCGTGCTACAGCCCAGCCAGCGGAACTGGATGCTGTCGTGGAATCTCGGCGCCGATGGCTCCCGGACGAACAGCCTGAAGGTGCTGGCCGGTGGCAGCCGGATGCCGACCACCGCACAGACGGTCCGCGACGGTCTGCACTTCGCCGAGATCAAGGGGAATGAGATCTACCTGAACGCCGTGCGCTTCACGGTTCGCACGGTGCGGGCCACCTTGGACTCTGCCGGGGTAAAACCCGAGGACGTCGATCACATCGTTCCGCATCAGGCCAACATCCGGATCATCAACTCGATCCTCGAGCACACCGGTCTTCGGCCGGATCGCCTGGTCACGAATCTGGATCGGTACGGGAACACCGCATCGGCGTCGATGCCCATCGCGCTGACCGAAGCGCTCGACGCGGGCCGCATCAACCACGGTGACCTGGTCCTGCTGGCCGGTTTCGGTGCCGGCATGACGTGGGGATCGGTACTTCTCGAGTGGGGTGGAGGATTGATATGAGCCGGGTGAAGCACGTAGTGGGCAGCCGTCCCGAGCATCCGGTCGCCCTCGTCACCGGAGCGTCCGGTGGACTTGGACAGGCCTTGGCGCTGGAGCTCGACGCGCTCGGGTGCCGGGTCGCCGTGCACTACAACAGTGCGGCAGCGCACGCGCATGCCGTGCGGGACAAGCTCACGCACGACTCGGTCGTCGTGACTGGCGACGTCGGCTCCTGGGATGCCGTCACCGCGATGTACCACCAGATCTCTGAGCAACTCGGCCCCCTCGATGTGCTCGTCAACAACGGCGCCATCCGCAAGGACGCCCTGATGGCGATGCAGTCACCGCAGGACTGGCGGCAAGTGATCGAAACGAACCTGATCGGGACGTTCCACACCACTCGGATCGCCGTTCCGTACATGCTCCGGCAACGCTGGGGACGGATCATCAACATCGTGTCTCCCTCGGGTCTGATCGCGACGGCCGGTCAGACGGCGTACTCGGCCTCGAAGGCGGGCGTCATCGGTCTCACCCGCACGCTGGCCGCCGAGTGCGGTCGCCGAGGGGTGACGGTCAACGCCCTGTCACCAGGCTTCATGGTGACCACGATGACGAAAGACCTGCCGGCCACCGTCATGGACGGCATGCAGAGCAAGCCGCCCATCCCCCGTTTCGCGATACCTGAGGAAGTGGCCCGCAGCATCGGATTCTTCCTCGACAACGACTACATGACGGGACAGGTCATCAGCATCGACGGTGGGATCTCGATCACCTGAGGTCGCGAGACGGAAAGACATGGAATCGATCCTCTTGACTATGGATCGTCTCACGAGAAAGGACTTTACTGATCTCATGACAGAGAACATGCACGAGATGACGTTGATCCTCGGTGGCACGGGAAAAACCGGCCGTCGAGTGGCCGAGCGGCTCACGGCGCGTGGCCTGCCGGTGCGGGTCGGTTCACGCTCTGGCGAGCCGCCCTTCGACTGGGACGACCAGGCCACCTGGATGCCCGTGTTGCAGGGGGTCGACTCGGTGTACATCACGTACTACCCAGACCTGGCATTCCCCGGGGCGGCCGAGACGGTCGGTGCGTTCGCCAAGCTCGCCGTGAGCAATGGGATCCGGCGGCTCGTGCTGCTGTCCGGCCAGGGCGAGGAAGGCGCTCGGCTCGCCGAGCGCGCGGTGCAGGACACCGGCGCCGACTGGACGATCGTGCGGTGCAACTGGTTCAGCCAGAACTTCAGCGAAAACTTCCTGCACGATGCGGTGCTCGCCGGCGAGATCGCCCTGCCCGCCGGTGATGTCCGCGAGCCGTTCGTGGACGCTGACGACATCGCTGACGTCGTCGTCGCAGCGTTGACCGACGACCGGCATGTCGGCCAGCTCTACGAGCTGACCGGCCCCCGACTGCTGAGCTTTGCCGAGGCGGCTGCGGAGATCTCCCAGGCCTGCGGTCGAGACGTGTGCTACGTGCCGGTCACCATTGAGCAGTACCGGGCCGGGCTGGTGGAGCACGGCATGCCAGCTGACTTCGCCGACCTGATGGCCGAGATCCTCGACGGCCACAACGCCCACCTGCGCGACGGTGTGCAGCGTGCCCTGGGCCGGGAGCCCCGGGACTTCAGAGACTACGCACACGCCGCAGCCGCGACCGGCGTGTGGGACCAGATTCCGCAGCCGAGGGCGTGACCGGTGCCGCCGTCAGCTGCTCGACGAGAGCGCTGACGGCGGCACTCATCCTTGCCACCCGAGAGGAACCAGACCCAATGGGCACGACCCGCGAAGCTACTTCCGACCTCGCTGTTTCTCCCCGCCAGATGGTCCTGCTCAGCCGGACGGCCTGGCTCGTGCTCTGCGCCGCGATGATCGCCACGGCACTCATGGCGGGTCTGTACTATTCCTATGCCATATCGGTCATGCCCGGCCTGGCCCGGGTCGACGACCGCATGTTCGTGACAGTGATGCAGAACATCAACGAGGTCATTCAGAACGCGGCGTTCGCCGCGGCGTTCGCCGGTGCGGTCGTGCTGGCGGGAGCTGCCGCGATCCTGCAGTGGCGGCTCGGCCGGCGAGCCGCCACTCGCTGGACCGTGGCGGCGCTGATTTTTTACGTGGTATCCCTCGCCATCACGATGGGGATCAACGTGCCGCTCAACGACCAGCTGGCCGCCGCCGGTGATCCGAGCCAAATCCTCGATCTCGCGGCGGTCCGCCGCACCTTCGAGGGGTTGTGGGTGACCGCCAACGTGGCCCGGACCGTGGCCTGCCTGCTGGCCCTGGTGTGCTTCGGTCAGGCCCTGTCACTGCACGGCCGAGGCGAGGCCGTGGGTCCCGACCCCCGGTGACGCCACCACGGCGATCGCGGCGAGCAGCAGCCCATCCCGGACCAACCAGCGACCGGTGAAGCCTTCGACCCCGCGCGGGCCGGTGACCAGCAGCTGAGCGATAAAGGTCCCGTCCCGATTGATCTCGACGACGGCGTCCGTGAAGCCCAGCCACTGCTTGGTCACCGGAAACCATGCCTTGTACACGGCTTCCTTCGCGCAGAACGTCAGCCGGTCCCAGCACACTTCGGGCGCGGTATCGGTCAAGCCGGACAGCAGGGCCCGCTCCTCCGCAGAAGTGATCAGGCCCAGCACGCCATCGGGTAGCGGTAGCGCGGGCTCCGCGTCGATGCCGATCGTGGTCAGGTCCTCGGCCCAGGCCACTGCGGCGGCTCGGTATCCACCGCAGTGCGTCATGCTGCCCACCACACCGACGGGCCACTGCGGTGCGCCGCGTTCACCGGGCAGCACCGCAACGGGCGGTAGCCCGAGCTCGCTCAGTGCGCGCCGGGCACACGCGCGCGCCGTCGCGAACTCCCTGCGCCGCTTGTCCACCGAGCGGGTCAGCAGGGCCTCCTCTTCGGCGAACAGCGGAGCCGGGAGGAGGTCGTCGAAGGCCTCGGCAGATTTGACACCCAGGGGAAGGATCTCCTCGATCACGCCGACTCCAGTGGTTCGTCACGGCCCGCATCGCCGTTCACGGGGCACGCGTAGCGTGCCACCATGACGGTGCTGGTGGTCGACTTCGGTGCGCAGTACGCGCAGCTGATCGCTCGACGGGTCCGCGAGGCGCAGGTGTACTCCGAGATTGTGCCGCACACCACATCGGCCGTGGAGATTCTCGCGCGCAAGCCCGCGGCGATCGTGCTCTCCGGTGGCCCGGCCAGTGTGTATGCGAGAGGCGCCCCCCGCGTCGACCCGGCGCTGTTCGAGGCCGGGGTGCCGGTGCTGGGCATCTGCTACGGCTTCCAGGCGATGGCCGAGGTCCTGGGCGGTTCCGTGCGGCGAACCGGGACCCGGGAGTATGGGCACACCGAGCTGGAGGTGCTCAACGGTGGCGGGATGTTGCACCGTGCGCTCCCGGTCCGCGGTCCGGTGTGGATGAGCCACGGCGACGCCGTCACCGCCGCGCCGGAGGGGTTCGTGGTCACCGCGCGATCGGCGGGCTCCCCGGTGGCGGGGTTCGAGGACACCTGCCGGCGGCTGGCCGGGGTGCAGTACCACCCGGAGGTGGTGCATTCCCCCTACGGTCAGGAGGTTCTGCGTCGGTTCCTGCACGAGCTCGCCGGTATCCGGCCGAGCTGGACTACCGCCAATGTCATCGAGGACACGGTGGCCGCGATCCGGGTCCAGACCGGCGGCGGCAGGTTGATCTGTGCGTTGTCCGGCGGGGTGGACTCAGCAGTCGCCGCAGCACTGGTGCACCGGGCCGTCGGGGATGCGCTGACCTGCGTTTTTGTTGACCACGGCCTGTTACGGGCCGGTGAGCGAGCCCAAGTGGAACGGGACTACGTGGCCGCGACGGGGGTCAAACTGGTCACCGTTGATGCCCGGAACCGGTTCATGGACGCGTTGGCCGAAGTGCTGGATCCCGAGCAGAAACGCAAGATCATCGGCCGGGAGTTCATCCGGGTCTTCGAGGCCGCGGCGTGGGAGCTGCAGGCTGATGCGGGCCGGCACGGCGAGCGGATCCGTTTCCTCGTGCAGGGCACCCTGTACCCCGACGTGGTGGAGTCCGGCGGTGGGGCGGGGACCGCGAACATCAAGAGCCACCACAACGTCGGTGGCCTGCCCGAGGACCTGAAATTCGAGCTGGTCGAGCCGCTGCGGGCGTTGTTCAAAGATGAGGTGCGCCGGGTCGGGTTGGAACTGGAGTTGCCGGAGACCATCGTGCACCGCCAGCCGTTCCCGGGGCCGGGCCTCGCGATCCGGATCGTCGGCGAGGTCACCGCTGAGCGGCTGTCGACGCTGCGCGCCGCGGACCTGATCGCCCGGGAGGAGCTCACCGCGGCCGGGATGGACCGCGACATCTGGCAGTGCCCGGTGGTGTTGCTGGCGGACGTGCGCAGCGTCGGCGTGCAGGGCGACCGGCGAACCTACGGTCATCCGGTGGTGCTGCGTCCGGTGTCCAGCGAGGACGCGATGACCGCGGACTGGTCCCGGGTGCCCTATGACGTGCTGGCGCGCATCTCCGGCCGGATCACCAACGAGGTGCCCGAGATCAACCGGGTGGTGCTCGACGTGACCAGCAAGCCCCCCGGCACCATCGAATGGGAGTAACTCGTGAGTGGCATTGAGTGCTATAGCACTCGATGCCACTCAGATGAGGTTGCGCGCTCACACAGCACCATCGTGGTGACCAAGCACGGCAAGCCGGTCGCGAAGCTCGTTCCGATTGACGACAAGTCAGTGCCGACCCGCGGCTCGGTCACCCTCCTCGTTGAGGATGACGAGGCGTATTTCTCCACCGGGCAAACATGGCATGCCGATCGGTGAACGCGTCTTCGTCGACACACACACGTTGCTCTGGTGGCAGGCCCAGCCTGACCAAGCCTGGCCGGAGCGGATCTCTGTAGCAGCCTGGGAGCGGATCACTGCCGCGAGCTGCGTCCTGGTCAGTCCGATCAGCTGCTGGGAGGTCGGCATGCTCGTCGACAAGGAGCGGGTTCGGCTCGACCGACCGACCGCAGCATGGGTACGTGACGTGCTCACCACCGACGGCATCGGCGTCGCTGAGCTGACCCCGGAGATCGCGGTAGCGGCTACTGAGCTTGCTGACTTCCACGGCGACTCGGCCGACCGTTTCCTCTACGCGACTGCGCGACTCCTGGACGTCCCGCTGCTGTCCAAAGACCGCCTATTGCGCGGCTACGCCGAGGCCGATCGCACTGTCACCGTCGTCTGGTGACGCCATCTGATGTTCATGAGTACCGCAAGGTGGTGTTATTTTCGAGGTGATGAGTAGCTCTGATCCGCTTGTGGCGGAGGTCCTGGTTACTGCCGAGGTCTCAGCCGAGGTGGAACAGGCGATCGTCGAGACCTTCCGCGTTCTCGGTGTTGCCGTGCGCAACCGAATGGTCCCTGCTCGCCGCGGGCTTGACCAACTGCAGTGGCTGGTGCTTGCCACGCTGCCGCTGCACGCGTTCCTCAGCGGACTCGGGTCCGCGGCTGCTGAAGACGTCGCCCAGGGTCTCAAACGCCTGACCGGCCGGGTGGTCGGTGTCAAGCGCGGGCCGGTGTCGTCCGAGCAGGTGCTGGTGCTCCAGGATGCCGCGACCCGGCTGCAGATCGTGCTGGAGGCAGATCTGCCTGCGGAGGCGTACCCGGCGCTGGTCGCGCTCGATCTCTCGGTGTTCCGGCAGGGGCCCGTGCACTACGACCGCCAGCGTGGCAGGTGGCGCTCCGAGCTGGACGAGGCACAGGACCCCGGACCGGGGTAGATCGATATCGCGTTCGAGGTGAGGTTACCGGGGTAACCAGTCCCACGACAGTGGTCTGCCATCGTCACCTGTGACGGCCGCATCGTCGTCGGGTGGCCACTGATCGTGCGCTGTGTGCTGACCGTCATCCGGGCAGTCCCACGCCGACCCGTTGCTGTCGCACAGGGACGGTGAAAGCAAACAGAATCATTCACAGGTCGTCTTCGCGGCAAGTGACGGGGCATATGCACGTTGAGCGCCGGACAACAACCAGCTAACCGCAGGAGAATTTTCGTTTTCTGTCAGGGGAAAAACCGCTGAGGCCAAGCGGGATCTTGAAGTGTTTCTCCAGCAAGAAGTGTGAGTGCGCGTTGCGGTTGGGTAGTCACTGGAGGTGGCTACGACGTCGTATATGGGTAGCCTGACCTTTCGTTTAGTGGCCCTCGTCACCCCCGCTGGTCGGTGACTACCGCCACGAAGTATGGTTTCGGGGGTTGAAATGTGGCGCGTCTCACCACGGTTTGCAGGCCATGATGGGCCACGGTTGTACGTAAGCTGACCTCGTGGCCTCTTCTTTGTTATGACGCCCAGGATGACCTGGTCGGGTGACCTCGGTGTCGATATCAGAATCTTGCACTCGACCAGACCGCCGGAGGTCCGCTGTGGATAGCCTCGTTCCGTTCATCATTGATCTCACCACGCATGAAAGCACACGCCTCGCCGCCGTCCTGGACTCCCTCGGCCCGCACTGGGACCCCGCTGAAATCTACACCGGCGAAGCCGAAGCCCATCGGATGCTCTACTCCCACCTCGACCCTGACCAGCAAGCCGCCTACGACGTACTGATCGCCGCCGGTGCGCTCCCCGACACCCCGGAGCGATGAGATGAAGCTCGACCCACAAGCAGATATCGGACGCCGAGCGTGGCTGCCCTGCGCATACTGCGGTGACAACACCGCGCTGTACCTCCTTGGCTCCGATGCCAATCTGGTCTGGGTGCAGTGCGGTAAATGTCTGCGCCGCTGGTGGCACGACACCGGTGTCGGCCGCGGGAGGCACCCGGAGCACCTGTTCGACGTCGCCTGATCCGGGCGGTGCGACCAGTCCGTGCCGTATGGGGCCCGGGTTGGGGGATTGATGTCTGAGGCCCGGCGTGACGTCAGTTTGTTGCTCGCCGTGATCCTCACTGCGCTGCTCGCCCCTCAGCGGAGGGTGCGCCGGGGCTGTTGGTCGGTTCGTGGCTTCCCCTGCACCCAGGTGATCGGTCGCCACGTGGACAGCTCCAGGAGCCTTTGCGCGAAGCCGGTGCGGGCCTGCTGGGTGAAGTGGGCGAGGACTGCGGTGTTGGAACACGACCGCTGTTGTGTCGTGCGGAGCTTGGGCCAGGAGGTCGGGCAGGGCTTCTGTGGCGTCGCCCTGGTGGACGTGCGGCAGTGGACCGGGCGGCGGCCTGGTCGAGCGCTGTGCCCGGTCGGGGTGGTCTGGCCAGATTAGGGCACGGAGCCACTGGCGGTCCGCCGGGTCGTTCAGGTCCAGGGGGTGTACGTCGACACCGATTCGCCACCGCACCGACAGGGTGCCTGCCAGCGGTGGGGTGCTGTCGCCCCGCAGAGCGCAGCTGAACACCATCGGTGAGGTCGGGTCGCCGTGCAAGGCACCAGTGCCGTAATCATAGGCGTAACGGTCTGGTACCCGGGTCAGCCCGGCGCTGGGGCCGATTTCGATCAGTGCGAGTGGCTGCCCGCCGCCGAGGCGTTGGGCAGCGAGCAGCGCTGGGTACAGA
>JBOHFG010000267.1:0-5451 GCA_050699575.1 Pseudonocardiaceae bacterium
GACTTCTTCGATCTGGGTGGGCACTCACTGCTGGCCACCCGGTTGATCGCCCGGATCCGCGCCGCCCTGGGGGCGGAGCTGTCTATCCGGGCACTGTTCGAGGCCCCGACCGTGGCGGGTTTGGCCGCCCGGCTGAAGAAGACCGGTCAGGAACAGAGCGCCTTCGATGTCCTGCTTCCTCTTCGTGCGCACGGACTGCGATCACCTCTGTTCTGCATCTCTCCACTGGGAGGTCTGGGCTGGTGTTATGCCGGCTTGTTACCACATGTAGGCGCTGAATACTCGGTCTACGCACTCCAATCGCCGGGCATGACTGATCCACGCGGACCCTTGCCGGCCACATTCGAAGAGCTGGTCGAACTATACCTCGACCACATTCGCACCGTGCAACCAACCGGATCTTATCGTCTATTGGGCTGGTCCCTCGGCGGAACCGTCGCTCACGCCATCGCCGTCCGCTTGCGGCAGCTGGGGGAACGGGTGGCGCTGCTGGCCATGCTCGATTCCGCTCCGCTCGATGTCATAGTAGCCCGACGGGAGTCCAACCCGTTTCCCGCAGAGGGCGAGCACGAGCTGCTGGCTTTGTTACTCAAGGTCGCGGGTCATCCCACGGACAAGGTGATCCCCGCGCTGAGCCGGTCGGAAGTCGCGGCTATTCTCCGTGATGAGGTCGAACTGCTGGCCGGTTTCGACGAGCACCATATCGAAGCGTTCATCGCGGTCGTCACCCATAGCGCCACGCTCACGGCCGCCTCACCGGCGGGATGTTTCGACGGCGACGTACTGTATTTTCGCGCGACGCGTGAAAGACAGGTCGATGATTCCACTGACACGTGGCGGTCCTTGATCACGGGAGACGTCGAGATCCACGACATCGATTGTGACCATCAAGCGATGACGCAGCCGGAGCCTATAGCTGTGATCGGCCGCATACTGGCTGATCATCTTGACGACATCGATAACCCTCAACGGAGTCGACAGTGAATGATTCGTTCGGCGGGCGGGAGCCTGGACACGCGCGGGTGGCCGCCCACACCGTCGACCTGACCGCGGTGGCCGACCGGATCATGGGTCATGAGTCGGTCCGGGACTGTGTCCTCAGGGTCCGGCGCACCTGCGTGGGTGTCGCGGAACTGGTGGCGTATGTCGTGCCGACCCGGGAGGTCACCGAGGAGCAGATCGTCCGGGCCGCCCGTGCGGCGCTGCCCGCCGCCGTCGCGCTCGCCGCTGTCGTGTTCGTGTCGGATCTGCCGAGGACGGCGGGTGGGCTGCTCGATGAGGCGGTCTTGGCCCGGTTCCCGGTACTGGACGGGGACGTGGCGGCGCGGTGGGAGCGGCGGTGGAACGCGGGGGCTGGCAGCGGCCGAGCAGCGGTCGTGATCACGTCAGGTCGGGCTCTGGAGGGTCCGCTCGAGCGTGTGCGGGTGGCCGGACCAGGAGGGCCGTCTCAGTCGACCAGGGGTACCGGTTCACCGGTGCGGCAGGGCGCTGCGGGCGGGGTGCGGAAGCAGGCTCCGCCGTCGATGAGCGTGGGGCCACGGTTGCGCCCACTCGAGGTCGACACCCTGGACGCTGCCCTGCGCCGTGCGGCCTTGGCCGGTGGGCCCGGGGAGTCGGGTTACCTCGGGCCTGACGGGACGCTGGACCGGCAGTCCTACACCGAACTGCGGGATGAGGCATCCCGGCTGCTCGGCGGGCTGCGCGGGCTCGGTCTGACCGCCGGTGACAGGGTGATCTTCCAGCTCGCCGCGAACCGTGACTTCGTGGTGGCCTTCTGGGCCTGCGTGCTGGGAGGCTTCGTCGCCGTACCGCTCGCGGTGGTCTCCGACGGTCCGACCTCGGTCACGGTGGAGCATGTCCGGGAGTCGCTCGGCTGTCCCCTGACGCTCACCGACCGGGCCCACGCCGCCCCGCTGCACGCCCGGTACGAGGGCTGGGACCTGCTCGATTCCCGGATAGCGGTGATCGGCGAGCTGGGAGGCGGCCCTGCCGACCATGACTGGCATGTCACCCGCACCGAGGACGTGGTGCTGCTGATGTTCACCTCGGGCAGCACCGGGACTCCCAAGGCCGTACAACTGCGCCACGACAACCTCCTCACCCACGCAGCCGCGGCCCGGCAACGCCACGAACTGACCCCGGCCGATGTCGCCTTCAACTGGATGCCGATGCACCACGTGGGCGGCTTGATCATGTTCCACGTGCGCGATGTCGTCGTGGGCTGCCGCCAGATCCATGCGCCCACCCCGTGGGTGTTGGAGGACCCGCTTCGCTGGCTGTCCGCGATGCACACCCACCGGGCCACCGTGACCTGGGCCCCCAATTTCGCGTACGGACTGGTCAACGAGCAGGCCGGGCGGATCGCCGGGCAGCGCTGGGACCTGTCCGCGCTGCGGGTGGTGCTCAACGGCGGCGAGGCCGTGGTGGACCGGGTGGCCCGGCGTTTCGTGGGGTTGCTGGAGCCGCATGGGCTGCCGGCCGGCGCGATGCGCCCGAGTTGGGGGATGTCGGAAACGTCCTCCGGGCAGACCGCAACCGTGCTGCCCCGCGACAGTGGTGGGGAAAGCGAACGGGCGGTCGAGGTCGGCCGGCCCTACCCCGGCTTCGCGATCCGGATCACGGACGACAAGGCGACCATCGTGCCGGAAGGCACCATCGGTCACGTCCAGGTGAGCGGGTCGGCCGTCACCCCGGGCTATCACGCCGACCCCGGGCACAACCGCGAGGCATTCACCGACGACGGCTGGTTCCGGACCGGTGACCTCGGGTTGTTGCGCGACGGCGCGCTCACCATCACCGGACGCGCCAAGGACGTCATCATCATTGCCGGTGTCAACCACTCCAGCCATGAACTGGAAGCGACCGTCGAGGAACTGGACGACGTCAGGCGATCCTTCACCGCAGCCTGCGCCGTTCGCACCGAAGGCCAGGCGACGGATGAACTGGCCCTGTTCTTCGTCCTTGCACCGAATGCGGACCCAGCGGCGGCGATGCAGCGAATCCGGGCCACGGTGGTGCGCGAGGCAGGAGTCAACCCCTCATATCTGATTCCCGTGAACCGGGAGCGGATCCCGAAGACAGAGATCGGCAAGATCCAGCGGTCGAGGCTGGTGCAGGAGTTCCACGACGGTGCTTTCGACGCGGACATCGCCCGCGTGGACGTCCTGCTGGGCACGGAGAACACCCTGCCGAACTGGTTCTTCCATCCCGTCTGGCAACCCGCCGAACTCCTGCACCATCGCGTGCCGCCCACCCGCGGGCACACCCTGATCCTCGCCGACCGTCACGACCTCACCGAGCGGCTCGTCGCGGCGCTGCGCGCCCCAGGGCACAGCTGCACGGTGGCTTCCTACAGTGCCACGTTCCTCCGCCACGCCGCCGACCGCTTCGCCCTGCCCTGGGACGACACGGCCGCCCACCACCGGCTCCTCGACGCGATCCCGACGGTCGACCGGGTCGTTCACCTCGCCTGCTGCGCTCCCTACACCGGCGAGCCCGGCCCCGAGGACATCGCGGCAGCACAGCGCGACGGCGTGGAATGCCTGGCACAGCTGACGTCCGCATTGGCCGGCCAGGTCGCCCGGCGACCGGCCGGCGGGGGAGACGACCGGTCCGTGCGGTTGTACGTGGTGTCCACCGGCAGCCAGCAGGTACACCCCGACGAGCCCCTGGCCGTGGAACGGACCCCGGTGATCGGCCTGATCAAGAGCCTGGACCAGGAACTACCCTGGCTACGCGCTCGCCACATCGATATCCCCCCAGGCGCCGGGGCACAGACACTGGAGCAGCTGCGCGCTGAGATCGACACCCCCGCCGGCGAGGTGGAGGTGGCCCTGCGCGACGGACGCCGATGGGCGCGGCGACTGGTCCGGCTGCCCGGTGGAACACCGCCCGAGACCGCGCCCGTGTTCCACGACGGCGGGCTCTACGTCGTCAGCGGTGGCCTCGGCGAGGTCGCCGTTCAGGTGGCCCGCCACCTGCTGGCGACCTCTCGCGTCCGACTACTGCTGCTGGGCCGTACGGAACTCCCCGACCCCTCGGCCTGGGCCGAACTCATCGCCGGGGGCGACGAACTCGGCCGCAAACTGTCCGCCTACCGTGAGTTGAACGTCCTGGGCGACATCGCGTACGCGGCCGTGGACATCACCAACCCCGAAACCCTGCGCCACGCGGTGCGCACCACCGAACAGCGATGGTCGACAGAGCTGGCCGGAGTACTGCACCTGGCCGGACACTTCGACGAACATCCGGTCACCACACAGACCCCCCAGGACCGGGCCGCGGTCCTGGCCCCCAAGATAGCCGGCGGCTGGGCGCTACACCAGCTCGTCAAAAACCGGCCGGGAACACTGTTCCTGTCCTTCTCCTCCCTCATCGGCTTCCTCGGCGGACCGTGGGTCAGCGCGTACTGCGCCGCGAACACCTTTCTCGACGCCCTCGCCGCCTACCAACGCCGCCACTGCGCGATCGACGGACGCAGCCTGGCCTGGAGCATCTGGCACGAGCGGGGGATGAGCCGGGGATACGACATGCGTCAACTAACCACCGCCCGCGGCTACCACAACCTCAGCACCCGCCACGCCCTGCGCTCCCTGGACACGGCACTGCGCCACAACACCCCCCACATACTCATCGGGCTCGACACCGACGCGCCCTGGGCACGCGCCCACGTCCACGCCCCGGCCCGTCCACTGCGCGAGCTGGTGTGTTACGCCCAGAGCGCCGAGCGCGAAACGGCGGGTGTCCAGCCAGACGGTTCACTGCCCGACCGCTACGGCACACCCACCCGGTGCACACTGCTCATCGTCGACAACCTGCCCAGAACCACCGACGGCGACATCGACCGACGACAACTCGCCCAGCCGGGACAGACAGACGACACCAATCCAGCCGAGGGCTCCGAGCCGACCACCGACCTACAGCGGGCGATCACCGAAATCTGGTGCGAAACACTGGGACGCGACCAGATCGGCATACAGGAGGACTTCTTCGAACTCGGCGGGGACTCCATGCTCGCCACCCGGATGCTCAGCCGGCTACGGACCACACTCGGTACCGAACTGACCATAGCCACGCTATTCGACGACCCCACCATCGAACAACTAGCCACACGAATCGAACAAGCAGGCAGCCGACGGATCGAAGGCACGCTGCAGGTATAGCTACCGCTGCGCCCGCACGGCTAGCAGGAGAGTGAGGCAAACCGTGGTTGCGACCTCATGTCGCAACACTACGGCTCCACCCCGACTGGATCACCGGCCGGCAACCGGGCTAGTTATCCACAGATCGGCACCTATTTCGGTGAAAGTCGGGACAACACCCGTCCCCCTCGCGCATACTTCCCCGCACCGGCTCGTTGCCCCTCCTCCGATCCGGTGCCCACAGTCCCCGGCCGCCACAACCAGGGACCGCACCCACGGCGTCTCCGGCCCCGCCGTCTATCAGTCGCGC
>JBOHFG010000268.1:0-13576 GCA_050699575.1 Pseudonocardiaceae bacterium
GGCGGTGTTCACCGGGTGGGCACCCACGTGGACGCGCCGACGAGGAGTTGCGGACCACTATCGATGGGCAACAGTGCTTACATGAACATTTCGCGCGATGCACTTCAGTAGTGCAGAAAGGTGTTTATTGTCGCGTGACGTTAGTCTGGGCACCCTCGGCGACAACAACGCCATCACCGGGCTGCCAGCCGAGCGGTGATGCGGTGGCACAGGAACTCCACGTCGATGTCGTGGCGAGATAAACCCAGCCCGGGTGCACCTTAACATCTTCAAGCAGAGGAATTCGTGCCATCCCGCCAACCTGGCATAGCCCGGCCACTCGGTGTCAAGGAGGTGGCGCAGGGCCGCGATCGTTCGCTCAACCTCATGCTCCGAGTGGCAGTGCTTCGTTCAGCTTTGGCCGCCATGGGGCATGAGGCGAGTGCCGAAGATGTTCGCGAAGGCCAAGCCGGTCATTGACCTCGGCGAGGAAGTCAGGTGAGAGTCTCGGCCCGTGTGCTGGCACTGCTCCAGGTTCATAGCGCTCGAACCAGGCTTCGACCTCAGACCAGCTCCAGAGCGGATTCGATGAGCGCTGGCGGGCAACGGGGCTGGGAAGTCTCCGGGACCACGCTCACCCCGGGCCAGCAGAGCAACGCTCTGACGGCTGCGGCCGACCCGCGCCGCGATCTCGCTGGCACTCAGCCAGGTCACCGTCGGCCTCGACCCGGGGCACCCGAGCGCCGATGCCAGCCTGCTCAACGTCGACGATGGCGGAGATCACGGCATCCTGCTCTGGGTGCTGCACGGTCGAAGAAGCCCAGGACCGTGCCATCTGGTTCCACGGAGTCCGGATGGAACTAGATTGACTTCGGGACGCTCGACGCTGCTGTCCCCGGTCCCACGGTCATTGGGTCCATCAGCGCCGTGGACGCATAATGGTGGCCACGGTGGCCGACGAAAAAACCTGAACCCCACCCCCATAAGCCAGCCGCGGCTGCCACACGTTGAGGTACATGTCGGTGTCGGCAGTGGCCTGGCCAGCGAGCTGCTGTGCTCGTGCCAGTCCCGGGGTGCTGTAACACCAGGAGGGGCGCATCGGCGTGGTTTGCTGTGGCCGTCCGCGGCGCCGGGTGATGGCGGCGGCCCGGATATCCAGCGCCGCCAGAGCCCGCTGATACCGTCCCGCCCAGCCACCAAGCCCGCTTGCCGCACGTTCGGCATGAAACACAGCCACCCCGGCAGCGCCTTTGCCCAATGGCTGGGGATGCCCCCTCGGCCTGATACCGACGAAGGGCAAGCCAGCCAGGCGGCTACGGCAGCGCTGGCGTGAGCGTGGTGTTGATCGACGGCGATGGCTCGCTTCTTTCCTTGCGTGCCACCCACCCGAGCGCGGTGGCGCGGGCGAGCCGCAGGCAGACCCGTTCGGAGTCCTGGTTGATCCCGGCCATGCGGGCGTGGTGCAGATGCAGCAACGAGGCCAGGACCCGATCTGGGCCGGGTCCCTGCGCCGGGGTCAGGTGGGCGCGGTAGGCCGCGAGCGTTGCGCGGCGGCGGTCCCAGGCGAGGGCGAGCCGATTACCACCCGGCACCGCTCGCAGGGCAGCCCAGTCGCCGCTGGGATTGGCCAGGCGCATCACCTGCTCCTGAATCTCGCGGGCGAGCGCTGGAGCTGGGTGCTGGTTGATGTGGTTGATCAGCCAGCTCACGCCGGTGCGGAGGCTGCCGCTAAAGGCTGTGGCCAGGTCGGTGAAGCTCGCCGCGATGACGGCGTAGGGGTGTGGGGTGCCCTTGGCGGTGATGGTCAGCTGTGCGACGGCCACGGCGGAGTCAGCGGCGAACACGGCCTCGGCTGCCTGCATGGCCGCACCGGTGCCGTACCGGCCGACCTCGGGATAGTAGGTGTCCAGCACGATGTTCCGGAGCAGCCCGAGGTTGCGGAGGCGATCGGCCCAGGCGCCGACACGCTGGGCGGCCGCCCCGTAGCTGCGGGCGTTATGAAGCCGGATGCGCAGGCGCAGGTGCGGCTCTGGTGCCGGGTAGCGCAGGAACCACCAGTCGTCTGGCAGGCCGTCCTCCCAGGTGGCCAGCAGGTCAGGCAGGCAGGTGAGGAGAACTTCGGTCTGACAGTCCGGGTGACCGTACAGATTCACGTACAGCCATGATGAGTTGCCGGGCGCATATCCGGGATGGCAGGTCACCCGGATCGGCCCGGCTGGCCGGCCTGGTGGTGAATCGGTGGCTGCCAGTGGGAGAACGATCTCGTGGGCGTGCCCGCCTATCCAGGCGTAGTCGTCAGGAGCGGGTGCCTCAGTCACGGTGGTGTTGCCGGCTGGGCGGAGCAGGTAGGTGCGCAGCACAGCGAGGTGCGCGGGCTCGTTCAGGTCAAGGCGCAGACGAACGTCATTCTCACCGAGATAAACCGCCTCCGGGATACGGTATCTGCGCCGCAGCTCACCCCAGGCTTGCGACCATTCCTCCCAGGCCATGTGGGAGGCGGGCAAGTCGGAGGCGGAGAGGTTCCAGCTAGCGGGCCGGAGCACGCTGCGGCGGTACCGCAGACGCGGCAGGAACGGAAGACGATCGGCCGCTCCCCAGGAGAACGGGACACAGCCGGCCGCCCGCGCGGTGGTGATCTCGGAGAGAAATCGGGCCAACGGATGAGTCGCGCGCCGAAACTCAATAGCATTCAGCATCACGGGCTCGACGATCCGGCCCTGCGACAGGGAAATCAGGAATAGGCGATGGGCATCGCCACTGACCGCCACATCGTCCAACGGTATCTGCGCATCTCCCTCTGGGCAGTGTTCGCCAAGAGAGATCAGCGGAAAGACCGCAGGGGCTCGGGCAAGATTCCCCATCCGCGGTGACAACGGTGGGCAGGACAGCTGCGCGAGCAGCGATCCGGGGACGAACGGGGGCAGGCTGGTGAACGCGTGGACCATGCGGGCACGGTCCTCGGGCTTGAACAGGTGGAGGAACCGGCCTATCGTCGTTCCGGCTTGACGTGCCGCGCTGAGGATGACCAGAGAGAACTCTCCCCGGCCGATCGCCTTTGTCGTGGCTGCGTGCACGCTGACGCGCAACTCGGTGTGCGGCTGAGCGTGGGCCTGTGGGGTTCCGGTTGAGTCAGCTGCCAGTTCCGTCAGCAGGTGTTCGCCGAGGACAACCTCGCTGCTGCCGTCCAGCGCAGCCTGCTGGGCCAGGTGCAGGAGTTTGCGGTCCCGAGCCGACAACGGCGGCGTGGGCTGCTTCATCAGAGAGCCCCGGTAACCCGCGGGATAGCCGAGTCCGGTGCCGACGTCCACGACCTGCCCGATGGGGACCACCGCGCCGGACCCGTACCGCTCCAGGAACCTGGCATGGTAAGCCTGCCAGGCGGGGTTCCCGGACCGCTGAGGCGTCAGCCGGACCAGCGCCGACGCGGCTGCCTCGGCCTCGCGAGCAATGGCCTGCGGCAGGATCACCGAGCAGCCGGCCCGCAGATCCACTGCGAGGGACGGCTCGGGACTATCACACATCGCTGACATCTGCTGCACCACCGACGCACGAACAGCACGGCGAACACCAGGTGATGACACTTGATCGTACCGGGACAACTGGCCGCTGATCGCGCGCAGCTCCCGCGCTGTGGGCAGCGAAGCGTCATCGATCTCTACCGCGCTCAACTGGTCGATGACGTAGCCCAGCGGATCGGTGACATCCATCGGCGGATGGAGGTTGGTAACCAGGACGCGGCAGGACACCAGCTCGGTCAGCATCGCCTCGATCCTCGCCAGCGGCCTCCCGGGGAGCTCAGTGACCAGTTTGCCGAGCAGCTCACCGAGGGTGATGGGCGACCGCGCAGCCTGGATCACGGCCTGAACCGCACTGGTGTGCCGGACCGACACATCGGCCGGCCGCGCCTGGCCATCGGAGCGGTGCTGGCAGGGAACCACCAGCCGGCCTCCCCGCACGAAACCCAGGTTGTTCACCACCACAGGCAGGCGTCTCAGCACGTCGGGTTGTGCCTCCAGACGGGCGATCATCTCCGCGAGCCACGCGGCATCAGGGCGAGCCACGAGGTGGTTCTGCTCACCCCACTGGACGCTCGCGGCGGAGCCGATGCGCACCGCAGCCACCCCAGCGAACAACCCGAACGGAGTGGCCCGGCTCGTCATCCGCAGCAGATACCGGATCACCGACTCCACCACCCGCCGCACCCGCCGCGGCTGCTGAACTCCTTCCCCGCACACATCCTCCACGCGGCGGGCCAGCACCGGACTGGCGACCTCGATCGCCTCAACAAGCACATCCTGCTGCCACACCCGCCACAACCAGCCCCGCCACTCCCGCACATGCTCCGGGCTGTCGCCAGTCAGGTCCGGCCATGGCGGGAGTTCCGGGTTGCTGCCCAGGACGGCCACGCGAATAACGGCCGCATCAACGCACCGGAACCGAGCCGCCATTGTCCCTCTTCCCGCGCCACAACCGGCTGGCTTGGAACCGCCGGAGCGTCATGCACGGCGAATTATTCGCAGCCTACAGTGTCTTCACAGCCATCGTCGGTGCACTGGTTAGTGCAGTCCTCCGAGTCACCTACAGCGAGTTCTATGCCTGAGTCCACAAACCGCACATCGAGATCCAGCTCGTCGTCAGCGGTGGAGGGCGTCGTGGCGTCCATCGGAGACTCCATCCTGGGCAGGGGTGGTGTCATTCGGCGTGGTCTGGCCAGGAAAGCACGATTCGGGTGTGGCGTCTATCGATGACCAGCCCAGCCGGAAGCTCAGCATCCGGGGTACCTGCCGGGTGCACCGTCAGGCACGGCCCCGGGCCATGGCGGTGGTTGCGGTCCCAGATCCGGATCTGGTCCATGAACCGCTCCGCGAGCTCGGCCGCATTCGGGCCGTGGGCGTAAACACCGTGCTCTCGTATCGTCTTCTCAGCGTTGACCGGCCGGAGCTTGGTGCGGTAGGCAAGGCTGCTTCCCCGGTCGAGCAGCGCCGAAGTGCCTATGTGCCAGTCTGGGGACACCAGCCCGCGATCGACAGCGTCCTGCTTAGCCGACAGGAGGCAGAACTCCGGTAGCCTGGCCAGCCACAGCTCCAGATTGTCGAACTTTTCCCCCCTGCGGACCGTCGCTCCCGACCATGCCTCCACCCGCGCCGTGGTGAGCGCCTCGCTCAGGGCCGTGATATCGGCCTGCTGGTCGCCCACCCAGAGGCTGACCTCGCCACCATGAAGCGAGATCGACCGGCTACGGTTCGCGCCGGCGCCCCGCATCGGCACGAACCCACACATCATGGGGTCCCCCCCGACCAGGCAGTCGCCGCGGCGTTCCAGTACCCACGACCGGCCCAGCCCCTTGATCCGCAACGGCACCACCAGCCGCCCGCCCTCGGTGAGCTGCTCCACCCACGCCGGCGGGATACCCCAGGGACCGACCGTGACGATAATCCGATCAAACGGACCGTACTCCGCCGCGCCGAACTCCCCATCCCCGCACAGCACCCGCACATCCCGATAACCCGCAGCCCTGAGACAGCACAGCGCCCGATCGGCGACCTCCTGGTCAATGTCAATCGTACTCACCTCACCATCCGGCCCCACCAGCTCCCGAAGCAGCGCGGCGTTATACCCACCGCTGCCGATCTCCAGAACCCGCTGCCCCGGCCGCACCTGAAGCTGACTCAGCATCATCGCGATGACAGAGGGTACCGAAACCGCGCTGATGCCGGCACCGCGCTCGTTGCGCTTGGTGACGATCGTGTCATTGGCGTACGCCTTCTCCAGCGGAACCTCGGGCGCGAACAGATGCCGGGGCACGGTCCGCAGGGCGGCCTCGACGTCACGCGGCGGCACCAGACCCAGCTGTGCGCGTCGGGCCATGACCTCATCGACCATGGCGCCACGCAGCACGTCCGCGTCCTGACCCGAATGCACGCCCTCGCAGGTGGTGGGGGTAGTCACCGGGCGGAGCTTAGCCATGACACCGGCCCGATCGACGGACCCATCAGACACGGGATAATTCCCTTCCACGGCGGTATGGGCGCTGCCGCGCGCCCGGGATAGCTCGTCGTCCGGGCCCTGCGCCCTGGAGCATATGAGGCAGGCAAGGCCGTGGAGCGGGTGTGGGCAAGCAGTGCGCCACCTGACTGAACATCGATAAACGTGCCGCTAGGCTTGTGCCCGATAAGATCGTCTTGACTAGAGCGGCAGGCGAAACGATCGTGCGGTTGGAGTCTTCCTCGGAGTTGGCCGTGCTGCAGATGCTCTTGGCGCTCAGCTGGCCGCCTCGCGCCGTGCCGTGGAGATCGGTCAGCAGCAGGTAGCCCACAAGACGGGCTACAGCCGCTCGTCGGTGGCTCATGCGGAGGCGGGCCGCCAGCTGCTCACCCGGGAGTTCTGGAAGACGGCTGATGAGCTGGTTAAGGCCGAGGGTGCGCTGCTGGCCGCGTACGAGCGGGTGCAAGCCGTCAAGCAGGAGCAGGAGCGGCGGACTAGGGAAACAGCGTTGGCCGGGGCGTTCGCTCTGGCAGGGAGTTTTCGCCTGGAGAATACCAAGCCGCTTCAGCTGCCCAGCCCCCCGCCGCTGCCATCGTCTGACGCCCTGGTTGCCGCCAGCCAAGAGACATGGCGTGCGGTACGGAGCCACCTCATCCGGCACCGCACACAGCTGGGTAAGCACGCGGTCAGGCTGTACGACCCCGCGTGGCGACTCGCGCATACGCCAGCCTTGGCGCCACCGAGCTGGCTACCCTCCTACCCCGTGCCGATCGATGCAGTGACGTTGGAATGGGTGCCTACGCCGCCGCGTCCGACGATTACCAGCCAGGAAGCCGAGCTGCGGCCGGTGCTGCCACTTCGCGCACCAGGGCACGCTTTCCGCCAGTACACCAGCGCGATTCGCTACCTCAGGCCACCGGCTCTCTTTGAGAATCGTCCGAGTTACCGGCTATTGGACGTGTCCTGGGAACCGTCCGGCCAGGGGACGCTACGATTCGGACTTGCTACTTTTTTTGATAAGCTTGATGTTTCCGAAGCGCTGAGCCATGAGTTCGCGGCAGCGATGATAGACAGTGCACTGCCCACTTGGCGACAGCTGCCGTTCCGCGCACGGTTGTCCCAGCCTTTTGACCTGGCTTTGCGGATGGGAAGCGCGGGAATTGCCACTTTGACTCTGCGTCGGGACACAACCGATGGTTCGCACACCTTCTTCTTGCTCACTCGCGATCCGGCCAAAGTAGCTGTGAGTGGAGGGCAGTACGGCGTGATTCCGGCGGGCGAGTTCCAGCCGTCGTGCATTGCCCCATCCTGCATGCAGGATGACCTCGATCTATGGCGCAACATCGTGCGCGAATACAGTGAGGAACTGCTCGGTGAACCTGAGCATGACGGCAGCCGCGGACAACCGTTGGACTACGAGTGCTGGCCGTTTTACCGTGCCATGCAACGCGCTCGCGAAGCTGGGCACCTGTGAACCTACGTTCTGGGCGTTGTGCTCCATGCGCTCGGACTGAACCCAGCCATTATGACCGCTGTCGTCATTGATGATGCCGTGTTTGACGACCTCTTCCGCGACCTGGTCACTGTTAATGCCGAAGGCCAGGTCGTCACCTCCCTTATTGACGATCAGTCGGTGCGTGGGCTCCCGTTCACTGAGGCAACCGTGCGACAATTCCTGGATTACCAGCCGCTGGGCGGCACGAGTGCTGCTTGCCTGGCGCTGACTTGGCGGCATCGGGACAACATTATATAAACCTTGAGGCTAGCGCCAGCCACAGGCTGCGATCATGTGAGTTGCATTTTCCAGCGACGCCCTTGGTTCATCGACTCGGGTCCGCCGAATTTCCGAACGCTACGGTAAGCGCTTCCCGCAGCGGACCAGCATCGTCCCGTGCCACGAATGCCGCCGGTACCCGTTGCGGATAGGCCATCAGCAGGTAGCTGCCATTAGCCATGACAGCTATCGAACATTATTCAAAACTCTATCGAGACAAGGAATGAATCCTCTAGGAATATCCTGATTTCTCCTTGGTCACGGCCCGGCGTGTCACCGAGGCAACGGTCTCTCCCGATGATATCAACGAGGTCCCTACGACCGACTCGATACCATCAAGGAAAGACCGTTGCAATACCATCGTACTACAGGCCTGGCACTGTCCCAGATGCAGGAGCTTGTTCGACGTGTTCACGAGGCGCTGGCCGAGCCCTGGCACAAGAAAGTCGGTCGACCGAAGTCGTGCGGGCTGCGCCAAGCGGTAGAGATCGCGTGCATGTATCTCCGCCATAACGGTACGCAAGAATTTCTGGGTGATCTACGCGATATCTCGCAATCTACGGTGTCGCGGATCGTGAGCACGCTGGTGCCCGTCGTCAAGTCAGTGTTGGAGGAGTTCGTACCGACCGCCCAGGAGGCCATCGAGATGGTCAAGGGCAGGGTCTGCCTGGTGGACGGCACCATCACTCCGTGCTGGTCCTATGACGATCATGACGAGCTGTGGAGCCGCAAGCACGGCACGACTGGGTTCAACGCGCAACTGATCTGTTTGCTTCATGGAGAAGCTGTCTACATTTCCGACCCTCTTCCGGGATGCACCCACGACGCGAAAGCATTCGCCACCACACCAGTCGCTGAGATCGTCCGAAACTCCGGTGGCGGAATCGGCGACAAAGGTTACCAAGGGTGCGATGTCGTCACCCCGCGTAAGACACCGCCCGGTGGAGAGCTCAGCAAGGGAGACAAAGCGAATAACGCTGTCATCTCGGCGCTGCGGGCACCCATCGAAAGACTCGTCGCGCACTTCAAGTCGTGGCGGATCTTCCACACCGACTACCGCCGTCCGTATCGCACTTACCGTGACGCTTACGACGCCACTCGCGGACTGTTCTTCTTCTCAATCACATGAGGTTTTGAATAATGTTCATTCTCTGCACACTGGCTTCATCGCTAATCGGCACTTTGCCCCGACATGGGACCCCATCACCCTCGAAGTCCCGAAACCAGGAGTCATTCCCTATCAGATCACCAGCTATGAGCACGCGTTGGAATGGTTTACCGCCGAACACGCCGTCCTGCTAGCTGCTATTGACTATGCCGCCGCGCAGGGGTTTGATATCCACACCTGGCAACTACCCTGCATCCTGACCCCTTTCCTATATATGGGGGCGCCGGCACGATTCGTTGCTACTCACAAGACCGCAGTAGCCGCCGCCGAACGGCTGGGTGACCGCGCTGCCCAAGCCCTCATCCTTGCTACCCTCGGCACCGCTTGTTTCTCTTTTGGGCGCTGCCACGAGGTCGATACTTACGTCCAGGAGGCCCATACTTACCTCCAGCGGGGTCGCACTCTATATCAAGGTCTCGATGACCGTAACGGTCAAGCTAAAATTTACTACTGCCTTTCCAAAGTCTGTGACTGGCAGGGCCAGCACAGCCAGGCCCTCACCTACGCCCAGTATGCCCTCGACCTTTACATGAAACTCGGCGACACATATTACACCACCGGAAACCACTCCGCCGCCCACCACGCCTGGCAGCAAGCCCTTGACCTTCTTCTCTACCGCCTCGACCACCACACCCACGCCGATACCGTTCGCACTGTTCGCGCTAAACTGGCCACCCTCTCCACCGACCCGTATGCGGACTCCTACCGGCACGCCAAACTAAGAATACGACACCAGGGCCAGGAAGCGGTGTCCAGCGGCGGACATGAAAGCCACCAGAGCCCTTGCGTGCCCGGTGATTAGCTGTAAGAATCTTAGGGCTACGCGTTGTATCAGAAGGACCTCTCTGGCGACCGTTATGGGCGTGGGTGTAACCCAACAATGATGCAGGCTTGATCCCGGCATTGTGGGCAGGTAGGCTACAGTCATTCCCTATCACCGTTGCTGCCTCGCGAGAAGGCTGATCATGGTTTGGTCTTGTTGTTTTTTGTGCTGTCTGCGCGGTTGTGTCGGGTTTTTGGTGTAGCGGGTTGAGAGTGGTTGCTGGTGTGTTGGATGGTGGCCAGTATTGCTGCTCAACCGTGCCTTGGTGGGTGAAGATTTGCCACCACACCACGGTTGGGGGCTCCACGAGGTAAACTGCCGCGATCGGCATCACCCCACATCCCACGTCGCGTATTGTTCGGTCCGCCAGGCATTCTGGGCATTGGCCGTGCTTGTCAAGCTTGTGCCGTTGGGTCAGTGCTTGGGCGAGACCGGCCAGGCGTACTAGTGTGCGCTGCATTGTGGGTCCGTCTAGCTTCTCGGGCGAGGTTTCGGTTTCCTCCAATAGGGTCAATGTCCGTATCACGTATTGTTGGACGGCGTGTTCCTGGTCTTCGGGTGGTAATGCCACCACGGGTTCACCACTTCCTGCTACAACATATGGGGACATAAATGGCAACGCAGGCCGCGCTCCAGCTCACCCCAGCCATTCTGTCAGTATGAAAAGTAGCGTCCTGGCGCCCTCTTCATCGAGGGCGATCACGCAGGCGCCGGTGACATGGGGATCGAGAACAATTGACCCGTCCTGCATACTCACCAGAAGATTGGCGAAACCCACCGGACCCCGATGCAACCCACACGACGCTGATATCGCCTTACGGCGACGCTTATTTGGACCGTTCGTATAATAACTGTGCCAGTTCATCATGACTTCCTTCCTCGAACGTGTGACGCGCGAATTTTCGGCCTTATGTCACTATCCGCAGCGCACAGCGTTCAGCTCACGCACGCCGCCGACCTGCCCGGCACTGCCCAACTTGTGCCGGCGGCGACTCTCGGAGCCGTCATGTCCACGGCACGAACGACCCAAGGTGAGTCACTTTGGCTTGACCGGAGGGTCTCCGCACGTGGCTGCACGGTCATACCCTCCACAGGTTTGCTCGACTGCGCCTGGCACGGTCGGGGTCTTAGATTCATCGGTCTTAGGTTTAATGGTGTGTGCGATCGCCATTGTCTGTATCGGCCATGACGGTCTGTCTGGTGTAGCCGCAAGTCACACGCTCCTTTTGACGACTTTGCAAAAGCCTTGTGGGTGGCTCCCCAGGGGCGGGGTTGGGCTGTCCTGAGACACGACTGGGGAGGGGGCGCTTGCCTTCATGGGGGTGTTCTTTCTCTCGGGGGCCAGGCAAGCAGCCAGGCCGTGCGGGCGGCTCGAACGTCCCGACCCTGGGGGGCCAGGGCTGTGACGTTAAGGCTGGGCTTGGCTGGAGTGGAAGGATGTTGCGTGATGTTGCTTAACTCGGGTCAGGTGCCTGGGGTGAGAGATCAGCAAGCGCCTTGTTGATCAAGATTTGTGCTTGTGGGCCGTAGAGGGCTGAGTGTTGGTGTCTGGAGAATTTTTTCTCATAGACCGTTATTTCGCTGTGTTGGGTGATGGTTATTTCGGCAGAGGGTGTTTCCACGTGGACGGTGTGTTGGTCGAAGATCCAAAATCCGGCTGAGGTCCATGTGTGACGCTGGCCCATGGATGGGATGATCCCGAGTCTCATTCGGTGCAGTGGCATGATCTCTAGTAGTCGATGAAGCTGTCGTGCCATCACATCGGTGTCACCGACGCGAGTGCGCAGGGCTTGTTCCTCTAGGACCATAAGGAAGCGTCTGTCGCCTGTGTGGAGGATTTGTTGACGCTCCAGTCGTGCCGCCAGGGCCTTGTCTAGGTCGTTGGGGATCTGTTCCAACTCGATGGCGTGCGCGATGATCGCTGATGCGTAGTCTGGGGTCTGAAATAATCCCGGTATCAGGCCAGGCTCGTACACCCGAAACAGTGTCGTACGTTCATAGAGTGGAATCCGTGCCTTTTGACTGTGCTTCATGCCAGGGTGCAAGGCACGTCGCCATTCGATATACATCGACTCGATAGCGCGTACCGTAGCAATAAGGTCGGGAAGCTGATCTGCCGCATCACAGGCATGGCACCATGCCCGTAGGTCGTCTTCTGACGGGTTCTGTGTCCCGTGCTCCAGTTTGCTGATCTTGGTGAAGTGCCAGCCGCAACAATTGGCAAGGGCTCGCCCGGTGAGGTTGGCGTCTTGGCGGATGTCCCGCAGGCGGGTTCCCAGCCCTTCACGTGCTCGTTTGGTGGCGGTGGACATGTTATGAGGGGGGTGTGTAGTCGCGGTGAGGGGTTGCCTGTGCCCACACGGTCTCAAACGCCGACCGACACAACGCGACGATGACCGGATTAGCCGTGAGTTGGCGTTGGAGCACCTGGCCTTGCCCGGTGAAGACGGTAAAGATCACAGTCGAGTCATCGAAGAGCCAAAAGTCATTACCCGGCAGGGCGATCCCCGAGGCTAATCTACGAGGCAACCACCTGACATCTTCTCCGGCCTCGACGTTACGAGTGGCACCCTCCCACTCGTAACGGATATAGTCAGTCACAGGCTCGGACACAATCCGCGCTCTTCTAAACATCTTTCCCGCCGCAGTACTCTTCTGAATGAGCGTGATCCATGGCCGTCGCTGTTCGACTTCGGCGTCGTGATCTCTATATCCTTTCTCCAGGAATCCCTTAAACCGCTGTGCCTCGTCGGTCACCGCGTACACGTCTCGCATCTCCAGATGCAGCGCCTGGTGTGTGAATGTGGTGAAAAACCTATCTCGCTGTTCACTCGAGATCAGTTCCAAGGCTCCTATCCTTTGCTCACCAGTGCTTGCATGGCTGCCTTGCCGATCTCTACCACCTCTTCATGATCAGGAATAGCCATCTCTGCCTGAGCTCCTCGATCAGTGACCCGCCTGCCCTGGATAACTAGGTTCCCGTTGTGCTTGACATGCACAATCGGAGGAACCCAGCTGGTCACGAGTCCGCTGAGTCCATCCTTGACCAGATGGCTCATCAGACGGGCATAGATCTCCACGACCGTCTCACTCTCCGGGACCTGAAGCGTTTCCAAGATCTCCGGGTCGCTCACCTTCCACCCCTGAACCAGGTAGCTGCCCCGGTCTGTGGCGTACAGAGTCGGAGAGTCCCCATGATCTGTCTCCTTGCCCAGGAACCGTATCTGCATGAACCTGCCTTCCACAGTGACGTTGCTCGATGTTGCTCATCATCAGCCGCCCCGTCGGGACCGTCAAGGACTCCCCGCCAGCGAGCCGGGTTGATCGACCAACCCTGCCAGGGCCGCGCGATGGGGCTCGAACGCGCCCTGGCCATCGGGATCAGCACAGACTCCGGTCACCGCCGTTCAAGCTGCCTTCAGCGGGCATAAAAACCACCAGCCCAAGCCCATTTTTTCCCACGCAAGCCAACCTGTCATTGTGGACGAAAAATGCAGTGAAAGGCTGAGTTTTAGGCCGCGCGGGAGGTCTCGTTTCTGTGATTCTGGTTTTTGTATATCTATCATTGCTTTAATTCTCTCTCCATGATGCTCGGTAGAGCTCTTATGCTCCTGGTATTGATCTACTGCCTCGATCACAGGCGGGATGTGCGGCGTTCACGGCGCACGCCGTGCTGGTGCAGCAGTCGTTTGACGCTGCGCAGGCTGACGCCGAACTTCTGGCGCTACTGACGTTCCTGTGGGTGCCTGTTCATGATCGATAAGGGCGCACGCCGTGTCCCATCTAGGGTTTCTGGCCTACGACAGTCAGAAACGATCAAGATGGGAACGGCGTGCGCACGACAAGG
>JBOHFG010000269.1:0-22127 GCA_050699575.1 Pseudonocardiaceae bacterium
CACACAGTGACTGATGATCTCCACCGGGTAGCGATGGCCCTTATACAACGACGACGTGGCATCCACAAGACCCAGTCTGACCCACCCACACCAGGCAACCGAACGCCCCAACCCCGTCAACCTGACAGTGCCCCCTCGACCACGCCCAGAGCGCCTACGACAACGTCATCGACTCCTTCCCCGTGTAAACCACCAAGCCAGCCAGCCCCGTCAACCTGAGGAGAACCATCGTTTGCGGCTGGCGGCAGCTTCGTTAACGACAGGCCAACCCGGACCGCCAAGTCAGCGCCGTATCATCCGCCGTGCCACGTCGAGCAGCAGGATCCCGGCCAGCGTGGCCACCCCGACGGCAGCCGCCCACCAGCGCCCCTCAATGCGGTTGAGCGCAGTGCCGCGGCGCATCGTGACAATCACACCGCGGTGCCAGCACCACCAGGCAAGCCCGGCGAGCACGACCACGGCCAGCAGCTCGGCGACGACCGCCCCGCCCCGCAACCGCGTTGACGTCGTTGCGATACCCACCCCAGAACCCTGCCACGGCCCCTCCCGCGGTTGGCTGGCGGGGACTGTCGGTGCTTGCTGGCACGGTAGTCACCATGATCCGAGGGAGCGACATCGAGCAACTACTCCGCCGCCAGCACGGCGCAGTGAGCCTCGCGCAACTGCGCCAGACCGAGCTGAACGCCAACACCATCGGCTCCTGGGTGCGCCGTGGCCGGCTACGGCGGGTACTCCACGGCGTCTACACCACGGGCGAGCTGTCGCTGACCACCCGGGCACACGCCGCGCATCTCTGGCAACCGGAGGGCGTCGTGCGCCATCTCGCTGCAGCCCGCCTATGGAAAATGGCGGTCGAGGAGCCTGCCGTCGTGCACCTGACGATCCCGCTGAGCTGTGCGCGCACGTCGCCAGTACCCTAGCTTCGGCTTCTGCGCAGGGACACACCGCGCACCCGCCGCAGCACCGTCGGCGGGCTGCCGGTCACCGATGTGCCGCGCACCGTCTTTGACTGCCTCATGCTGCTCGACGAGGCCGCGTGCGCCGCGCTGCTCGACCACGTTACTGCGACCCTGACCTCGGACCGGGCGCTGCGGATGCGTTACCTTGAGGAGGTAGGGCTGCGCGGCTCGCATCGCGCGGCAGCTGACATCGCTGGTGCCCGGTGCGGCGTCCGCACCCGAGCGCCTGCACGCCCAAGGCCTGCGATCGGCAGGCCTGACCGATTTTTTGATCAACGAGCCGGTACTCGGGTATATCGCAGACTTCCTCGATCCGGCGCGGCGGCTGATCCTCGAGGTGGACGGGTACCGCACGCACGGCACCTGGATTGTTTTCCAGGACGACCGCGCCCGGCAGAACGTGCTGGTGGCGCACGGGTACACCGTCCTTCGCTACACCGCCCACGACGTCCAGACCCGGCTTGGATCGATCCTCAATGAGGTCGCCAAGATGGTTGCTTGCGCCAGCCAGCCGATCTCATGAGCACTGCGGCCCGTCCGCGCCGGCACACGGACGGCAGAATCGGGAGCGGAACCACGCGTTGGACGCCGGACGGGGCCGAACAGCCGGACCGGGCCGAACAGCTGGGTTAGCGCAACCAGTGTGCGGCCTGCTTGGCCCAGTAGGTCAGCACGAGATCAGCGCCGGCCCGGCGGATGGAGATTAGCGTCTCCAGCACGGTGCGCCGACGGTCCAGCCAACCGTGGGCAACCGCCGCCTCGACCATGGAGTACTCGCCGGAGACCTGGTAGGCGGCGATGGGGACGTCGGAGACCTCAGCGACCGCGCGCAGCACGTCCAGGTAGGGCATCGCGGGCTTGACCATCACGATGTCGGCGCCCTCCGCGAGATCCAGCGCCACCTCGCGCAGCGCCTCACGGGCGTTCGCCGGATCCTGCTGGTAGGTCAGACGGTCACCACACAGCTGGGACTCCACCGCGTCACGAAACGGCCCGTACAACGCCGAGGCGTACTTGGCGCTGTAGGCCAATATCCCGGCGTCCTGGTACCCGGCCGCGTCCAGCGCCGCCCGGACCACCCCGACCTGGCCGTCCATCATGCCGCTGAGCCCGACCAGATGCGCACCGGCCTGCACCTGCGCGAGCGCCATCTGCGCGTACACCGCGAGAGTCGCGTCGTTGTCCACCCGGCCGGCCGCATCCAGCAGGCCGCAATGCCCGTGATCAGTGAACTCGTCCAGGCATGTATCAGCCATGATCACAATGTCGTCACCGACCTCGGCGTGTACGTCGCGCACGGCGGTGTTGAGCACGCCGTCCGGGTCGATCCCGCCGGAGCCGATGGCATCCCGGGTGGCCGGCACGCCGAACAGCATGATCCCGCCCAATCCGGCGGCCACCGCCTCGGCCGCAGCCTTCCGCAGCGAGTCCCGCGTGTGCTGCACCACACCGGGCATGGACGGGATCGGCACCGGCTCGGTCGCGCCCTGCTTGACGAACATCGGCAACACCAACTGCCGCGCCGCCACCGAAGTCTCCGAAACCAACCCCCGCATAGCCGCAGTGGTCCGCAACCGCCGCCCCCGCGAAACCGGAAACATCACATTCCCTCCCACCGCGTTCTGGATCCAGAACGCGGCCACCGGGGCTCGAATGAGTGCACTCTGCGTCCAGAACGCGAGGAAGGCGGGGCGCGCTAACGGCGGCGGGTTTTGGCTTTGCGGGGTGGGGGAAGGGTGCCGGCGGCGCGGAGTTGGGTGGCGTGGTCGGCCAAGGCGTCTACCAGGGCGCCTACCTGGGCTACGTCGGGTTGGACGTCGACGCGGAGGCCGAACTCGATTGCGGTCTCGGCGGTGGCTGGGCCGATGCAGGCGACGATCGTGCGGGTATGCGGCTTGCCGGCGATACCGACCAGGTTGCGCACCGTGGACGAGGACGTGAAGCACACCGCGTCGAAGCCACCCGTCTTGATCATCTCGCGGGTGTCGGCGGGCGGCGGTGCGGCCCGCACCGTCCGGTAGGCCGTCACGTCATCGATCTCCCAGCCCCGCTCCCGCAGGCCGGCGGCCAAGGTCTCGGTCGCGATGTCCGCGCGTGGCAACAGCACCCGGTCCACGGGGTCGAGAATGTCATCAAAGGGCGGGAAGTCGGCCAGCAGCCCTTCGGAAGACTGCTCGCCCGAGGGCAGCAGCTCGGGGACGATGCCCATCGCACGCACCCGCTCCGCAGTGGACTCCCCCACGCAGGCGATCTTCACGCCAGCGAAGGCGCGCGCATCCAGCCCGAACTCGGCGAACTTGTCCCAGACCGCCCGGACCGCGTTGGTGGAGGTGAACACCACCCACTGGTAGCGACCATCGACCAGGCCCTTGACCGCGCGCTCCATTTGCGCCGGCGACCGGGGCGGCTCCACCGAGATCGTCGGGACCTCGACGGGTACTGCGCCATGCACCGCCAGCCGCTCGCTCATCACTCCCGCCTGCTCCTTGGTCCGGGGCACCAGCACCTTCCAGCCATACAACGCCCGGGACTCCCACCAGGACAGCTTCGCTCGCTGCTCGACCACCAAGCCGACAGTGACCACCAGCGGCCCGGTGAGCTCGCTGGCGTCACCGTTCAGCGACGCCAGCGTGGTCTCCACGGTGTGCTGGGTGGGCATGGTCCCCGCGGCGGTGACCGCCACCGGGGTCTGCGGGGCCAACCCGTGCTCGACGAGCGCGGAGGCCGCCTCAGCCAGGTGCGACGCGGTGGCGTGCAACACCACTGGGCCCGGCACGGCGGCCAGCGCCGCCCAGTCGACACCCGCGCGGACGTCGGCTTCGGTGTACCCGGAACCCAGCGGCACTCCGGCGAAGGCCGGCACCGCGGTACCCGCGGGCACCCCGGGCACCACCTCGAAGGGCACCGACGTGCGGGCCACGGCCAATGCCTCGGCGACCACGGCGTCGGCGGTCAGCGGATCCCCGGATACCAGACGCACCACCGTCCGCCCACCCTTGGCCTCGGTGACCAGGTCCTTGGCGACCTCGCCGGGTTCCCCTACCGCCGGGCGCACCTCAGCAGACGGGGCAGCCAGCGCGAGCACCTCGGCGGGCACGTCGGGGTCGGTCACCAACAGCTCAGCGCAGCTCAGCAGGTGCTGCGCCCGCACGGTGAGCATCCCGACATCTCCAGGACCAGCACCCACAAAAGCGATCTGTCCGGTGATCTTGCAAACACGGCTCATCTAGCTACTCGTTTCCCATCAGGCCAGGACACGGGCCGTGCAGCGCTGGGTCAACACCCAACGCGCCGGCACCCAAGTCCAGCAGCTCGGCCGCAACCTGGCGGCCAAGGTTCTCGGCATCGGTTGGCTCCCCGGAATAAGGCCCAGTGGCCGACGACCGGAGCACGTCATCGTCCGCAGTGGTTACGGCTCCCCGCAGGGATAGCCGCAGCACGACCCGTCCATCATCATCCAAGTCCTCGACGACGTCGGCGAGCGCACCAACCGGGGCGCCGGTGCTGGCCGCAACGGAGGCGAGCAACGCCCGCTCAGCAGTGACCACGGCACGTACCCCGACGTCATCGAGCAGTATGCCCAGCAGGTGTTCGGTGTCCAGATCATCGACCCGGCACTCACAGGCCAGTGCCCCCTGTCCGGCCGCGGGCAACATCTGCAACGGGTCGAGCAGCTCGGTGGCCTCCTCGATCCGCCCGAGCCGAACCAGCCCAGCGGCGGCGATCACCACACCATCGAGCTCCCCCTCGATGACCCGCCGAATCCGCGACTCGACGTCACCGTGGACCGGCACCACCTGCAGCCCCAGGCCCAGCGCTCGCAGCTGCCCGGCGCGACGCGGCGCGGCAGTGCCGACTACCGCCCCCGCTGGCAACTCTCCCAGCACCATCCCGTCCCGGGCCACCAGCGCATCGCGCGGATCCGCACGCTCCGGCACAGCGGCGACGACCACGCGAGGATCCACCACGGTCGGCAGATCCTTATAGGAGTGCACCACCATGTCGACCTCACCGGCCGCCAGGGCAACCCGCAACGCCAAGTACGCATCACCAGAGGTCGGCAACGGCAGGATGCGGACGTCCACCTCGGCGGCCCGCAACCGCTGGGCCACCCACTCGGCCTGGGCGAGCGCCACCGCACTGCGCTGTGTTCCCAACACCAGGGTTCCTAGCAACAGGTGAGGCATCGCCATCACCCGGTCCCGGCAGGGTCGGTACGGACGGTCGAGACAATGGCGGCGGCCTGCGGGTCGAGTTCGAACAGCTCCCGCAGCACGTCGGCGTAGGCCGCGCCCCCACCAGCCTCGGCAAGCTGCTTGACCCGCACCGTGGGGGTGTGCAACAGCTTGTCGACCACTCGGCGCACGGTCCGGGCCAGCTCATCACGCACCCCGGCAGCAAGCCCCGGCAACCGGCCATCCAGCAGCAAGAGCTCCGCGTCCACCACCTCAGCAGCCCGCTTGCGCAGCGCGGCGACCGTCGGGGTGACCTCCACGGTGCGCTGGGCGGCCAGGTAACCACGTACCTCCTGGGCAACCAGCAAACGAGCGGCGCTGACCACCTGAGACGACCCTGCGCCGCGCTGCTCGAGCCGGCGCGCCACGGTGTCGAGATCCAGCAGGGTCACCCCGGGCAGATCGCCCACCCCGGACTCAACATTGCGGGGCAACCCCAGATCACACACCACGAGCGGCGCCCGGCGGGTCCTCGTACCGGTAATCCGATCGACGCCCCGAGCGTCAGCGATCCGATCGACGCCCCGAGCGTCAGCGATCCGATCGGCGCTGAGCACTGCACCGTTCGCACCCGTGCAGCACATCACCAGGTCCACGGTGGCCAGTACGGATGCCAGGTCGTCCAGGCCTACTGCCTGGGAAGGCGTGCCCTCGGCCTGGCACAACACCGCCAACCGCTGCGCGCTCAGCTGGGTGCGGTTACCCACCACGATCTCCGCCACCCCGGCCCGCCTTAGCTGGGCTGCAGCCAGCCCCCCCATGGAACCGGCACCAAGGACCAGTGCCCGCCGGCCCGCGAGAGCTGTCCCACCGGCACTCTCGTCGGCACCGGCCAGCGCAGCCGCCGCGGCGGCGAGAGCTTCGGAGACTACCGAGGCCCCCGCACCGTCAATGCCGGTCTCGGTGCGGACTCGTTTACCGACCCGCAGCGCCTGCTGCACCACCTCGTGCAGCGTGCGCCCGACGGTGCCCGCCTGCTCGGCGCCAGCGTACGCGGTGCGCAGTTGACCAAGGATCTGGGGCTCGCCGACGACCATCGAGTCGAGTCCGGCGGCCACCGAGAACAGGTGCTCCACGCCCGCCGCGGCATAGTGCACGTAGAGGTGGCCGGACAGTTCGTCCAGCGGGGTCGCGGACTGGCCGGACAGCACGTCGGTGATATCGGCCAGCCCGCCGTGGAAGGTCGTCACCACCGCGTAGACCTCGACCCGGTTACAGGTCGACAGCAAAAGTGCTTCGGTGACGTGCGCACACTCCAGGAGCTGGCCCAGGACCTTGCCGGTATCCGCCAAGGACACCGCGACTCGCTCCAGCACGTCGACCGGCGCGCTGCGGTGGGACAGCCCGACGACCAGCAGACTCATCGGCCCACCACAATCGGATCGACCGGTCCAGCCGCCGCCACCCCGTTTCCACTGCACCGACGGGCCTGGTGAAACGACAGGATCTGCAACTCCACCGCGAAGTCCACCCGGCGTACCTCAACATCTTCGGGTACCTGCAGCACCACCGGCGCGAAGTTGAGAATGCACCGGACACCGCCGGCCACCAGCAGGTCACACACCCATTGCGCGGCAGCCATCGGGGTGCAGATCACCCCGATGGTCACCTGCCGTTCGATGCACACTGCGGAGATGCTGCCGACGTCGTCGACGGGCAGCCCGCCGACCGGAATCCCGACCAGGTCCTCGTCGAGGTCGAACAACGCGGTGACCGGGAAGCCACGGTCAGGCAAGCCTGCATAGTTGGCCAGTGCATGACCGAGGTTGCCGATCCCGACCACGGCGACGCTGTGGTGGCGGGTGAGCCCGAGCAGTCGCTCGATGTGTTCCACCAACCGCGCTGTGTCGTAACCCACACCGCGAGTACCGTAGGAACCCACATAGGACAGGTCCTTGCGCAGGGTCGCCGAGTTCACCCCGGCAGCGCCGGCGAGTTCCTCGCTGGACATCGTCGTCACACCCTGCTCGATCATTGAGGTGAGCACTCGCAAATAGAGGGCGAGGCGACGGACTGCCGCCTCGGGTACAGGGCGGTACGGCAGGTCATCAACCGGTGTGCGGTACCTGCCGTGCTCGTGCACCTGGCTTCCTCTCGCTCTCGGATCTCGCGCTGGCGGACCGGGTCGGGTAGCGCGCCGCAGCCCTGCCAGGCGTCCACGGTAGCCGTTTGTGAACCTAGGAACAAAGTCGCGATCTTCCGAGCCTGCGACGGGCGTCGGGGACTCCGCGCCGGCAGCGGCGCCCCCGAGGAGCTGCATTAGTGGATCACGGCGAGTCACTGGACCCTCCGCGCTCGATCTTCCCCCCTCGTCGGGCGGACCGGCTGACCCCGTCGTCCCCCTTGCATTACCTCAGTTTCGCGACGATTCAGCCAAGCGGATAACGAATAGGACACAGCACGACAGTGCTCCCCCGGCGACCGAAAATCCGTATGCGAAATCGTTATAAATCGTAGGCCCCGGGACATGCGTCAGGGGCGGCCCCACAACGGGAGCCGCCCCTGACGAGGACTTACCAGCTACCTCAATCCAATCATGAAGCCGGCAGCGACAGCACCTGCCCGATCACGAACACAGTGGCGTTCTTGGTGGGGATGTTGCCACACAGCACCTGGGCACCGTTGACCGTCGGCGCCGCAGCGGTACCGCCGATTTTGATCTTGGCGCCTTCCAGGCTGTCCAACGAGCCCGCCTGGACGATGCCGGCGGCGTCATAGCGCTGACCGACCACGTGGTAGGTGAGGATCTTGGCCAGCTTGCTGTTCGGGGACGCCACGTCCGGCGCGGTGGTCAGCTCCTTCAAGATGCCCGGGTGCTGGGCCTCCAAAGCCTGGAACGCTGGGTCGGCCGGGGCGAACACGGTGATCGCCGGGGCGCTGTTGAGGGTATCTCCCAGGTTGGCGGCGGTCACTGCCTTCACCAACGTCACCAGCAGCGGGTTGTGGCTGGCCGCCGTGGCCACCGGGTCGTTGACCATGCCCTGCGCCGAACCGGGACCCTCCTTGGGCACCTGGTCGCAGGCCGGACCGAAGATGTCACTGATCTTGGTGACGCCACTGCCGGTGGGTGCGGTCGCCTCGGCGCTGGGCGCAGCCGACTCACCGACCGACGGGGAAGCCTGACCCCCGGTGGCCGGCCCCTGTGCGCTACTGCATGCGCCGACCACGGCGGCCAGAGCCGCCATGGCACCCACCGCGGCCAGTCGCTGGATCTTCTTCACGCGATCTCAACTCCTCATCTGCCCGGCTTGTCCGGGACTCTCACCTAATACTTCGGTAATCCGCAACGGCAAGTTCACGGTGTGCAGATTACGAATAGGACACATTTACCCGCAGCGTGCTCTCGGGACAACTCGATACGATGCGGCACACCTTCTAGAGAACGGTGAACTGTACCGAATGCCAACCACTGGCGCCGTCCGGGATGGGCGCAGCCCGGTCCGCGGTCTGGGTGTATCCGGTCTTGTCGGTCGCCCGGACCTCGGCGACGTGGGCGCCAGGCGCCCATCGACCTCGCAGCCGGAACATCCGCCACGTGTCCACGTTGACCTCCGTGGACAGCTCCGCAGGCCGCCACTCGCCGTGATCGATCCGTACCTCGACCTTCGCGATGCCCCGGGTCTGCGCCCACGCGGCACCGGTGATCGGAGTGTCCGGGCGGACGCGTCCGAACGCGCCGGGGCTGTCGATCCGGGACATCGTCTTGATCGGCGCCCGCTGCGCCCAGCCGCGCTCCAGCCAGTAGGCCCGCCGTGCGTCGAAGGTGGTGAGCTCCATATCGGTGATCCACTTGGTCCCAGACACGAACCCGTAGAGCCCAGGGACGACCATCCGAACCGGGAAACCGTGCTCGATCGGCAGCGGCTCGCCATTCATCGCGATCACCAGCATGGCCTGGCGCCCCGGATCGGCCAGGACGGCGGTCGGGCTGCCGCAGGTCCACCCGTCGACGCTGGTGGTGAACACCTGATCAGCACCCCGCTGCACACCGGCCTCCCGCAGAAGGTCGGCCAGCAGCACACCGGTGAAATTGGCGGTGGAGAGGTAGGGTCCGCCGATCTCGTTGGAGACACACGTCATCGTCACGGGCCGCTCGATCAGTGGCCGCGAGGTCAGCTCTGCCCAGTTCAGCGTGAGCTCGCGGCCGACCATGCCGTGTACCCGTAACCGCCAGTCCTCGGCACGCAGCTGCGGCAGCGTGAGGTTGACGTCCACCCGGTAGAAGTCCCGGTTCGGGGTGATGAAGGTGGGTGAGCCGTCGGCGGCAAAATCCGCCCCCTGGGGGATCAGCGGCGGAGTCAGCACGGGCAGGACCCGCCCGACCGCCTGACGAGAGGCCTCCACCCCACTGCGCCCGGCCAGCAGCTGCCCCCCGGCCGCTGCGATGCCGGCACCGGCGGCGACTGCCGCGGACCCGGCAAGCAGCGCCCGGCGCGACACTCCAGCCGCCGTGTCCCCCGTCGGCAGCTGGCCCAGGCGGTGCAGGATGACGAACGTCCCCGCACTGGCGAGCAGTGCAACCAGCGGGGCAAGCACATCGAACGAACCCGCAGTCGGGCGGGACACCACCGCAACACCGGCGACCACGCCGAGCAGCACGATCAGCGCCAGACCGGGGGTGCGGGAGCGCCGGGACAGCAGGCCGGCGGTCACCCCGACCAGCCCGACCACCACCGCCATGCCGGACAGCAGGATGAGCTTGTCATAGCTGCCGAAGGCGCGAACCGCGAAGTCCTTGAGCCAGCTCGGCGTGAGGTCTATCGCACTGCTGCCCACTGCCAGGAACGGCGAGGCGGTCGGCGAGATGAACCCACCCGCCAGGTGCCCGGTCGCCAACCCTGCCGCCATCGACAGCACGCCCACGAGGGCAGCCACCGGGGCGGGCAACCGGGGCGGCGGGACGGGATCGGGGATCACCGGAGCGGACAACTGCGACGACGTCATGCCTGCCAGTTCGGCGTCCCTCCGGCAAGAGGTTCAATCGGAGACCAGATCGTAATGTGGCTCACTGGGTGAGCACTGCCCGTAATCGCTGCTCCTGCACCGTCCAGAAACCGTGCTCCCGCCCATCGACGAGGATCACCGGAACCCGGTCGCCGTACTCGGCCCGCAGCTCCGGGTCCGCGTCCACGTCGCTGGTGTGCCACGCAACGTCCAGTTCAGCGCAGATCCGGCCGATGTCCTCGCGAGCCGCTGCACAAGCATGACACCCCACCCGAACCAACAAGACCACCTCATGCCCCATCCCGCCATCCTCCCACGCAGCCCCAGGCGCGTTCTGGAGACAGAACTGCTGTTACGGCACCCGGCTTTGGCGCGATCTGTCTCCAGAACGCGAGCTCCGGTAGCTCCCTACGGTGCGGAGCCTGGGAGGTGCGGGGCGTAACGTGCCCCCGTCGTATGCTTCCGCACGCCTTAGGCGACCGTTGACGCGAACGGTCGGCACGAGCGAACGAGGAGTGGCTCATGCCGCAACCGAGATGGTCCTCGGAACCCCGGGGCCGATCCGCGATGGCCCGCTGCCGCGCGGACGGCCCCCGAACGCACCTGCGCCAAGCGGCGTTGGGCCAGGTCGAACGCCGACGCCTGATCACGTGAAGTTCGCCTCCCGGCCCAAGGCCGAGCCGATCCCAGAACCGAGCGCCCCAGAACCGAGCGCATCGGTTCCTGGTGCATCGGTTCCTGGCGCCCCACCGCGGAGCGCTACGGACGTGGATCAGGCCACCGAACGTGCTGAGGCTGCCGACCACCCCGGGCCAGAGGTTGACACCGCAGCGTGGGAGCTCGTCGCGGCCGCCCAGCAAGGTGATCAGGATGCCTTTGGTCAGCTCTACAACCGCTACGTCGACGTTGTCTTCCGTTTCGTCTTGTTCCGGGTGGGTGATCGCCCCTTGGCCGAGGACCTCACCAGCGAAACCTTCCTGCGCGCGCTGCGCCGGATCTCCTCGGTGAGCTATCAAGGCCGCGATGTCGGAGCCTGGTTCGTCACTATCGCGCGTAACCTGGTGCTCGACCACGTCAAATCCAGCCGCTACCGGCTGGAGATGACCACCGCCGACATCCTGGACTCCAGCGCGGACGACCGCGGCCCCGAGCACGAGGTGGTCGAGGAAGCCACCGCTGCCGAGCTCATGCGCTGCGTCGCTCAGCTGGGCCGGGATCAGCAGGAGTGCATCATGCTGCGGTTCATGCAGGGCCTGTCGGTCTCGGAGACCGCGGCCGTGATGGGCCGCAACGAGGGTGCGGTCAAGGCGCTGCAACATCGAGCAGTCCGCAGGCTGGCGCAGCTACTGCCCGAGGGGTTGCGATGATGCCGCCGGAGGGCCTGCGATGATTATCACAATCACGCCCGGCCTGCTCAGACCCGACGTAACTACCCGGCTTGCCGCTCGTTGCTTCCAAGGACATGGCCCGAGGGCCCGAAGGCGGTGAGGACGACGCGTACATCCAGGGGTCGGAGTAGCGGCGGTCAAGATCAAGAAGATTTTGCCCGAGCTGTGAATACAAGTATCCGCGACGTCTCCGACCATACGTTGCATCGTGAGCTCACCGTGGTTGCCGCACTGCGCCAGGTGGGTGCCACGGTCGGTCCCCATCAGGTCGAACGCGATCGGATGCGTCAGCGAGTCATGGCTGGTTTCACACAGGCGTGCGAAGCTGACAGCTCTGTTCTCTCGCTGCGGGCCGCCCGGAGTCGTCGTTGGTTTCCGGACCAGACCCAGGGTCGGGTCATGGTGGCAGCGGCTGCATCGCTGTGCCTGTTGCTGTCGTTGTCCGGGATGAGTGTCCTGCTGTCCCGGGATGCCCTGCCCGGTGACGCTTTGTACAGCTTCAAGCGAACTACCGAGTCCGCTGAGCTCGGATTGACTTTCGGCGACCAGCCCAAGGCCCTCAAGCACCTGGATTTCGCCAGTGCCCGGGTGAACGAGATTGAGGCCATGGCGGATCAGGCGAACGCCTCGGGCAACTGGTCCATTGGACGGGGCAAGTTCCTCCGCGCTTTGGACGATTTCGACTCGGACACCACCGCAGGAGCGAGATTGCTGACAGGCTTGGCCGTCAGTGGACAGGCCAACAGTCTCTCCACCTTGCGAGGCTGGGCCGAGCAGCAGAAAGTTCGGTTGTCGGCAATCCGAGCCGCACTACCACTGCCCATCAGTGCCCGGCTGGACAACACACTCGGTATCCTGGATCGCGTGATCACGAGAGTCTCAGCATTGAGCCAACGCTCTAGCTGCCTCACGATGACCTCTGGCAGCCGTGACGAGTTGGGGCTGTTACCGGCTCGCAACGCGTGCCGGCCGATGCCGATGGTCGATCAACCCGCTACCGCAGTGCCGCTTCCGGAAGCGCCGAGTACGCCAGCAGCAATCCCGCCCAACCTGATCACGCCACCCAGCCTGCTCCCGCCGCTTTCGGGGAATCCGCTGGTCTTGCCGAGTCAGAAAGCCGAGAGCGGTCATCCTGGAGTTTCGCCTACCCGAACCCCGGGTGGTGTCCTGTCGGGTCCGAGCAGTCCTCGGTCTGAGCCGTCTTTGCAACCACAGCCCTTGCAACCCCAGCCGTGGAGCCCGCTACCCAAGCACGATTCCCCACCGCCCGCCGCTCCCCTACCTCCGTGGATTCTGCAGCCTCGACTGCTCCCACCCGGATAGCGGTCAACCATACCCCCTGATGTCAAGGTAATAGTTCCCCACTGTTTGGTTGCTCAGGAGCAGTCATCAAGGCAGTCTGGTGATTGGCTTGACATATGAGTGATCGTTGGAACAGGAAGGGTCACTACTCTGATATCAGGGCAGGATCACGTGCGACGACGGTCCCATCAGGACATCCGAGAGGAGAAAGCCGCCCTGGCCACCCTTACCGGGGAAGCTGCCCTCGCTGGCGCGGCTTCTGCCGAGTCGGATGTTGCACTGGAAATCCCCGCGGACCGCACTGCGGCCGCTTTCTTCGATGTCGACAACACCATGATGATCGGCGCGTCGATCTTTTACTTCGCACGAGGCTTGGCGGCCAGAGAGTTTCTTCCCACCGGGGCGCTCGCGTCAGTTGCCTGGCAACAGCTGAAGTTCAGAGTGTCCGGCCGGGAGCTCAGCCCCGCGGAGATCAGCGCCAGCCGCGAACAAGCACTATCGTTCGTAGCCGGTAGATCTACCCGCCAGTTCGTTGAGCTCGGCGAGGACATCTACGATGAGCTCATGGCCGACCGGATCTGGTCGGGAACACTGGCGCTAGCACAGAGGCATCTCGACGCCGGGCAGCGGGTATGGCTGGTCACCGCAACTCCGGTGGAACTGGCCACGATCATTGCCCGCCGGCTCGGCCTCACGGGTGCACTGGGCACCGTGGCAGAGACTGTCAATGGGGTGTATACCGGCCGGCTGGTGGGCGACATCCTGCACGGTGCGGCCAAGGCCCAGGCGGTGCGGGCATTGGCCGCCAGGGAAGGGCTCGACCTGCAGCGCTGCACGGCCTACTCCGACTCAGCCAACGACATTCCGATGCTCTCTGTGGTGGGTACCGCGGTCGCGGTGAACCCGGACCCCGACCTTCGGGACACCGCTCGGGCCCGGGGTTGGGAGATCCGGGACTTCCGGACCGGTCGCAAAGCCGCCAAACTGATGCCCCCGGTGCTGGGCGTCGGAGTAGCGGCGGGGGCGGTCGCCGCTGGTCTCGCCTATCATCGTCGCTCTCGCGCCTGACGCACTCGCGACGTGAGCAGGATTACCCGAAGAACGGGTTGCTGCGCTGGGCAAGTAACCGGTACAGAGCCTGCTGGACGAGTTCACGTACCTGGTCAGTGAGAGTGAAAACCAGCATCAGATCATCAGCTGCACCCGACTCGTACTCATCGGTTCGCACCGGCTCACCAAACTTGATGGTCCACTTGGACGGTAGCGGGATCATGCCCAGTGGTCCCAGCAGCGGGAACAGCGGCGTCAGCGGGAAGTACGGAATGCCGAGCAGCCGAGCCAGCGGCGTGATGTCGCCGATCATCGGGTAGATCTCCTCAGCACCCACGATGGCGCACGGAATGATGGGTGCTTGGGTACGCAACGCTGCGGAGACAAACCCCCCGCGCCCGAAACGCTGCAGCGTGTACCGGTCGCGGTAGCGCTTGCCGAGACCTTTGAACCCTTCCGGCCACACCCCCACCAGCTCACCGGAGGTGAGCAACCGCTCGGCGTCAGGGACGCAGGCCAAGGTCTGGCCGGACTTGCGCGCCAACGAGCCGAGCAAGGGAGTGCGGAAGAGCAGGTCGGCACCCAGCATCCGCAGGTGCCGCCGAGCCGGATGCTGGTCGTGCACCGCCATCGCGGTCATCACCGCATCCCAGGGCAGCGTCCCGGAGTGGTTGGCGACCACGAGAGCACCACCCTCGGCGGGCACGTGGTGGATGCCGATCGTCTCAACCCGGAACCACGTGTGGTACAGCGGTCGCAGCAGTGGGAGCAACACATGGTCGGTGAGGTCCGGGTCGAAGCCGAACTCATCGACGCGGTAGTCGCCGCGCACTCTCCTGCGGGCGAATGCCAGCAGGTCGGCCAGCTCTCGATGCCACTGCGGCTCGACCTGCTCCTGATCCACTACCGTAACCGGGCTGCAAGCGCGAGCAGCCCTCGCTGCGCCACATCCGCCCACTTCGGGTCCGCTGTGGGCCGCAACGCTCGGCCACGCACGTAATCATCGAACGCCTGCACGGTGGTCCACCGCGGCACGAAACCGAACTCGGTGCGCAACCGGGTGGTGTCCAGGACTCGGCCGAAGCTGAGGAATCGACTTTGCTCGGGGGAGTAGTCGACAAGCCGGACGCTGCGTAGCAGCCACCCGACGGCGGTCACCGAGGGCCCCACCATGGGGACAGGGAGGGGGACCGCGATCCGACCCACCCGCCGAATCGCCTGAGATAGCAGCAACACTCCGTCCCCGGCCACGTTGAACACCCCGGCTCGCCGCACTCGGCTGGCCCGCTCGAGCACTGCCAGCGCGTCCTCTTCGTGCAGCAGTTGCACCCGACCGTCGTAGCCCAGCACCGTCGGCACCACTGGCAGCGAGAAGTACCGGGTCAGGGCAGTATCGATGCGCGGGCCGACAACGTTGGCGAAGCGCAGCACGGTGACATCGACATCCGGACGCCGCCGCGCGAACCCGCGGAGGTAGCCCTCAATCTCCACCGCATCCTTGGCGTATCCCGACACAGGCAGGTCCTGCGGCTGATCATTTTCAGTGAACACTGCCGGATCCCGGGAGCTCGCTCCGTACACCGCGCCAGTGGACTTCACCACCAGCCGAGCCACCGTCGTCGATTTCTGGCACGCAGCGAGCAGCTGCATGGTGCCGATGACGTTCAACTCTTTCATCGTGCTGCGCGCACTTCTGGACCCATATTTGAGCCCACTGTTAGGCCCACCGGAGTCACGCGGGCTGGCACTTATCGAGGCGTGCACCACGGTGTCAACGCGGGCAGCGGAGATCACCTTGGCGATCAGCGGGTTGCGCAGGTCGACAGGGACAAACTCGGCACGCCCCATCCGGCGCAGCAGGTCTGCGCTCGGCCGCACCGCGTCCACGCCGAGAACGCGGTCGATGGCGGTATCCGCCGCGAGGCGGGCCGCCAGCTCCGCGCCGACAAACCGGCTGACTCCAGTGACGAGCACCGTGGACGGCGACATCGTGCTCCCTGGCCACGGGGCTGAGACTACTTCTTGAGCTTGCGACGCTGCACCCGCGTCTTGCGCAGCAATTTGCGGTGCTTCTTCTTGGACATGCGCTTGCGGCGCTTCTTGATCACCGAGCCCATACCCGGCCTCCTCGCTGGTTGTGACTGCAGTGTCGATGGATGCTTTGGTCGTTGATCCATTGCGAAGCGCCCGGCAGTAGGCGCGAACGACTGCCCAGGCTACTCCTGATCGGATCCGCGGCGCGCACCCCACCCAGTAACCTCACCCGGCGTCGAAGTAGGCGTTCTCCAGGTAACCCTGCACGGCCACCTCCGGAACCCGGAAGGAGCGTCCGACTCGCACCGCGGGCAGCTCACCCGCGTGTACCAGCCGGTAGACCGTCATCTTGGACACCCGCATCATCGCAGCCACCTCGGCGACTGTGAGGAACTGGACCTTGGTTGGCCCGGCTTGCTCGTTCGTCAGCATGGGTCATCGCGTCCTCACCACGTCGCGCCCGCTGGGCTTCCCCTCCCAGGGTCCGTGACGCACATGTTCTGATGAGAGTAGCGGGACTGGTGGTGGCTGTGCGACTCCGATCAGTTGAAGTTAACATCAGTTATTTATTCGTGGCGTCAGTCGTCGTGCGCCACGCCGAGCTCGGCCGATCGCTCCCGGGCCGCCTCGATGGCAGCCAGCAACGCCGCCCGCACCCCGTGCCGCTCCAACTCCCGGATCGCCATGATCGTCGTGCCGCCGGGTGAGGTCACCGCCTCCCTCAGCAGCACCGGGTGGTCACCGGTCTCGCGCAACATGCGGGCCGCGCCGACCGCGGACTGGGTGATCAGCTCGGTCACCACCGGCCGGGGCAACCCAAGCATGATCCCCGCGTCGATCATCGCCTCGACCAGGTAGAAGAAGTAGGCCGGGCCGGATCCGGACAGCGCAGTGACGGCATCCTGCTGACTCTCCGGTACCCGGATCACCTTGCCCACGCTGCTCAGCAGGTCCTCGGTCAGCGCCAAGTGGATGTCCGTGGCGAAGCGACCGGCGGACAGCGCACTCATCGCCTCACCGACCAGCATCGGAGTGTTGGGCATGACCCGCACCACCGGCACACCATCAGGCAGTCGACGCTCGTAGAGCGCCGTAGGCAACCCGGCACACAGGCTCACAATCAGGGTGTCCGAGCCGATCAAGCCGGCGAGCTCGGCCAACAGCGGGTCAATGTCCTGCGGCTTCACCGCAACGACCAAAACGTCGGCCTTGCGTGCGGCGGTGGCGGTGTCAACCGCTCGCACCCGGTAGGTGTGCTCAAGCTGGGCAGTCCGGTTAGGAACGCGTTCGGTGAACATCAGGTCGTCCGGACTATGCCCGGCCTTGAGCAGTCCGGACAGCAACGCCTCGCCGATCTTGCCGGCGCCTAGGACGGCGATCGTGGTCATGGCGGCAGGGTGCCACAGCCGTCCGACAACTCGGTCACCCGGGACGCCCGTTGCCGGGCACCAGCGCGCGAAGAAAGAAGGCGACATTGCTAGGTCGCTCGGCAAGCCGCCGGGTGAGGTAAGAGTACCAATCGGAGCCGTACGGCAGATATACCCGGACGGTGTCGCCGGCTGCGGCCAGTCGTCGCTGCTCAGCCGGGCGTATGCCGTAGAGCAGCTGGTACTCGAAACTGCCCGGTGGGCACCCGTACCAGCGGGCCCGCTCGCCCATAATGTCGATCAACAGTGGGTCGTGGGTGGCGAACATCGGGTAACCCGGTCCGGCGAGCAAAATATTTGCGCACCGCACATAGTTGCGCGCGACCTCGTGCGACGTCCGGAAGGCCAGCTCGGGTGGCTCGGCGTAGGCGCCCTTGCACAGCCGAACCCGGGCGCCGTGGATCGCCAGCGCCCGGCAGTCCGCCCACGTCCGGTGCAGGTAAGCCTGCAGCACCACTCCGGTCGCGGACCAGCTGCGGCGCAGCTCGGCGTGCACCCGCAAAGTGGAGTCGGTGAGCGTGTGGTCCTCGGCGTCCAAGGTGACGGTGGTCCCGGCCTGTGCGGCGGCAGCACAGATGAGGGAGGCGTTACGCAGCGCCAAAGTCTCGTCCAGCCGCTGGCCCACCGCGGACAGCTTCACGCTGACCTCGACCCGATCAGTGAGACCCGCGGTGCTCAAGCTGGCCAGCAGTTCCCGATAGGCGTGCACGGTGGACTCCGCCCCGGCCTCGTCGGTGACGTCCTCCCCCAGATAATCCAGGGTCACCGCCAGACCACCGACCACCAACGCGCTGGCCGCAGCCACCGCCTGCTCGGTGCTCACCCCGGCCACAAACCGGCTGACCACATACCGACTAACCGCCGGAGAGGCAACAAGCCGCCGAACACCCGGGTGCCCAGCCGCGCTCAAGATCAGCGAACGCAGCACGCTGCCCGCCCCAAATCCCGAGGGGGGGTCATGAGTTAGTGGGGGGCTCCGGGGCAGAAGAGGGGGTGCTTAGGGCAGCTACCTGGTGCTGATCTGCTGGCTGGCTCGGGGGCTGCTGTGCCTCGTGCTTGCTGCCGCGGGGCTGCGCCTCGCCGGTGTCCTCGGAGTCGAATAGTGGCTGCGGGTTGGCATCGCGACGCTGCCGGGTATCCCGCACTGCGAACCGCACGGCGACTGCAAGCACCACAATTGCGACGATGATCTCAAGGACAATGACCATGCTCATAAGAAGCCTTCCCACTCCTTGATGAACCAGCGGTGATCCACACGCTGTGGACCAGCAGACACCTTACGCCCGTTCAGCCTAGTGACTCGTAGTGGGGTTGCTCACAGGTGCAGGCGCGCGAAGAGCAGCGCCTCGGTGAGGACCGCGCGCCGCTCCGGGCGGGTACGGGCCCGGCGAGTGCTCACCTCGAGCACCACGGTGCCAGTGAACCCGTACTCCGCCAGCACCTGACACACCTCAGCGCAGGGTTGGCTACCCCGACCGGGCACCAGGTGCTCATCGCGAGGGGCGCCGCTGCCGTCGGCCAGATGCAGATGCGCCAGCTGCGACCCCATCCGCTGCGCCATCGCCACCGCGTCGACTCCAGCCGTCGCGGTATGCGACAGATCCAGCGTGTAATGCGAGTACCCGACATCGGTCGGGTCCGGGGACGGCACGTAGCTGGACACCGACAGCCGGCCACGACGCACCGGGAACATGTTCTCCACCGCGATCGTAAGCCCAGAGGCAGCCTCCAGCGCAGCAATCTGCTGGGCGAAACCCATGGCGTAGTCCCGCTGCCAGCGAAACGGGGGATGAACCACCACCACACCGGCGCCCAGCTCGGTAGCCGCGTGCACCGTCAGATCCAGCCGAACCACCGGATCTGCCGCCCACACCCGCTGGGCGATGAGCAAACAGGGGGCATGCAGGGCGAGCACCGGTATCCGGTGGCGAGTCGCCAATGCCGCCAGCGCGGCGACGTCCTGGCTGACCGGGTCCCCCCACACCATCACCTCAATGCCGTCGTAGCCGAGCTCCGCGGCCAGCTCGAAAGCCACCGAGATCGGTTCAGGCCACACCGAGGCGGTGGACAGCGCCACCCTGACCGGGGCTGCCGGGGACACCAGCTATCGGCCGACCAACAGCAGCGCTGCCGGGGACACGGTGACAAACAAGCCAACGAGCACCGCGATCACGGTCGTCTGCAGGTCCTCGGCACGCCGGACCCGGCGGACCACCCAAACCAGCCCGGTGATCACGGCCAGGGCCACGATCAACGCCACCACCGGGATCCGCTGCCAGAGCCACTCGCAGATCAGCCACAGCGCGGCGCCACCGACGACACCGATGCCGATCTGGCTCACCATTAAGGCCCACTCCCCCAACGGGGAACCGGACTCCTGAGTTCGGATCTCGTCCGCCGCGGTGGCGTTCTCGTTCAGCTCGGGAATGGCGCGGATCGTGGTATCGAGCTCAACAACAGGTAACTGGTCAGTCACCGAACTCAGCGGCGCTCGCCTGGCGATCACCGGCGGGGTGACCGTCGCTCGTGCAGCGACCACCGACGGGAGACCCACCGCTGGAGCCCACCGCCGACTGGTGTGACCTGGGACCGAACCGTAGCGAGAAGGTAAGTCTGGGACCGGTGCAGGGCTTACCGGTCGAACCATCGGCTCGCGACTGTCAACCCAGTTCCGCTCCACGACCGGCTGCGCGGCAGTACCTGGAATAGCGGCAGTACCTGGAATAGCGGCAACGCCGGTAGCAGCGGCAGCGCCTGTGGCATCAGCAGGTTGCTGGTCCGTGGCAGGTTGCTCAGCTGCCCGGCGGTGCCGCCGCCCGGTGCTCGGAGCCGGCTCGCCATACCGGGCCAGCAGTTCAGCCACAGTGAACTGCGCGCGCTCCTCAGGCTCGTTACTGCGCCTCATCGTCTCTCACCGTGCCCCCCGGAGCCCCTGCGCGTCCAGTCGGCCGAGGTGGGCGGCGCCCCGGCTGCGCCGTCCGGTCGATTCCGTCCAACCAGTCCAGCCAATCCAGTCTCCGCAAGATCACCCCTTCCCGCAATGCCCACGGACAAAGATCCATCTCATCGACGTCGAGGGCGCGCATTGCGGCCTGAACCACCAGGGCTCCGGCGACCAGTTGGTGGGACCGGCTTGCGCTGACCCCCTCCAGTCCGGCCAGGTCGTCGGCGCTCATCCGGGAGATGAAGGCGATCACCTGGCGCAGACCCGCGTCAGTCAGCGTACGCCGGACCCGCGGGCCCGCCGAGGATGGCGCCGCGCCACTGAGTCGGGCCAGCGACCGGATCGTCTTCGAGGTGCCCACTACCCGGTCCGGGCGGCCGGCCTCCCGCAGCTTGCGAGCCGGTTCCGCCAGCTGCTCGACGATGTGCTCACGCAGCGTTTCCAGCTCGCGACGGCGTGGCGGGTCGTGCGTCAACCAGGACCGGGTGAGCCGGCCGGCACCCAGCGGCAGGGAAACCGCCACATCGGGATCCTCGTCCAGCCCGCTGGCAATCTCCAGTGACCCACCGCCGATGTCCACCATGAGCACCCGGCCGGCCGACCAACCGCACCACCGGCGGACCGCGAGGAACGTGAGGCTGGCTTCCTCCTCGCCGGAGAGGACGAGGAGCTCGACCCCCGTCTCGGCCTGCACCCGGTTCAGTACCGCACCGGAGTTGGAGGCATCGCGCACCGCCGAGGTGGCAAACGCCATCAGGTCCTCGCAGCCCATCGCAGAGGCCGCCGTGGCGGCCTCACGCACGGTGTTGATCAAGTGATTGGCCCCCTCACGGGTGATCTTTCCGCGAGAGTCCATCTGCTCCGCCAACCTCAACACGGACTTCTCCGAGTTCTGGGGCAACGGGCGGGCGCCATGGTGTGCGTCCACCACGAGCAGGTGGACGGTATTGGAGCCCACGTCGAGCACGCCGAGCCGCACGAGAGGCCAGGCTACGCCAGCACCACTGTTAAGTATCGTATTTGTACCCGAGCCCACGGACGGTGAGCAGGTGCCGTGGCGACGAGGGATCTTCTTCGATCTTGGAACGCAACCGCTTGACGTGGACGTCCAGGGTCTTGGTGTCACCGACGTAGTCCGCTCCCCACACTCGATCGATGAGCTGGCCACGGGTGAGCACCCGGCCCACGTTGCGCAGGAGGTACTCCAACAGGTCGAATTCCTTGAGCGGCAGCCCCACTTCCCGCCCCGCCACGGTGACGGTGTGCCGCTCGACGTCCATCCGTACCTGCCCCGCCTCCAGTACCGCGGGCCCGAACGCGGGGCTGGCGGCCGCACCGTCGGCCACCTCCCCGCCGCGCCGCAGCACCGCGCGGATCCGGGCGATGAGCTCCCGGGCCGAGTAGGGCTTGGTGACGTAGTCGTCCGCGCCGAGCTCGAGCCCCACAACCTTGTCGATCTCACTGTCCCGGGCCGTTACCATGATCACCGGAACCGCGGATCGCGCCCGAAGTTGCTTGCAGACATCGGTACCGCTCATCCCAGGAAGCATGAGGTCCAGCAGCACGATGTCAGCGCCATTGCGGTCGAACTCCTCCAACGCCTCAGACCCGGTGGTGGCCACCGCGGGCGAGAAGCCCTCCTTGCGCAGCAAGAAGGCGAGTGGGTCGGCGAAGTCTTCCTCATCCTCAACGATCAGCACCCTGGTCATAGCGATCCTCCTACGTGCTCGGGTATCGAGGGCATGCACGGCATACGTTGCGGACTGTCCGGATGCGCGGGAATCCGCAGGGTGAAGGTGGAACCAGTACCGGGCTGGCTCCACAACTGGACATCCCCACCATGG
>JBOHFG010000270.1:0-7694 GCA_050699575.1 Pseudonocardiaceae bacterium
GCGCGCAAGGTGCGGCAGCAGTGCCTCATCGGAGTGGTGCAGCAGCCAGTCGCTCGCCCTGAAGTGGATCTGGCAAGGCCGGGGTCGCAGCCCGGTCATCACGCCGGGGCAGGATCGGCAGTAGCCCCGCCAGTCAATGGGGTGCTCGCCCAGCAGCAGGTACAGCACAGCACTGGCCCGGTACCGAATCGAGCCGATCCTCCCGAGGGTGCCGGGCCCGGCCCGCATGGTCTCACGCAGGGCCTCACGGACAAGCCGATGACTGGTCTGAGCGACAGTCCGGCCTGTGCTGGTCACGGACGTCACCTCGTCACGGCCGAGTTTCGGGCGTATGGGATGCAGCCCGGCACGGCCCGGTAGAACGCCACGGTGTGTCGCCCCGTAGTCCGGTCAACATATCGGGTCTCCTCAAGGTTGCTCACGACTCCAATGCGGCTCTACGCTATGTCCCGGCGGGGCACGTGATCCGCTCCCGCAACCTTGATCCTTGATGACCGCTTCAGCGGTTTCATTGGCCTTTGCCTCGACCGTTCGTGATGCCGAACTCCTTGTAGATCACCTTGGCGGAAATTAAGGGTAAAGCAAACAGCAGAACCGCCGCAAAACCGCCGCATTGCGGCCGCTGGACGGCGAGTGACCTACGTCAATGAGTACCCGCTATTGTCTGGATACCTCCGGTGTTACTGGAAGGGAGAAGAGGGGGATGACCATGCCAGGTAAGCGGCCCGGTCTGGTTGCTGCTCGCAAGGCGGCTGGCCTCAGCCAGGAGTGCCTGGCTGAGCGGATGGGTGTCGAGCGCTCGACGGTGCAGCGCTGGGAGGCAGGCCACAGCACGCCCCAGCCGGGGCACCGGCCGGAGCTGGCCACAGTTTTGAGCATCTCGCATGATAAACTGGCCGAGCTGCTGGCAGACCAGCCCTGCTCGGATGACCAGTTCCGGACCACGCCGGTCTTGTCGACGGCGTCCCGGTCCGGTGATGCTGGTGCGGATGAGCACGCAGGTGGGGATGATCGGCTGCCATTCACGCCGGGAGATGATCTTACGGACCGCAGGCAGGCGTTGACGCTCCTGGGCACGTCCACTGTAGGGCTGGGAGCAGCGCAAGCTGATCTTGATTCGTTCACCCAGTCGGCCGTGGAAGCCATGGAGTTCACCCGCCGCGCCGAAGCCAGCGAGCTTGGCCCGAGGACACTCGAACACCTCGACTCTGTGGTCTCTGACCTGGCAGCCACCACTAATCACACGCCACCGGGCGAGCTGTTTCCCAAGGCCCGCTGGTACCGCCGTCAGACCGAGGATCTTATTGCTGGGCGGCACACATTACGTGAGGGCAGGGAGCTATACTGCCACGCTGGTTCGTTGAGTATTATCCTGGCCTGGCTGTCGATCGACCTCGGTGACCTAGCCGCAGCCGAGGCGCATTGCCTTGATGCGTGGGAGCATGGCTGGCAAGCGGAGGACCATGAGATCTGCGCCTGGGCTATGGATGCCAAAGCCACTATTGCCACGTACAGCAATCAGCCTGCCGCGGCCAGGGATGCGGCCGAGCGCGGTCTCAAACATGCCCCCCTGGGCAGTGCCGCCGCGGTGGGAGTAGGCGTTAAACTTGCCCGGGCTTATGCCAGACTTGGCCAGGAGGACCAGTTTCAGGAAGTGCTGAAAGATACGCAGACGAGATTCGATCAGCTCGACCACCTGGGTTCTGGATTGTTTTCGGTCAATTCTGGGTGGTTGGCTTTTTATACTGCCGATTCCCATATTTTGCTTGACCAGCCCGAGAGGGCAATTCCGTACGCCAAAGAAACAATTTCCTTCTGTCAAGGCCTTGGCCCATCCGAGCGTGAGCCAACGAGAGAGGCCCTTGCTCGGCTGGACCTTGCGCGAGCGCACGTGGATCTTGGGCAACCCGACGATGCGGCTGAAAATATAGAGCAAGCGCTCAGCTCGGAGTTCATTACCGGGACGGTACTCAGCCGACTGGGTGATCTGATAGTGCGCATGCGACGCAAGTATCCCCAGCTTGGGACGACGAAGGAATTGGCTGATCGGCACAGTGAAATGGCGGCCGGCCTGAGCCGTCTTAAGTTGCCGAGCCTGTAAACTGATGAAACAGCCGCGCGGTTCAGCTTGCTGAGACCAACTTTCGGCGGGTGACGGTCCTGAAGGGCACGTGAGGAGGCCGGTTACCCTCCGAGGACGCCGTGCTTGCGGGGGCCTGTCCCTCAATGGCAGCTGTCAGGATACGGATCGAGTCATTGTGGATGTGGTGCTTCGAGGCCAGGGCTTCACCGACACTACGGCGTTAGTTGCCATCGTCGTCCTCCCACGCTGCCGTCCAACGTGTTTTGCCTGGCCCGTGGTTACCCACAGCGAAGCACAGATGACGCTTGGAGGACGCCCGCGCAACGCAGCCCGGTTGCCACGGGTTGACCCCACCAACATCCCCGCTGTCGTCGTGGGCGTTATCAGGATCTCAGCGTGGCGTGGTGTGCCTGGATGGCGGCGGCGACCGCGGCGGCGCGGGCGGCGGTGGCCTCGGCGGCAGTGAGGGTGCGGTCGGGGGCGCGGAAGCGCAGCGCGAAGGCCAGTGACCGCTTGCCCGCACTGATCTGGTCGCCGGTGTAGACGTCGAACAGGCGCACGTCCTCCAGGAATTTCCCGGCGCCCTGGCGCAGCGTGGCGGTCAGCTCCGCGACCGGCACGGCCGTATCCACCACCAACGCGATGTCCTGCAGCACCGGCGGGTAGGGCGACACCACGGGTGCGGGACGCCGATCGGTCAGCGGCAGCGCGTCCAGGTCCAGCTCCATCGCGCAGGTCCGTGGCGGCAGGCCCAGCGCGTCGACCACAGCGGGGTGCAGCTCCCCCGCATGCCCCACTGGGTGGCCATCCACCTGCAGCTGCGCGCACCGGCCGGGGTGCCAGGGCGGTGTCCCAGCGGCGCACACCGCAAGCTCGGCACCGGCAGCGTGCCCGACCACGCGCGCGGCCTGCACGGCATCAGCCCAGGTCACCGCCCGGCCAGTACCCCACCAGCCGGCGCGCTCCCACTGCCCGGCGAGCACGGCGCCCACATGCCGCGGCTGCGCGGGCAGCGCACCGATCAGGGCGGCGACCTCGTCGTCGCTGGGCCGGTGGTCCACCCCGACGTCCGGCAGCACAGCGGCACCGGCGCAGGGCTGCACGACCGGGGCTACCCCGTAGAGCGCCACGTCGCGCTGCCCGCGGGCGACGTTGCGGACCAAGGCCTCGAGCAGACCGGGCAGCAGTGTGGTGGCCAGCTGGTCACGGTCGGCCTCCAGTGGGTTCAGCACCGTGACGGTGTGCCGCCGGGGATCGTCCAGGGGCAGGCCGAAGGCGTCCCAGGTACTGGCCGAGACGAACGGGCTGGGCAGCACCTCCACGTACCCTGCCCCGGCCAGCGCCCGGGAGATCGTTCGCCGGCGGCGCTGGGTGGCGGTGAGCCCACGGCCGGGCGGCGCTGGCGGCAGCTCGGCGGGGATGGTGTCGTAACCCTCCAGCCGCAACACCTCCTCGACTAGGTCAGCGGGCTGGGCCAGGTCGGGGCGCCAGGACGGCGGAGCGACCGTCACCACCGTGGTGCCGTTGACGCCACCGACCTCCACCGTGCAGCCGATCTGGGAGAGCCGGCGGACCACCGCGCCCCGCTCGTAGGAGCGCCCGGCCACCCGATCCGGCAGGTCGATCGGCATGATCACCAGCGCCGGTTTGGGGGGTGTGCCGGCATCGGTGCGGCCCCGCAGGATCTCCCCACCGCCGTATCGGGTCAGCAGCGTCGCGGCGAGTTCGGCGGCCACCGGGGGCAGGGCAGGATCCACCTCGCGCTCGAAGCGCCGGGCCGCTTCGCTGGGCAACTTGTGCCGCCGGGCGGCACGAGCGACGGAGGGCGGGTCCCAGATCGCCGCCTCCAGCAGCAGGCTGGTGGTCTGCGGGCCGATCTCCGTACTCTCTCCGCCCATCACGGCCGCTAACGACACCGGGCCGCTGCGGTCACAGATCACCATGTCGTCCTGATCCAGCTCCCGGCTCACCCCGTCCAGTGTGGTGAGCTTCTCGCCCTCAGCGGCCCGGCGGACGACCAGCTCACCGTCCAGCTTCGCGGCGTCGAAGGCGTGCATCGGTTGCCCGAGCTCGAGCATCACGTAGTTGGTGACGTCGACGGCCAGCGAGATCGGCCGCATCCCGGCCAGCTGCAGCCTCCGGCGCAGCCACCAGGGAGATCCGGCGGTCGGGTCCACGCCTGACACCTGGCGGGCCACGAACCGACGGCAGCCCTGCTCGTCCTCGATCCGCACCGGCCAGGCGGCGTCCGCAGTCTGCGGCACCTCCTGCAGGCCGGGATCGCCATGCGGGACGTTGAACGCAATGGCCAGCTCGCGGGCCAACCCACGCACTGACAAGCAGTAGCCGCGATCCGGGGTGACCGCCAGCTCGATCACCGCGTCATCTAGGCCGAGCACCGCAATGGCATTATCTGCGGGGCTGGCGGTGTTGGCCGGCAACACGATGATCCCGGTGTGGTCGTCGCCGAGCCGTAGCTCCGCGGCCGAGCAGATCATCCCGTCGGAGGTCCGGCCGTAGGCGGTCCGGGCCGCGATCGTGACGCCACCGGGCAGCACCGTGCCGGGTTGGGCAAGCACCACCAGATCGCCCGGAACAAAGTTGGTGGCACCGCAGACAACCCCGCGCGGCGCCGGGTCACCGTCGTCGACCAGGCAGTACCGGATCGGTTTAGCGAAACCGGTCAGCTCCTCGATCTCCAGCACCCGCCCCACCACCAGTGGTCCGCTGACCGGACCGAATTCATGCACGGCCTCAACCTCGAGGCCGGCCCGCACGAAAGCGTCGGCGATCTGGGCGACGGTGGGGGCATCAGCACCCTCCGGGAGTGCGACGTGATCACGCAGCCAGGACACGGGAACGCGCACGGCTCAGGCCTCCGTTCCGAACGCGCACGTGAACCGGACATCGCCCTCGACCATGTCCCGCATGTCGGGAATGCCGTTGCGGAACTGCAGGGTGCGTTCAATGCCCATGCCGAAGGCAAAACCGGAGTAGACGTCGGTGTCTACCCCGCAGGCGCGCAGCACATTCGGATTGACCATGCCGCAGCCACCCCACTCGACCCAGCCTGCCCCCCCTTTGCGCTCCGGGAACCACACGTCGACCTCGGCGGAAGGCTCGGTGAAGGGGAAAAAATTGGGACGCAGGCGGGTCCGGGAGGTCTCACCGAACATGACCCGGGCGAATGCGTCCAGCGTGCCCTTCAAATGGGCCATGGTGATGCCCTTATCCACCGCGAGGCCTTCGACCTGGTGGAAGACCGGGGTGTGGGTGGCGTCCAACGCGTCGGCGCGAAACGTGCGCCCCGGACATACCACGTACACCGGCAGCTCCCGCTCCAGCAAAGCGCGAATCTGCACCGGGGAGGTGTGCGTGCGCAGAACCATGCCGGATCCCTCGGGCGCCACGTAAAAGCTGTCCTGCATGGTGCGGGCCGGGTGGTCCTTGGGGAAGTTGAGCGCGTCGAAGTTGAACCACTCCGCTTCAAGTTCCGGGCCCTCGGCGACCTCATACCCCATCGCGACGAACACATCCGCGATCCGCTCACAGAGCGTGGTGATCGGGTGCCGGGCTCCTGATGGCATCCGGTTCCACGGCAGTGTGACGTCGACGGCCTCCTCCCGCAGCGTCCTGGAATCCCGCTCGACCTGCAACGCGGCGCGGCGCTGATCGAAGGTCGACTGCACGGCCACGCGGCTGGAGTTGAGTCGCTGGCCAGCCTCGGCACGCGCCTGAGGTGGGAGCGCCCCGATCTCGCGCCGTGCCGTCAGCAGCGGCGATCGGTCGCCGAGGTGGGCGGGTTTGGCCGCGGCCAACTCCTCGAGGTCGGCGGCCGCGGCGAAGGCCTGCTCAGCGTCCGCCACGGCCTGCGCCAGCGCTTCAGGCGTTAGCACCGCGACCTGTTTGGGGTCGTAGGCATTGGATCCAGACATAAAGGGAAACTCCTGGCCTGCGACGTCGGGCGGGGCCGGTAGGCGGTCAGTTCTGGCCCGATCCTAGGTGATCGACCCGGGGGTACGCTGCCGGCGGTGTGCTCGTGCGCTGGCGTACAAGCACACCGCCGCAGCGGTGGCCAGATTGAGGCTCTCCGCGCGCCCGTGCAGCGGGACAGCGACGGCGTGGTCAGCAGCCGCAACCAGCCCGCGATCCAGCCCGTGCGCCTCGTTACCGAACAGCCACGCGGTGGGCGCCGCCAGGATCCCGGAGTCAATCACGTCGTCGAGGTCGCGGCCGGTGCCGGCATCGGCGGCGAGAACCTGCATCCCGGCCTGCCGGCACGCCGTGAGCGCCTGGTGCGGGTCTGGCTCCACGCCGAGTGTCAGGTGGAACAGACTACCGGTAGAGGCCCGCACAGATTTGCCGTTGTGCGGGTCAACGGTGTCCCCGGTGAAGAGCACTGCGCCTGCCCCCGCGGCATCTGCCACGCGAATCACCGTGCCGGCATTGCCGGGATCGGCGACGCCCGCCAGTACCGCAGCCAGCAGGGTGCCGCGTAACGCCTGCTCCGCGGTCCGTCCGAGCGTGGCACAGACCGCGACAATACCTTGCGGAGTGGCCGTCTCGGACAACCCCGCAGCAGCCCGCTCTGTGATCAAGGTTACCCGTGCACCGGGTGCGTCGAGCAACGCAGGATGCCGGGCAACGGCACGCTCAGTGGCGAACAGCTCCAGCACCGAGCCGTACCTGACGGCTTCGCGCACGGCTTGCGCGCCCTCGACGAGAAACCGCCCGGAGCGCTCCCGATCCCGGCGCCGGAGCAGCGCACGCGCAGCGACGACGCGCGGGGTCCGTTCGGTGTAGGGAACATCTGGCTGAGCCATAGGTTCGGGGTGTGGCAGGTTCGAGGTGTGGCCGGCCACCGCTCAGGCGGCGTCGCCAGCCTGGGACACCGGGGCGCTCGCTCCCCGGCTGGCCGGCAGGTTGGCCCTGGCGATCTCGACCAGCGCGGCGAACGCAGTGGGATCGGAGACAGCCAGCTCGGCAAGATTCTTACGATCCACCTCGACCTCGGCGATGTGCAGCCCCTGGATCAGCCGGTTGTAGGTCATCCCGTTCTGCCGCGCGGCGGCGTTGATCCGGGTGATCCAGAGCTGCCGAAAGTCACCCTTGCGCGCCCGCCGGTCACGGTAGGCGTACTGCATCGAGTGGAGGATTTGTTCCTTGGCTTTGCGGTAGAGCCGGGAGCGCTGGCCACGATAGCCGCTGGCGGCCTCAAGAATGGTGCGGCGCTTCTTTTGGGCATTAACCGCTCGCTTGACGCGTGCCACTGGTTCGTCCTGTCGGTATCGGGGGCGGGACAACCGCCCAGAGTCGGGGGCGAGGTAAGAGGCCGGTCAGCGACCGAGCAGCTTGCGGATCCGCTTCTTGTCCTGCGGGGCCACCTCGACCACACCGTCCATCCGGCGGGTGACTCTGGAGGACTTCTTCTCCAGCAGGTGACGCTTGCCAGCATGCTGCCGCAGCAACTTGCCGGTACCAGAGAGCTTCACACGCTTCGCGGTGCCCCGATGGGTCTTGTTCTTCGGCATGTCCGTCCTCGTCCTGCCACCCGGGTGGGGCGGCGGTGAATGCGCAGCCCGGACGGGCCACTGTCATGTCACCGTGGCCC
>JBOHFG010000271.1:0-45090 GCA_050699575.1 Pseudonocardiaceae bacterium
CCCGGCTACGGCCGATGCGCGGCCTCAAACAGCTCCGCTGCACTCGAGTGATCACTACGGGGCACGCGTTCGTCCAGAACATCCGCCGCGGCCACTACGAACTCGGGACCGAGGAAACCACGACACCACGGGTGGTTGCCGCCTTCACCGAGCTGACCTTGGCCATCTGATCAGACCACGGGAACGGATCCAGCCTGCCCACCGCTTCGCGCAACGCAACAGTGCCAGTTCAGCGAGGTTACGCAAAATCACAGTTTTATCTCCGCCAGTGGGTGTGGCCGGCCAGTGGCTCGCCGACCATGCGGGGTTGGGCAGGATCGCTAGTGTCCCACAAGAGGACTAATTTCATCTCTGCTGCCGGTGGCCAGGGTGCGCTCATCAGGACTGAACGCGACTGCGTTGACGTCGCGGCCGTGGCCCATGAGGGGTGGGCCCAATACACGGGCGTGGGTCGGGTCGCTGGCGTCCCATAGGAGGACGTTTTTGTCTGTGCTGGCGGTGGCCAAGGTGCGCTTATCCGGGCTGAACGCTACCGCTAGGCCTTCCCCGGACAGTAGGCACTCACCCCGGCACCTACGTCGCGAACGACGTGCAGGGGCTTGGTGACTGAACCCTGCACTGAGAGCCTGGAAACCCCCACGGGAAGACACCTTAGCCACCTGCGTCACGGCGGGGAGGCGCATGATTGGCTGAGTACGTGGCACGCCATGTCGTTACTGGTGGATAGATCGCAGCAGGGATCGGCTCTTTCGGGCATGCTGAATCTGGGAGACCCCTAGGAGGTGGGCGTGCTGGATCTGAAAACCGCCGCCCAAGCCGTTTTTGAGCGCGCCGAAGCTGATCTCGTTGCGCTGAGCCACCGCATCCACGCCCACCCGGAGCTCAAGTGGGAGGAGGAACAAGCGTGCACCTGGCTGAGTGAGGCCCTGACCGGTTACGGCTTTGCGGTGCAGGCCGGGATCTGCCAACTGCCCACCGCCTTCGAGGCCCGCGCCGGGTCGGGGCCGCTGCACGTCGTGATCTGCGCTGAGTATGACGCCCTTCCGGGCATCGGTCACGCCTGCGGCCACAACGTGATCGCGGCCACCGCCGTCGGTGCCGGTCTCGCCCTGGCCGCGGTGGCTGATGACCTCGGGCTCACCGTGCGGATCATGGGCACACCGGCCGAGGAAGGCGGCGGCGGGAAGATTCTGCTGCTGCACCGCGGTGCCTTCGCTGGCACCCACTTGGCGATGATGACCCACCCAGGTCCCCGCGACATCGTCGAACCGTCCATCATCGCCGCCCAGCAGTTTCGCATCCGCTACACCGGTAAAGAGGCCCACGCCTCCGCCTTCCCGGAGCTCGGCATCAACGCCGCCGACGCCCTGACGGTCTCCGGCGTCGCCATCGGCTTGCTGCGCCAGCACCTCCGCGCCGGCGACCGGGTGCACGGGATCGTCACCCACGGCGGGGAGGCGCCCAACATCGTCCCTGCTCATACCGAAGCGGAGTACATCGTCCGGGGCGCCACCGTGGCCGACTTCGAGGGGATGCGGGAGCGCGTCCTGCGCTGCTTCGAGGCGGGAGCGCTGGCCACCGGGGCCACCCTGGAGGTGCTACCCCGCCACGAGCCCTACGCCGAGATGCACCACGACCCCGACATCGCCGCCGCCTACCGACACAACGCCGAATCGCTCGGCCGCACCTTTGGGCCTTGCGATCCCCGCGCTGCGGCCTCGACCGACATGGGCAACGTGTCGCTGGCCATCCCCTCAATCCACCCAGGGATCAGCATCGACTCGCTGCCGGCCGTCAACCACCAGCCCGAGTTCGCCGCCCACTGCGCCACCCCGGCAGCCGATCACGCGCTACAGGACGGGGCCCTCGCCATGGCCTGGACGGCTATCGACTGCGCCACCCACCAGACGCTGCGCACCCGACTACTTACCACTGTATAGCGCTTTACCGGTCGAGCTCGCCGTGGCACGCGGAATTCTGCGCTTCACAGCGCTTTGACCTACGCCAGCCGGTGGCGGCGCTCAGTGCGTCGTGGTAATTCATCGGAACTCTTCGGCGATTCTCGCGATCATAGCTGGGGACTTCTCCAGTGAGATCGCCTGAACCTGCAGGCGCAGCGCAGCCTCGTCCAGGACGGACCACACCTGCAGGGACTCGTCCGCACGCTCGATGAGCTGCTGGCGGGCCATGCGAAGCTCGACTCTGCGCTCGATAGCGTCAGGGTATGGGTTTGAATCATGTTCGGCACAGCACAGGGAAACCGTTGCTGCTAGTGCACGGTCTGGGCGGGTCGTGGCGTTCGGCCAGGTTCATTGACGGGCAGGGTTTGGGTGCGGTGGACACCGTGGGCAGCTCGATGGGCGCCCGCATGGTCCTGGAGCTGGCCCGCCGCGGTGTCGGCGGGAACACGATCGCGCTGGACCCGGGCGGGTTCTGGAACGACCGCGAGCTGAAAAACTTCAGTGCCACGCTGCGCGCGTCAATCCCGCTGGTGCAGGCGTTGCGCCCAATGTTACGGCAGCAGTGGATCTCCGATGCCGAGATCACCGAAACCACTTACACCGCATTTCAGCCCAGTGTTCCCGGTCGCCGGCAGCGAGCAGACGTTGCGCGAGGTGGTTGCTAAGTTCAAGGCTGCCAGCACTGAGTTCCGGCGAAACGTGCAGGTCAAGCTGCGCAGTTCCTACTCCCATTACTACCGTGTGGGGTAGTAAAGCTGCTCCGAACTGGTCGATTACGCCAGCCCACCCGGTCTCATGCCGACTTACGGCCCGATGAGATTGCGGATTAGCCGTCCAAGCTCGGTGTGGCGGTTGTCGGGCAGGTCGCCGATGTGCTCGCGGAGCCAGTTCTGTGGATACCAGGCCAGCCGGTCGAGCATGACGGTGCCGATTCCGGGGATGAGTTCGTGTAGTTCGGGGTCCCGCATTTCGTGTGAGTCAATCTCGACGACGAGGACACCGAGCCCTGATTCGTTGTACAGGTCGCTGGACACGACGAGGTGGGGAACGTTCGGGAGTACTTCTGTGTGGGTGGGGTACCCGGTAGTCCAGATCTGGCCGAAGCTAGGCGGCACCCGATCCCTCCTGGTCGGCTTGGTTGACGTGCTGCCGCACGGTCTCGTTGACGTGCTGCCGCACGGCGGCCCGTCGGGCGGCGTAGGCAGACAGTCGGCCCTCGCTGTCGATGCCGGCGGCCCGGCGCTCGGCATCGAGATGGCGATGCGGCGGGTGGTGTCCAGGGCTTGGCGGGCCTGGCTGAGGGCGAAGGGTCTGGGCAGGCCACGCAACCGCTCGGCAGCGGCGTCGTCCGCGCCGGGTGCAAGGTGGATCCCGTCAGCGATCTTGAGCAGTTCCCCGGCCCGCACCGCGGCGGCGAGCTGTGTGGTGCCCAGCCCGAGCTCGGCGAGCCGGCCCGGCTCCGGCGCGGCGAAGGGCCGCCGCGTGAGCTCGGCGCGGATCTCGTCGATCGCCCTGCGTACCGCGCTGGGCAGCCCCTGGACCGGGCCAGCGGTGTGCACCCGCCCGTCGGTGACGGTGAGCTGCTGACCCAGGAGCAGCTCGACCAGCCGCGTGTCCGGCATCCCGGTGATCTGCCGGGCGGTTTCCAGCGGCATCCCCGGCTCCAGCGGGTTTGCGGCGGCGTGCTCGGCCACCGCCTCATCGTGGACAGTTCGGCTGCGCGGGCGGCCGCTGCCCCGCGGCGGCGCAGCACCGGCGGGCGCACCTCCAGCACGGTGATCCCGGCAAGGATGCGCCGGGTACCCCGGATCGCGCAGCAACCCGCGGTCCCTAACCCGCAACAGCAGCTCCGACGCCAACTCCAACCGAGCACTATCCCCACCCAGGGGCGGACTGGACGGGCCAGGCCAGGGACTGCACCACCACCCGCCGGCCTCCGGGACCCAGCTCCAGCTCGTCGCCGTCTCACTGGCCAGCGTGCCCGCGCCGTGCATGGTGAACGCCCGATCCACCCACAACCGCACGTTGGCCTCGACGTCCGGCGCGGGCAGCCCGGTGACCAGCGCGGCGCTCAGTTCGTCCAACCCGGCGCCGGTGACACCCGAGACACAGACCACGGGGACCTGACCCAACAACGAGCCGGCCAGCGCCTCCTCGCGGGCCGGCTCCGGGTCCATCAGGTCAGCGTGGACTTGCCGTGATCGACGTGACCCGCGATCGCTATGGCGTGCATGCCAGTACCGCGTCGCGCAGCGTGGCATCGTGCTGGGCCGGCAGCGCCCGCAGGTCGAGCAGGCAGCGGCCGCGCTCGAGGCGACCGAGCACCGGTGGGCTCCCGGCCCCCAGCAGCGGGGCGTAACGCTCCGGCAGGCTGACCGCGGCGCTGTCCAGCGACACCCCCGGCGCGCCGCCGCCGCCGACCGTGGCGTGCGACGTCACCGCCAGCGCGTCCACGCCCTGGGCGGCCAACGCCGTCGCGATCGCCGTCGCCCGCCGGTGCAGCACGCCGGGGTCCGCGGCCAGGGCCTGCGCAGTCGGGGTCGCCGGCCCCCGCAGGGTGGCCTCCAGTGCTGCGAGAGTGAGCTTGTCCACCCGCAACGCCCGGGCCAGCGGGTGCCGTCGGAGCTGGGTCACCAGCTGCTCGGCGCCCAGCAGCAGACCGGCCTGGGGGCCGCCGAGCAGCTTGTCGCCGCTGGCCGTGACCAGGTCGGCGCCGTGGGCCAAGGTGGTGGCGGCGTCGGGCTCGTCGGGCAGCGCGGGGTGCGGTGCGAGCAGGCCGGAGCCGATGTCGGCGACCACCGGCACGCCCAGCCCGGTCAATGCGGTGACCGGCACCGTAGAGGTGAACCCGGTGATCCGGAAGTTGGACGGGTGCACCTTGAGCACAAACCCGGTCTGCGGCCCGATCACCGCGGTGTAGTCCTCGCGCCGCACCCGGTTGGTGGTGCCGACCGCACGCAGCCGGGCACCGGTGGACTCCAGCAGGTCAGGGATGCGAAACCCGTCGCCGATCTCCACCAGCTCACCGCAGGCCAGCACGATCTCGCGACCGGCCGCCAGTGCGGTCGCGGCCAGGACCAGCGCGGCCGCACCGTTGTTCACGACGTGCACCCCACCCGCGGCGGGCACTGCGGCGGCCAGCGCGGCCAGAGCGCCGGCCCCCCGCGGCCCACGCCCACCGGTGACCAGGTCGAGCTCAATATCGGTGGTGCCGGCCGCAACTCCCAGCGCCTCGAGCGCGGCAGCGGACAGCGGTGCCCGGCCCAGGTTGGTGTGCAGCAGCACCCCGGTCGCATTCAGTACCGGGCGCAGGGTCGTCGCAGTATCCGGCAAGGCGGCCAGCACTTCGGCCACCACACCCGCTGGTGGCAGGGCGCCCTCGCGCACCCGCTGCTGTGCCGCGGCCACCGCCTGCTTCACTGGCCCGCGTCCCAGCCGATGCGTGGCGGCCGCCACGGCCGGATCAGCGAGCACCACATCGGTGCGGGGAACCTGCCGGCGCGTATCCATGGCCGGCACGGTAGCTCCCTCTCGGCTGGTGGCGGAGGCGGACGGGAATCGAACCCGCCTGGTCGAGTTGCTCGACCACGTCGGTGTTGAAGACCGCGGGGGCCACCAGGCACCCATACGCCTCCGCCGCGAGAGCTTAAAGGCTCAGCTGACGCCGAGCTTCTCCGCCGCCATCCTGGTGCCCTCGACGCGGTTTTTGATCTTCTGGAACGCGATGTCGCGGGCATAGTCGGGCGAACCGTGGTTCGGCTTCTCATCGATGCTGAACGGTGAGAAGCCGCAGTCATCGGTGGAGCCGATCCGTTGCTTGTCGATGAAATTGGACGCTCTCACCAGGTTGTCGCGGATCTCCTCGGCGCTCTCCGGCCTGGGGCTCTGCGTCACACACACCCCGATGTAGGCCATCTGTGCCACACCGTCGGCGTCATCACGCAGGTGCTCGCCGATAGACCGATAGACCGGGTCCTTGTCACGCTCGCTCGCCAGCTGGATGAGGAAGTAGCCGGCATTGATCTGGAACATGCTCGGGAGCAGGTTGTTGTAGGGGACGTCCGCGCTGTGGACCGAGTCCCGGTCCCCGCCGGGACAGGTGTGAATCCCGATCTTTGTGCGTTCGTCCGCGGTGAAGTTGGCGAGCACCCGGTTGTTCAGCTCGATAAAGTGCGGCAGCAGGCCGGCGCCCGTCCACGGATTCCGGGGGTCTTCTCTGGTGGCGAGCCGACCCTCGGTGAAGTCGATGGAAACCCGGGCAGCACCCGCGGCGAAAGCCTCACGGATATCCTTGACGCATTCGTTGACGATGTCTTCTTCGAACTGCTCCCGGGAGTAGTCGGGCACCTCCTCTTTCAGCGGGTAGAGCAGGGCCAGCATGGAGGGCGCAATCACGGCCTGCTTCATCGGCACGCTGGCCAGGACAATGGATTTCCGCAGGCTATCGGCCGCGTAGGTCTTGTACCGTAACGGGCCACCGGTAAGGCGCGGAAGCTGCCGGCCGTGGCCATCGGCGAAGATCGCGAAGAACTGACCGCCCGGGCCGAGGTTTTCGGCAAGACCGGTTCCGGCCAGCGTGTCGGTGATGGGGTAGGTAGCGAAGCTCGACAACCGTTGCTCACCGTCGGAGATAATTGGTGATCCGGTAGCCTCGAACCGCTCGATCGAATCGCGAACTGCCGCGTCCTGCTCGGCTTCCAATGCCGCTTTATCAATTTTTCCTGCATCGTAGTCAGCGTAGGCGGCTTGCAGTGTGGAAGGGCGGGGGAGGGAGCCGACAGGCTCCGTGGGAATTCCGGTGGCCGTTCTCGGATCATACTCGGTCATGATCATCCTCTCTGATGATGAGGCAGGCCGTAATAAGAGCATAGTCATATGGCAATGATTCGGTCAATAGTTACCCGTCCGGGGTACCGCAGCTCAGTGATCCGCGGTTACGCGTTGTTCAAATTCTTGATTTCTGCCGCCGGACGTGGGAGCGCAACCACACCACCAGTACCACTACCACCAGCACACCCAGCACGATGTTGCTGACCATACCCAGCCGCTCCTGCACCACCGCCAGGCTGGCCCCGGCCAGATATCCCAGGACGGCTACTGTCGTTGCCCAGATCACCCCGCCGAGCACGTTGTAGGGCAAGAATCTCCGCCAGGTCAGGCCACTCATTCCGGCCAGTCCGGGGACCAGGGCCCGCAGCAGTGCGGTCATCCGACCGAGCAGCACGACGATCGGTCCGCGTCGGCACAGCAGCTCAGTGGTCGCGTGCACGGCCTCCGGCTTCACCAGCCGCTCGGGCAGCCACCCGAGCATCCGCTCGCCGTAGCGGCGACCGACACCGAACCCGACCGCGTCACCGATGATCGCTCCAGCCACCCCGGCAACGATGACCGCCCACAGTGGGACGGCACCTGCCTGCGCAGCGGCACCCGCCACCAAGACCGCGATCTCGCCGGGGACGACCACACCGAGCATGACGGCGGCTTCCAGTGCTGGGCAGAGGAAAGCCATGACGAGCGTGAGAGTCGGCGGGAGTGCCTGTAGTACGTCGAGCGCCATGCCCCGATCCTGACTGATCGATTACCTGCTGGCCAATCCAGGGCTGCCGGCCTGCCGTTCGTCGGACGCGGTGATCGCTGGGAGATTTTGCCGGCAGCTAACGTGAGGTGGGCGGGGCGGTAACTCTGTGCTCGTTACTGTTCGTCCCATGGACGCTGCTGATCTGCACCTCCCCGATGACCTTGGTGTGCGTCCGGGCGAGTCGGACCCGGCGGCCATGCTGGGTCGCGTGCTGGTGCTGCTTGCCGTCATCGTGCCAATGGCTTTGCTGATGTTGGCGTGGTGGCTGGCATAACGCCCACACCCTGGAAGATCAACCAAGAGTAACGCGTACGGCGCTACCCACTACCCGCGATCCCGATTGTTCGTGCGCTGGTCGGCAGAGGGCATGAGGTCTGGTGGTATGTCGGCCGGAGGTTCCGCGCGCAGGCCGAAGCTGCTGGCGCCTATTTCGTCTCTTACGAGCAGGCTTACGACTACGACGACCGCGATTACGACGGCGCGTTTCCCGGCCGATGTGGTGCTCGGCGACCCATCGCTGCTCGCCGCCGTCACCGTCGAGGAGACCAGCGGCCCACCATCAGCGATCTATAACGTCTCCTGCCTGGGGCTGCCCGGTCGTGAAGTCGCGCCGTTCGGCCTGGGCATGTTGCCCAGCGGCGCAAGTTTGCGGGCTCGGTCGTTTCACCCAACCTGTTCCTGCAGCCGACCGCGGAGGCGTTCGAGTACCGGCGATCTGACCTGCCGCCGCAGGTCCACTTCATCGGCGCACTGCTGCTCGAGCCACCTACCGGGTTCGAGACCCCGTTTTGGTGGGACGAGCTGGTCACAACACGCCACCCAGTCGTCCTGGTCACCGTGGCCACGGCGCTGAACGAGCTGGTGACGCCTACCGTCAGCGGCCTGGCCGGTGACGATGTGCTCGTGGGGGTCCGCGATCCGGACGAGCTCGGGCTCCCCTCGCTGCGGCCGAACGTGCGGGTGGCGCGTTTCATCCCGTTCACCCTGCTGCTGCCTTTCGTGGACGTCTACGTGACCAACGGTGGCTTCGGAGGCGTGCAGTATGCGCTGTCCCACGGGGTGCCGATCATCGTCGCCGGGACGACCGAGGACAAACCGGAAATCGGCCACCGGGTCGCCTACGCCGGCGCGGGAATCAACCTGCGCACCAGCGCCCCCACCCCACAGCACGTCGCTGACGCGGTGCGCACCGTGCTGCGTTGAGCCCCACTTGGCTCCCAGCTCCCAGCGAACTGTGCGGTTGCGTTCAGGCTGCTTGCACACCACCCGGTCATAACTGGAAGCGCAGGTTCCGAAGCGGCTCTCCAACGAGTGAGGTGGCTGTGTTAGAGGTCAGTAATGCCGCGGTGGCGGGTCCTCCCGTCACCGAGTTGGCGCGGTGGTCGGTAGGCCGGACCGTCACGGTGGATGTGGTGGTGCCGGTACACAACGAGGAACGTGCGCTGCCGGGCTGCCTGCAGGTACTGCGTTCCTACCTGCACGCGCAGTTCCCCTTCGAGTGGACGATCACTGTGGTGGACAATGGCAGCACCGACGAGGTGCTGCGGGTGGCGACCGAGCTCGCCGAGTCCGACGACCGGATACGGGTGCTGCATCTGGATCGCAAAGGGCGCGGCTACGCGCTGCGCACCGCCTGGGCATACAGCGATGCCGACGTCGTGGCGTACCTTGACGTCGACCTGTCCACCAGCTTGGACGCGCTGCTGCCGTTGGTCGTTCCGCTGGTGAACGGTCACTCCGACATCGCGATCGGTTCCCGGCTGGCGCCGGGTGCGCGCACGGTGCGCAGCGCACGTCGTGAGGTGATCTCCCGGTGCTACAACGCGGTGATCAGGCTCACCCACCGCGCTCGGTTCTCCGATGCGCAATGCGGGTTCAAGGCGGCCCGCACCGACGTGGTCCGGCCGTTACTGGCACACGTGGTCGACGACGGGTGGTTCTTCGACACCGAGTTGTTGCTGCTCGCCGAGCACAATGGGTTGCGGGTGCATGAGGTGCCCGTTGACTGGGTGGAGGACGCCGACAGCCGGGTCCGGATAGTGTCCACCGCCGTGGAGGACGTCCGCGGGCTGGTGCGGGTGGCCCGGGCCAAGGTCACCGGCGCCGCGCGGGTGGCCGACCTGCCCCGACGGCCGGCGCCGCGTTGCGCACACCCGGATGCGGTGCTCGCCGCGCGCGACGGCGGGCTGCTGTGGCAGCTGGCGGCGTTCGGGCTGATCGGCCTGGTGTCCACCGCGGCCACGGCCGTATTGTATGCACTGTTGCGCGTGTGGTCACCGCCACTGCTGGCGAATCTGGTTGCGCTGGTGACAGTGAACTTGCTGAACACCGAGGCGAACCGGCGGCTGACCTTCGCCAGCGCCGGCGTATCGAGACAGCGGGTCCACCTGCAAAGCCTGGTCGTGTTCGCGATGTACTACGCGCTCACCTCAGGAGCGTTGCTGGCATTGCAAGCACTGGCCACTCACCCCTCACGATGGCTAGAAGTAGCCGTACTACTAACGGCGTCAGCAATAGGCACCGCCGCCCGCTTCCTCCTCCTCCGCACCTGGGTTTTCCCCACATGAACCTCACCCTCCCCGCATCGCGCGGGCTCAGCGGGGTTATCAAACCCGTTTTTGCCCCGTTGAGCCTGCTGAATGCGGTTCGGCTTTCGGGGATCCTAGGGGTGGCAGCGGTGTTGTATGGGTGGCGGATCGGGGCGGAGGGGTGGGGGAATCCGTATTACTCCGCTGCGGTGCGGTCCATGTCGACGAGCCTGACCAACTTTGTGTTCGGCTCCTTCGACCCGCTCGGCGTGGTAACCGTGGACAAGCCACCGATGGCATTGTGGCCGATGGTGGCCGCTGCCGCGATTTTCGGCTACCACGGTTGGGCACTGCTGTTGCCCCAGGTGGTTGAGGGGGTGGCCGCGGTCTTCCTGCTGCATCGCACGGTGCGTCTGTGGGCGGGTGAGCACGTCGCGCTGCTAGCCGCGCTGGTGTTCGCGCTCACCCCGGTGACCGTGGCGATCAACCGGGACACCAACCCGGACACCCTGATGGTGCTGCTGTTGGTGGCTGCGGCCTACGCCTTCACCCGGTCCGTGCAACCGCTGATCGAGCCGGGTACGGCGACTCGCTGGTTGCTGCTGGCGGCGATGTTACTCGGCCTGGGCTTCGTGACTAAGATGTTGCAAGCCTGGATCGTGGTCCCGGCGTTCGCGATAGCCTACCTGGTTGGCTCGTCGGCGCCGGTACGCCGCCGGGTGCTTGATCTGCTCGGCGCCGGTGCCGCGCTGGTGGCCAGCTCGCTGTGGTGGGTCGCGCTGGTCGGCCTCTGGCCCGGCCCCAAGCCCTACATCGGTGGCAGCACTGATGGGTCCGTACTCAACTTGGTGATCGGCTACAACGGCCTGGGCCGCATTTTCGGTCGTGCGGCCGGCCGCGAACTGGTCGGTGGCCCTAGTGGTCCCGCTGGTTTCGGCGGTGGCCCGGGTGGGGGTCAGATCAGCGGTGGCCCAGGTGGTCCTGGTGGGTTTGGTGGCAAGTCGGGCATCGCCCGCCTGCTCGGTGCGCAGGTCGGCGGCCAGATCAGCTGGTTGTTGCCACTGTGCCTGCTGGTGCTGGTCGCGGTCACGATTGCGGGAGTCCGCCGGATGCGGTCCGGAGCGCCCGGGGACCCGGCGCGCCGGGCTGGCTGGTTTCTCTGGGGTAGCTGGCTGTTACTGGTGGGCTTGGTGCTGAGTTTCGCCCAAGGGACCTTCCATCCGTATTACACCACGGAGATGGCCCCGGCCGTCGCCGCCGTGACCGCCACTGGGGTGGCCGCCATGTGGCGCCATTACCGTCAGCTGGGTGGCTACCACTGGTTGCTGTTTCCGGCGGGGGTGACGCTCACCGCTGGCTGGGCCTGGGTGTTGTTGTCTCGGGACACGTCGTGGAACGGCTGGCTGCGCTATGCCCTCGCCGTCGTCGCGCTGGCTGCGGTGGTGCTGCTCGTGGCGGGACGGGTCTACCGGTCTGGGGTATCCAAGCTGGCCGGGGTGCTGGGCATGGTTGCATTGTTGCTGGCCCCCGGCGTGTGGTCGGCGGCCACCGCGTTCGCGTCCAGTGGTGGCGCGCTGGCCCAGGCCGGCCCACCCGGGTTCGGCCGCGGCCGGCTCGATCCAGCGCGGGGTGGGCTGCCGTTCCCTGCCCGGTCCGGGAGCGCTATGCGTACTGAGTTGACCACCGACCAGCGCGCGATCTTGGCTTATGCTCAGGCCAACACTCGCGGCACGCGAATCACCCTGGCCGTGGAGGGCGGTGCGATGGCCGCCGAGGTATACCTCATCCACAGTGACGCCGCGATCGTCGGGATGGGTGGCTTCAGCGGTCAGGACCCGGCTCCGACTGTGGCAACCCTCGCCCAGTGGGTCCAGCAGGGTCAACTACGGTTCGTCCTGACCGGTGGTGCTGGCCCGGGTGGCGCTGGACGGGCTGGCCGGGGCGGGGTGTCCACCCAACGCACCCAATGGGTGCAGCAACACTGCACGATTATTCACTCTACCTCCTACGGTGGTTCCGTATTGTCCCCACCCAACCCGGCTGCCCCTGCCGAGATTCTCTATGACTGCCAGGCCGGCTGATGCCGTTGAAGTCTCAGGCCCCTCTCAGGACCTTGGGGGATGCTGGCGGCCGTGGACGACCTGGGTTGCGCGAGTGTGCTCGTCGTTGATGACGAGCCGAACATCCTGGCATTACTGTGCGCTTCGCTTCGTTTATCCGGTTTCACGGTGTGTGCTGCGGACAGCGGCGCCCAGGCCTTGAGCGCCGTCGCGCAGGTAGTGCCGGACATCGTGGTGCTGGACGTGATGCTGCCGGACTGCGACGGTTTCAGCCTCGCTCGCCAGTTACGCACCGTGCACGACCAGCTGCCGGTGCTGTTCCTGACTGCCCGCGACGGCGTCGAGGACCGGATTGCCGGGCTCACCGCGGGCGGTGACGACTACGTGACCAAGCCGTTCAGCTTGGAGGAGCTCGTGCTGCGGCTGCGCGCGATCCTGCGGCGCACCCAACCCGCCCGCAACGGTGCCGCCGGGAGCCCCATGATGATTTACGCTGATCTGGAGCTGGACGAGGAGGCGCACGAGGTGCGGCGCGGTGGTGAGTTCGTGCAGCTCTCGCCGACCGAGTTCAACCTGCTGCGTTACCTAATGGTCAATGCGGGCAAGGTCGTCAGCAAGACGCAGATCCTGAACCGGGTGTGGAATTATGACTTCGGCGGCGACAGCCGGATCGTCGAGTCCTACATCAGCTACCTGCGCCGCAAGATCGACCGAAAGAACCTGCCACTGATTCACACCATCCGGGGCGTCGGGTACACGCTGCGGCTACCCCGTGACCCGCTCGACACCGGTGTGTCGTGAGGATCCTGCGACGGTCACTCACCCTGCGCGGCCGGTTGATCGCCGCGCTACTGGTGTTCTCCGCGGTCGGGCTCGCCGTGTTTGGTGGCGCGAGTGTGCTGCTGCTGCGGCATTCCCTGCTGGCCCGAGTGGACGATCAGCTGGTGCACTTCCCGCTGCGCCGGATCGCGGTGACCGAAGGAGCGAACCCACAACGGTTACCCAGCGACTTCCGGCTCATCATCCTCGGCCCCAACGGCACCGCGCAGGATGAGACGGGGCAGCCCGGCGGTCCGGCACTGGATCTGGCCACGATGCGGCAGCGCGCCGGCAAGCCGATCACCGTGCCCGATCAGGCCGGCGGCAGCGGATGGCGGGTCCGCTCGGTGGAGCTCCCGGGCCAGCGAGTCGGGGCCATCGCACTGTCCTTGAGCTCGGTGGACGTGACACTGCGGCAGCTGCTGAGCATCGAGGCCATCGTGGGCGGGATCGTCCTGTTGCTGGTCGGTGGGGTTGCGACGGTTGTGGTGGCGCTCGGGCTGCGCCCGCTGACCAGGATCGAGCGCACCGCCGAGGCGATCGCCGGTGGGGACCTGGACCGCCGGGTGCCCGACAGTGACCCGCGCACCGAGACCGGCCGGCTGGGCGCTGCACTCAACGTCATGCTGGGCCGGCTGGCCGCCGCGCTGCACGAGCGGGAACGCTCCGAGCAACGGCTGCGCCAGTTCCTCGCGGATGTCTCGCACGAGCTGCGTACCCCGTTGACCTCGATCCGCGGGTTCGCCGAGCTGTACCGCCGGGGCGGTGCCCGCACGCCTGCCGAGGTCGAGCTGCTCACCGGCCGGATCGAGGCCGAAGCGACCCGGATGGGCGTGCTGGTCGAGGACCTGCTGCTGCTGGCCCGGCTGGATCAGGAGCGGGCTCTGGACATCACCGACGTCGACCTGCTCGTGCTGGCCGCTGACGCGGTGCACGATGCGAAGGCCCGCGAGCCGGACCGTCCGCTGCGCCTGGTCACAGGCAGTGGCGCGGTGCATGTGCTAGGTGACGAGCACAAGCTCCGGCAGGTGGTGACCAACCTGGTCACCAATGCGCTCACACATACCCCAATGGGCACCCCGGTGCGAGTGGTGGTCCGCCGGCAGGCGTCCTCCGCGCCGGGCGAGCCGCCGGTAGCGCAGGCCGGGCACCACCAGCTGCCACACGCTGCACTTGGCGTGCTGGAGGTGCACGACGAGGGGCCCGGCATCCCCGCCGACCAAGCCCCGTATGTGTTCGACTGGTTCCACGATGTCGATCGGGGCCGGCGCCGCACCCGCAACCGTGGTGGCTCAGGCCTCGGCCTGGCGATCACCGCGGCCATTCTGGAGGCCCACCACGGCCGCATCGAGTTGCACACCCCTTCCCGGGCGGGCACCACCTTCCGGGTCCTGCTGCCGTTGGCGTAGGTGCCCGGACCCGATTGGGGCGAAACGCGCGAGCGACCCGGTCGTTACTCCTTGTGGCGTAGTCCTGCATCGGCAATCAGGGGGAGAACGGTATGACGATCCGATCGGCGGCGAGGCACCGGAAGAGTAGGCCTACCCGCCGGGTTCAGGTTCCAGCTCGACGGTGGGCAGCGTTACTGGTGCCCGCGCTCGCGGTGATCACGGCGACCACGGTGGCGGGTGGCGTCAGCCCCGCTGTTGCCGCGGACAGCCCGAACCACACCGTGACCATCGGTGGCGATCCGCAGGGAGTAGCGGTCGACCCCGACGGTAAGCACGCCTACGTGGCCAGCTACGCCGAGAACGCCGTCCGGGTGATCGACACCGCTACCCAGAAGGTGGTCAAGAGCATCGATGTCGGCGCCAATCCGCGCGGAGTGGCGGTCGACCCCGGCAGTCGGCACGCCTTCGTCACCAATTTCTCCGAGAACTCGGTAAGTGTGATCGATACCGCCAGCGGAGGATTGATCAAAAAAGTGCCGGTCGGCCAGAATCCGGCCAGCGTGGCGGTCTTTCCCCGGGATCATTTTGCCATCGTGACAAATTACTACGGCAACACCGTCAGCGTGATCAATATGAGAGATCTCAAAGTGGTCGGTGCGGTGGGCGTCGGGGCCCGTCCTGATGGGGTCGCGATTGACCCCAGAGGCGAGTTCGCCTACGTGGCCAACAGTGGCAGCAACACCGTCACCGTGATCGATGTCCACACGCAGAAGGTGGTCCGCAGCATAGTCGTCGGCAATTCCCCGCAGAAGGTGGCGATCGACCCCGATGGCCGGCACGCTTACGTAACCAACTTCGCCGACCACACTGTGAGCGTGATCGAGCTGCCGACCCAGTTCGGCATGGATCTTTACAACGCCATCCTCAAGGTCAACGTAATTCCCGTGGGTATCAACCCGCGCGGGTTGGCCGTTACTCCCGACAGCCACCACGCACTCGTGGTTAACGTCGGCGAAAACACTTTGACCGTGATCGACACCGCTACCGCGAAGGTAATCAGCACCTCATTCGTCGGCTACACCCCGGATGACGTAGCGATCGCCCCCGACAACACCGCCTACGTCACCGCCAGAGGCGAGAGCACCGTCACCATAGTGCGCCCCTCCTGACACCCCCGCTGGCCCGACATGGAGACATATCGGGGTCATTGCCCCCTCCCTGACCCCGATATCTCTCCATGTCGGGCCTGTTAGATCCAGTCTCGGCGGCGGAATAGGGTGTATAGGCCGAGCGAGATTAGTATTATGGCGGCGGTTGAGGTGTAGAAGCCGGATGCGTTGCTGAAGCCAGGGTAGGGCACGTTCTGGCCGTAGAATCCAGTGATCGCGGTCGGTACCGCGATGATCGCAGCCCAGCTGGTGACCTTTTTAGTGATCACATTGAGTCGATTGCTCTGGATGGTCAGGGTGGTCTCCAGGATGGTGGTCACCAGATCGCGCAGGCTCTCGGTCCACTCGGTGGCCCGGAGTACGTGGTCGTACACGTCCTGGTAATACGGTGTCATTGCCTCGTCAAAGGTGTGCAGATCACGGCGCATCAGGGAATTCACCACCTCGCGCATCGGCAACACAACCCGCCGCAACCGCACCAGGCTCTTGCGAAGTTCGAACGATCGCCGTTGCACGGACAAATCGGTGCGCTTGTCGTCGAACAGCAAATCCTCCAGCGTCTCGATCTCATCGTCGAGGGTCTCCACGGCGGTGAAGTGCCCGTCGACCACGTAGTCGAGCAGACCGTGCAGCAGGAACGCGACCCCGTGTTTGGCCAGATCGGGTGAGGCGTCCCAGCGAGCCACCACACCGTCGATATCGAATTGATCCGATTTGCGCACGGTGACCAGCGCGTTGTGGGTGACGAACACCGCCACTTCGAAGCTGTCCAGTTGCCCGGTGGTCATGTTCAGCGCGACGGCATAGGCGGTGACGAACAGGTGGCTGTCGTACCGGTTGAGCTTGGGGCGCTGGTGTTTCTGGACGGCATCCTCGACCGCGAGGGGGTGCAGGTCGAGCTCCTCGCTGATCGCGGCAAGGTCGTCCGCGTCGGGCGCGCACATGTCCAGCCAGACCGTGACGCCCGGCTGCCTGAGGTGCTCGGAGATGTCCTGCACCGGAAAGTCCTCGGTCTCCAGAACACCGCTGCGGTACAACCGCGTACGTGTCATATCCAGAGGGTAGGAGGCAGCGCCGGATCGGGGCACCGGGAGATCGCCGCCGGGGTCCCCCGAGCCTCACGGTCGGATCGAGGTAGTGACCGGAGACCTCTGGCATACATTTCACCAGCAAGCTGGACCTCACCGTGGAGCCCTCGGCTGAGGTGGCAGACTGCGCTACACCCACGACCCTGGAGGATGTAGATCCGTGAGTGACCTGACCTACCTCGAAGCGATCGTGGTAGGTGCGTTTCAGGGCATAACCGAGTTGTTCCCGGTGTCCAGCCTGGGGCACTCCATCCTGGTCCCGGCGCTGGTGGGCGGCCGCTGGGCAGACGACCTGGATGTGTCGGCACCGGAGTCGCCCTACCTAGCGTTCATCGTCGGACTGCATGTGGCCACCGCCGCAGCACTGCTGCTGTTCTTTTGGCGGGACTGGTTGCGCATTATCTCCGGCTTCGCCAGCTCGGTGCGCCATCGGCGAATCCGTACCTCCGGGGAGCGGCTCGCCTGGCTGCTCATCGTCGGGACCATCCCGGTCGGTCTCAGTGGCCTGCTGCTGGAGCACCTGTTCCGCACCACGCTGGGCCGGCCGATTCCGGCGGCGGCGTTCCTGATCGCTAACGGGGTGGTGCTCTACCTCGGTGAACGGCTCCGCCAGCGAGCCTCCGCCGCGGTGCCGGCGGCCACCGGGGCGGACGGACCCGGTTCCGCTCGGGACGTCGAGCTTGCTGCGGACGCCCGGTTGGCCGGGATGTCATTGGGTCGCGCCACGCTCATCGGTTCGGCCCAGGTGCTTGCTCTGCTACCCGGGATCAGCCGGTCCGGCGTCACGATGGTCGCCGGGTTGCTGCGTGGGCTGTCCCACGAGGACGCCGCGCGATTCTCTTTCCTGTTGGCTACCCCGGTGATCCTGGCCGCCGGTGCGTTGAAGATCCCGGACCTGATCGGCCCGCTCGGTGCCGGTATCGGCGGCCCGATCATCGCTGGCAGCGTGGTCTCGTTCGGCAGCGCGTACCTGTCGGTCCGGTTCCTGACCCGCTACTTCGAGACCCGCACCCTCACTCCGTTCGCGGTGTACTGCCTGCTCTTCGGCACCGCCAGCCTGCTCTGGCTACTCGCCCACTGACCACGTTCTGGAGGTAGAACGCCGGACCGCCGCATGGCCGATGCACGATGACGTTCGTGACACACGTGGATCCAGGCTAAAGGAGGGGATGCGTGGGGGCTAATGCGAGCAGCCCCAGACACGCAGCAGATAATGGGATGATGCGGCGCGGTTGGACGAAGCATTACGGCCTCACCCGGTGGAGGTAGGTGTGACGCAGGGCGGTTTGGTCGGGGAGGTCCAGGGGGGGCAGGGTGTAGCCGGTGGCTTTGTGCAGGATGTGGTCGGCCAGGGCCGGGTTGCGAGCCAGCACTGGGCCATGCAGGTAGGTGCCGATGATGCGGTCGGTGAGCACACCTTCGGTGCGGTGCCTTGATGTGGTGTCGCTGGTGCCCCCTCTGGTGCCATTGCCGACGCCGGTGACCACTCGCCCCAACGGGGCTGTCCCGGGACCTAGCGTGGTGACGCCGCGGTGGTTCTCGAAGCCAGTCAACGAGCCAACGCCGGCCACCGCGCAGCTGGTGATGATCTCGCCGACGGCGCGCTGGCGACCGGGTGCGGTGGTGATGTCCAGCAAGCTCAGCCCCGGATAGTGCTGGCCGCCGGAGTCAGTCATTGACCGACCCAGGATTTGCAGCCCGGCGCACACGGCCAGCGTCGTCGCGCTGGTTTCCAGCGCTCGGCGTAGCTGGTCGTGACGGCGCAGCCAGTCAGCGGCGAACTGTTGGGCGGTGTCCTCCCCGCCACCCAGTAAGTAGATTGCACAACTCGTGGCCGGGACGTCACGGGCGGTGATCGTGCGAATCTCGGCGGCAATGCCACGCCAGCGCAGCCGTTGCGCCAAGATCGTGGCGTTGCCGACGTCGGAGTAGGTACCCAGGACGTCGGGCAACAGCAGGCCGATCGTGACTGTTGACTCCCCGCTCACTCGGCTCCCACCCTTTCCCGGCTCAGCCGACGGCGGAACTGATGAAAGGCGGTGTAGTTGGCCACCACGTCGACCTTTCCCGCCGGCAGCGCCGCAAGGGCGGCCAGCGGGTCGGGCATGGTCTGGTGCTCCAGTCCGGCGTAGCTGAGCCGTACGCCGAGGTCAGCGGCACGTTCTCCGCTGGCTATCACGGGACGAGAGGTGAGCTGCTCGAAGGGGACATCCCACAACCACGAGGTATCCCGACCGTCGGCCTCCCGGGCGTTGATGATCACTAGTAGTGGCCGTGGCTCGCTCACCATGGTGAGCATCCCGGCCCAGCCGGCCGGATTCTTGGCCAGTAGCAGGCGCAAGTTCTGTGCTCCGCGGGACACCACGGCGTACCGGCCGGCCACGACGTCGACCTCGCGCAGTGCCGATGCGGCGTGGTCGCCCGGGACACCGACAGCGCAGGCGGCGGCCAACGCCATGGCGGCGTTGCTCAGGTTCACCTGGCCGGGCAACCGGATGTCCAGCGGGAACACGGCGTCGGCGGTGCAGGCCTTGCCGTCCTCGATCCACCAGTCCGGGTTGGGGCGGGCCAACCCGCAGGCACACCGCCACCCAGGTTCGGTGAAGTCGAGGGCGTTGGCGCACCGGGGGCAGGTCGTGGCATCACTCAACCAGCTGGCTCCTGCGGCTACCCAGATACGGTGGGTGGCCTGCTCCGCCGCCGACACCACCATCGGATCATCCGCGTTGGCCACCACCACCGTGCGTGGGTGCCGGGCTAGCGCCTGTCCGACAGCGGACGCGATCGCGCCCACCTCAGTGGCACGGTCCAGCTGGTCGCGAGTGAAGTTGAGCAGGACCACCACCGCCGGGTCTACGGCCTCGGCAATCGCAGCCAGGTGCAACTCGTCAACCTCGATCACCGCGTATTCAGCATCGGGAGCCTCGGCCAGCGCCGCCACCGCCCCGTCGGCCATATTCGAGCCGCCGACGTTGTGCGCGACCCGCCCCGCAGTGCGAACCGCCGCCGCTACCAGGTGACTGGTCGTGGTCTTGCCGTTGGTCCCCGACACCAGCACTACGCACCGCTCCGCTGCCAGATGTTGCAACGCGTGCCGGTCCAGGAGCAGCGTCACCCGGCCGCCAATGATCGATCCAGCGCCCAGGCCCAGCCACCGGGACAGTCCCGCCACCGACAGCCCGGCCTGCACCGCAGCACGCGTCCACCACCCCAACGGGGATAAGGCCCTCGCCGGGTTCACCCCGGGTGTCCGCACCACCGTCACCCCCAGCCTAAAGCACCAGCCTAGCCACCAACTCAGGCCAGCACGTGTGCCTGAGGGCCCCCATCAGCCGGAGGCCGAGGGCAGTATTCCCTACCCGGGCAGCTCAGATTCAAGGTCCCGTTCCGCTGGTGACATTCCAGGCGATTCGGGACGGCCGGTGGCCGGGCGTGGCTCGACGGTGGCGAGCAACACCACCCCGGCCAGGGTCAGCGCCAGCCCGGTGGCTTGGATGAGGGCCAGTGGCCCGGTGGCGAAGGACTCGCCGAAGACGAGGGCGCCGAGGCTGACCCCAATGACAGGGTCGATCGTCATCATGGCCGCCAGCGGCCCACCGAGCGGGCCGGACTGAAAAGCTGCCTGACTCAGCAGTGCACCGACCAGGCCGCAGCTCAGCGCCGTCCACAGCTCCCAGCTCGAGGCCAGCGCAAGGAGTCCACCGGCACCGAGGATCTCACCCCAGGTCTTGACCAGTGCGGCCGACAGCGCGAACATCGTCCCGGCAGCGGCACCGAAGCCCAGCGACCGGGCTCGGTCCCGGCGGGCCAGCGCAATGCTCAGCGCGATGACGGCCACCGTGGCGACCAGGGCAAACCCCGGTAGCCACTCGGTGATGCGCTGCGGGTCGCGGGATTCCACAGTCGGTTGAACCGCCAGGAAGACGGCTAAACCGGCGACGGTGAGGATCGCGGCCAGCACCATCCGGCGACTCATCAGGTGCCCGAGCGCGGCCTGCAACGGCAGCGTGACCACCAAGCCCACCGTCAGCAAGGGCTGCACGACCGACAGCGCCCCAAGATTGACCGCCACCATGTGCAGGCCCACCGCAGTCATCTCGGCCACGGTCCCCAGCAGCCACCACCGCTGGCGGGCCACGTCGATCAGGAGCCGAGGGTGCAGCGGAAACCGTCGGGGTACCTGATTCGCCCCATGATGCTGCAATACCGAGGCGGCCCCGAAGCACACCGCGGCCAAGAGCGACAACACGACGGAAAGTGCCACAACCCGACCGAGCCTACAGGTTGTAGGTGAACAGCCGCCGTTGATCCACGCCGCGCCGAGCGCCCGGCGGCCACGTACAGTATTCGGTCAGTGACTGACTTCCGGCCGATCCTGGGTCAGGCCAGCCACCACGCCAACGCCATGATGATTGTTGCGATCACGAGCACCAGCACCCCGGCCAGCATCCGCCCCGGGTCCGACTCGCCTGGCCGGACACCCAGATCACCGCCGAAGTCGGTGGCAAGAGCGCCGTGAGTGTCGGCCCGCGGCAGCGACACAGCGTCATCCGACACAGCGTCATCTTCGCGGCCGGAGGCGGGGGTAAGTTGCCGGGTCATAGGACAGACGTTACGCAGCACCTGGTTACCACTTCGCCTGAGCTCGATTAGCAGAGGGTAAAATCTTGCCCCTAGCCGCAGGCAGCGGTGAATTTTTGGTCGGTGAGTCCCCGAATCGGGCCAACATGCTGAAATGTGCGTTCCGGGAAACCGGCCTGGCGGTGGCTCGCAGTAACTCTGGCAAGCTCTACTGGACCGAGACCTTCGGTGGTTGACGGGGTTGACGGTTAGCAAGGCTTGTGCGTTCCGCGGAGCAGCTGCCGGGCAGTGCTGGTGAGTCGCTGGTCGCGGTCGTAGCGCCGGATCGTGTCGTAGGCGATCCGGACCAGGTTCGGCCGGATGAGCTCGACGGGTGGGGGGTAGCGGAACGCGGTGGCGCCCCAGCCGAGCTTGGCGTGCGTGGTGCTGGGCCAGTTGGGATCGTGCCGGATACCGAGGTCGATCATGTCATGCAGCACTGGCTCGGGCAGGCCGCCGAAGTCGTACCACCGGTACCCCTGTTTCTTGGCCCACTTGATGATCTCCCACGTCACGGCGGCGGGCACGCCAAGGCGGCGGGCCCGCCCAGTTCGGTCGAAGCCGACCAGCCGACCCCGGACCATGTCTCCGCAGTTGGTCACCAGATCGGCGGCGACCGGTACCCCGCCGGCCTCCCCGATGAACAGCGTCACCTGGCCCGCCAGCTCCTGGTACATGGCATGCAGGTACTCCACCGAGTAGGGCCGGTAGCGCTGGGCTTGCGCGGAGTGCCCAATCAGCTCAGCGAGCGTCGGAATGTCGTGCTCGTCGCCTTGCCGGACCGTGACCGATGTCGCTGCCCACAGCTTGGCGGCCGGACGCAGCCGGCGTTTTGCCCGAGCGCGGAGCTCCTGCTCGCTGCCGCTGAGGTCAACCCGCATCGACCCGGCGGGTGCGATACCGGCCAGTGACGGCCGAAAACCGCGCTGCAGCAGTCCATGGCTCATCTTGTGGCCGTCCTCGGGCGGCTGGACGAACAGCATGCGCAGCTCATTGCCCACCGCCACCACGGCATCTTCGAGCATTTGCCGGACCGGTTGGCGATCTGTCGCGTCCAGCGAGACCACGGGGCCGTAGGGCAGGTAGCCGATGACGGCCACCCCGGCCAGCCGCCGGGATAGGATCAGAGCCCCGCCCACGAGCCGGCCGTGTTGATAGGCCAGCAGGTACTCAGGTGTGTAGCCGGCCTGGCCGCGCAGCCGGGCCCACGCGGACAACTGGGTGACGTCGGTACCGGGGGTGGTTCGCACGATGCGGTCCCACTCGGCCAACGCCGTCGAGCCGGGATCCCGAGCACGCCAGACGGCCACCTCACTACCGGGCAGCGGCATACCCGGGATCGGCGGCCGCCGAGGCCCCGTCCTCCGCATCAGAAACCTCCACCACCCCAGGGAGGGACCCCGCGAGCGCGTCACCAGCGCGCCCATGCCGGTGACGCCGCACATCCCACCATAGTATGGAGTGCGGCATAGATGGATTGCCGTTCATGAGTCACACCATGATCGGGTACCCGATCGAACGGGTGGCGATTCTCGCTACCACACCCTGATGATCGTCACGATGGTGCCGAAGACCGACACCGCACCAACCATCAGCAGCGCCCAGGCAACGGCCCCGCCCCGCGGATCGTCCGTGCGGTCCAGCTCCGGCAGACCGGATGCGATGTGTTGCGGCTCGATCTCACTCCTCCTCACCAACGACCTCCGCGACGGGGCACCAGCTCACTACCGGTCGCCCGGCGATGCGCCAGCCGGAAGATCGCAGCACAGCAGCTCCTGATGAACCCGCCAGAACTCCCGGCACGCGTGATAGAGGTCATTTTGCGCTGCCTCAAGAGCCTCGACCGGCGCCGGCGTGGCCACCCAACGACCTCGGACCGGCTCAACCACGGTTAGCGCCTCCAGAGCGTGCGAGGCATTGCGCAAGTGCTGATGAGCTCGATGAAGCTGCTGCCGTTGCTCCTTCGAGAGCTCCGCCGGCTCACGACCAACCTCCACGTCGCACCCTCCGAGCTCCCAGTCCTTACTTGGTGCGCCAACCGTAACGCAGTAGCTTTCAGTAGGACGGGCAGCGTGCCCTCGGGCGCGAGGTGCGCGAAGATCCGCTGGCAAGCACGCCACGAGGGGACCGCGACGGTGGATCTGACTCTGCTGGCGGCAGTGTTCGGCATCATCTTCGTCGCCGAGCTACCCGATAAGACCGCTCTGGCGAGTCTGATGCTGGGCACCCGCTACCAGCCCAGTTTCGTATTCGTCGGAGTAGCGGCGGCGTTCACCCTGCATGTGATCATCGCGGTGGCCGCGGGCAGCGTCGTGAGCCTGGCCCCCCGCCGAATCGTGGAGACCATTGTGGCGGTGCTGTTCCTGGCCGGCGCAGTGGTGATGCTGCGCCGGGTCGACGATTACCACCCGCCGGTGAGTGCGCCGCAGCGGGAGTCCCGGTCAGCCGGGTTCTGGGCAGTCGCGGCGACCAGTTTCGGGGTGCTGTTCGTCGCGGAGTTCGGCGACCTCACCCAGCTCGTCACCGCGAACCTGGCCGCCAAGTACCACGATCCGCTCACCGTCGGGGTCGGCGCGGTGCTGGGCCTGTGGGCCGTCGGGGGCTTGGCCGTGTTGGGTGGCCGGCAGTTGCTCCGCTGGATTCCGTTGACCTGGGTCTCCCGCATCGCCGCGCTGGTGATGGCCGTGCTGGGCGTGTTCAGCGCCGTCCACGCGTTGGCGCCCGCATGAGCGCGGACGACCAGGCGCTGTTCCAGCTGGCGGCGCTGGTCTCGCCGGCCGGTCAGGAACTGCTGAATCGGCTGGCCCAGCTGGAGGTCACCCCGGACACGGAGCTGCGGGTCGGTGCCCAGCTCCGCCGGGACTACCCGACAGAGCTGGTGACGGCCGCGCTGGAGCAACACGCGCTCCGGCATCGAGCGCAGGCGAAATTCACCAGGGCGCAGCGGATGTACTTCACGCGGACCGGCCTGGAGCAGGCCACGGCCGAGGTGATCGCGTGGCATCGAGTGACGCGCTACGCCGGGGCCGCCCGGGTGGCGGATCTCTGTTGTGGGATCGGTGGGGATCTCCTCGCGCTTGCCGAAGGGCGGGAGGTCGTCGCGGTCGATCGTGATCCGCGGCATCTGCGGATGGCGGGCCTCAACGCCGTCGCCTACGGGGTGGCGGACGCGGTCACCCCGGTGCACGCCGATGTCCGCGACGTAGACCTGAGCGGGATCGACGCCGTGTTCATCGACCCGGCCCGGCGCGCGGGCGGTCACCGGATGCGCACCGGAGCCAGTGACCCGCCGCTGACGTGGTCGACCAGGCTGGTGGACCACGTCGCCGCGGTCGGGATCAAGGCCGCACCCGGGATCGACCACGACATCGTGCCCGCCGGCTGGGAAGTGGAGTTCATCGCCAACCGGCGCGACCTCAAAGAGGCGACACTGTGGTCACCGGCCTTGGCCACAGCGACCAGCCGCGCCACGATCCTGCCGGAAGGCAACGTGCTGCTGCCGTTTCCCGGCGACGCCGTGCAGTGCCGGGATCCAGGCCAGTTCTTGCTCGATCCCAACCCGGCCGTGACCCGGGCCGGGCTCGTCAAGGACCTGGCACGCAGCCTCGGGGCGTGGCAGATCGACCCACAGATCGCGTTCCTGTCCAGCGACCACCCGCTGCGCACGCCGTTCGCGCGCACCCTGCAGGTGCTCGACTCCGGCCCCTGGGAACAGCGGACCCTGACCCCCCGGTTGCGCGCGCTGGACGTCGGCTCGGTCGACATCCGCCGCCGCGGACTGGCCGGCGACGTCGAGGACCTGCACCGCCGGCTCACGCTTCGTGGCACCCGGCGCGCCACCCTGGTGATGACCCGGGTGGCCGACCGGCCGTGGGCATTAATCTGCGTCGACCCCGATCCGGCACCGAGGTCAGGCTCGTAACGCTCGCCAGTCGACCCGCGATGAGCCGAGGAAAGGAGCCCTCCATGCCCCCCGCCGATCTGCCCGGCTGGCGAATCGCGCAGCCCGTTCATTATTGCACCATTACCGCGGTTACGGTCTTGGTGGCATTCGCGCTGGTCGGTTGTGGGAGCAGCGCGACGTCTGCTGGAGCCAGCAGTACGGCCGGGTTCTGTGACACCTACCGGCCGATCAAAGCCAAGGTCAACGCTGCCCGCGATCAGATGAATGCAACCCCGAGCCCGCAGACGCTGCAGGCATCGTTCACCACGATCGTCACACAGGTCAAGATAGGGTTGGATGCCGCACCCCCAGCCGCCATTAAAGGAGACATCCAGACCTTCTACGACTCCATGGTGAAGACCCAGAGCCAGCTCGCCGCTGTCGGCTACGACAGCACTAAGCTGAAAGAACCACCGGCTTTTCAGGACCCCAAGAGCCAGCAGGCCGGCAACGCCGTCGATCAATGGTCACACGTCAACTGTGGGACCCCCTTGTCGGCGGAATAGCCTGGGCCGGTGCTGGAGCCGCAGCCAGCAGGAGCAGACTACCGGGATGAGCTTCGAGCCGGCCGAGGTGATGTGGTTCCGCCGGGACCTGCGTACCAGCGACAACCCGGCACTGCTCGCCGCGGCTAGCGGTGGTGGGCCGGTGCTGGCGTTGTTCGTGCTCGACCCGCGGCTGTTCGACACCGCGGGTCCGCCTCGCCGGGCTTATCTGCTGCGCTCGCTGCGCGCACTCGACGGCAGCCTCGGTGGCGCATTGCACCTGCGGTGCGGCGACCCGGTACAGCAGGTGGTGGCCGCAGCCCGCGAGATCGGCGCACACCAGGTGCACGTCGCCGCCGACTACGGGCCTTACGGATCCCGTCGCGACGCCGCGGTGGAGGCAGCGCTGGGCCAGCACGGCATCACCCTGGTCCGCACCGGCTCACCCTATGCAGTGGCGCCGGGCCGGGTTCGCAAGCCGGACGGCTCGCCCTACCGGGTGTTCACCCCGTTCAGCCGAGCCTGGTTGGCGCATGGCTGGCGAGACCCGGCCGGTACCGCCGAGAACATCGACTACGTGCGCCGATCAGGCCCGGCCGGCTTCCCCGACGAACCCGATCCGGCCGGGATCACCCTGCCCGAGGTCGGCGTTGCCGCCGCCAGTCGTCGGTGGCAACGGTTTTTGGGCACCGGGCTGGCCCACTACCACGAACAACGCGACCGCCCCGACCTCGACGGCACCTCCCGGATTTCCGCCGCACTGAAATACGGTGAGCTGCACCCGCGCACCCTGCTGGCCGACCTGGCCGACCGGCGGGGCCCCGGCACGGTGTCGTTTCGCACCGAGCTGTGCTGGCGGGAGTTCTACGCCGACGTGCTGCACCACCACCCGGCCTCGGCGTGGACCTCGTTGGATCCGACCGCCGGCGCCGTCCCCACCGACACCGGCCCCGACGCCGACGCGGCCTTCCACGCCTGGACGCAGGCCCGCACCGGCTACCCGATCGTGGACGCCGGGATGCGACACCTACACACTGAGGGCTGGATGCCCAACCGGCTCCGCATGATCACCGCATCGTTTTTGGTCAAAGACCTTCACCTGCCGTGGCAGCGCGGCGCCCAGCACTTCATGGACTACCTGATCGACGGTGACCTGGCCAGCAACAACCATGGCTGGCAGTGGGTCGCCGGCACCGGCACCGACGCCGCCCCTTACATCCGGATCTTCAACCCCACCCTGCAGGCCACCAAGGCCGACCCGGCCGGCGACTACGTCCGCCACTGGATACCGGAACTGCGCAGCATCGCCGGCCCCGCAGTGCACGAGCCCTGGAAGCAGCCCGGCGGACCACCCCATGGCTACCCGCCACCGCTGGTCGACCATCCCAGCGAACGCGCCGAAGCACTACGCCGCTACCACGCTCGAGGCTCTGGTCAACCATCCCTACGAGGAAAATCCTGATCTAATGCGGGAGGCGCCTCCCGGAGCCGAGCTATCCTACACACGAACATACCGTTGGTGTGTCCGCTTCGGAGGAGATGCTATGAACGACGACGCACTCGAGGAGTTCCGCCAGGCCTCGGCGGGATGGGTGATCGAGCAGGAACTGGAGGTGGCAGCAGAGGTCTACGGTCCCGAACCCAAAGGACTTCGCACTCCACCGTCAGAGTTAAGTGACGAGGAATTCCTTGATCGATACAGGTCTCTTCTGGGGTTCGACCTGAAATGGGAGCAGTCAGCGGGTTAACGCGCCGAGATGAGCGAGGCACGCCGTGATGTCTGGGGTAACCCAGGCGCGACATCACGTTCAGGTGAGAACCTGACGCTGCTGCACTAACCGAGCTGGCCGCGGATCGCTCCGGGCTTGAACTCGCTGGTGTGAATGTTGATGTAGTAGCCGGACGGGTTGCTGATGATCGCCCGGATCTTGTCTCGACTGCTCGGCACGCAGCCCGAGGAGTTACTGTTCCCCCCGGGGAAGTGCTGGTCGTTGAAGAAATCGATCACGTGTGCACCGTCTTGGCCTCGAGGACCGACGTGCAAATGCGCGGCAGTGACCTCACCGGCGAGGTTTTTCCACTCCAGGAAGTAGCAGGCTGTCTCGCGAGCCTCATCCAGGTCGAGCCGGGCTGAGCCGCTCCCGCCGGGGTTCCCACCGCTGGAGACCTCCTCGGGAGTCAACCGGATGGCGAAGTGGCCAGGGCCTTGCGGCTGCGCGTTGTCGTGCGCCGATGCTGTGCTCGGCAGGGCAACGACAAGGAGCGACGAGGCGAACGCCAGGCACACTCCGAAACGTCCCAACATGTACAGGCCTTCCTCTCCGGCGCTAGCAACCCCAAAACCCTACCCCACGCACCGTAACGCTCCATGACAGGAAGTAACCCCGCTCACCCCGTCCCGCATCCAGCGGGCTGAGCGGGGCTACGGCGGGTCGAATAGCCCCGCTCAGCCCGCTGGATGCGGGACGGGTAGCTCGGGGAAGCGCGCTGGTGCGGGGCCGAACACCTGCCGGCTGGTGGTCACCACCGTGCGGCCGAAGGCACGGTTGCCGGCAGCTCCGATGGCCGCTCCGATACCGAGCGGGGTGAGCCGGCCGAGCGCCAGGATCCCCTGCTTGCGGCCGTACCTGCGGAGGAACCAGCGACCGAGGGTCTTGTTGATCGCAGTGATCGACGACCGCGGGATCGCGGCGGGGAGCAGCTCTGCCCAGTGCTGACCCGTTCGACCGGCCATCTTCTCCACCAGCATCACCGCGTTGTCACCGAGCACGAGGGCGAACAACAGCGTCCGGCGCCGCTCGACATCCGCTACCCGGATACCGTGCACCTCAGCAACGGCCAGCGCGAACAGGACCGTCGCCTCGAAGAACACCACCGTCTCACCGCCACTGAGGGCCAGCGCAACGACAGTCCCGACAGCAGGCACGGCCGCGGCACCCCCCACGGCGGCTCCGGTACCGGTCACCGCGGTCAGATACCGCTTCTCCAGCACAGTGATGATCTCTTCTGGGGTGGCGTTCGGCCGCGCTCGGCGCAGCCGCGCGACGTAACCGGCAACCGGCGCCTGCTGCATACCGATGGCCTTCTCCACACCACGGAGCAGCACCGCGTACAACCCCACCCACCGGTCACCCACGTTCCCAGTATCTCTCGCCAGCGGGCGCGGTCGGATTCCACACGTCTTGCGACACTGGTCCGGTGGATCCAGCACGGCTACGCGTCATGTTTCCGTGTCAGCATGAGGACTGCGCGCACACGGCCGCGGTCGTCGAGGTGAGCCGGCGGGGGCAGTTGTACATCAACGACGAGCAGGACATCATCTACCGGATCTTTCCCCATGCCCAGGGCACGATCCGGATCATCGGTTTCCTGCCGTACACAAGTTTCTGCAACCAGGTGCACAACCTTGCCGCGACCCTCCGGGCAGCCCGCGCCACCGACGCAGCCGCGCTCCATGAGCTGGACCGGACCTGGGTCCCGTTCTACTGCCCGCAATGCGACCGCTCGTTCTGCGGCGGGCACTGGAACCTTGAGGCCACCTTCGACTGGGGCTTCGATTACTACTCGGGCACCTGTCCGGTCGGGCATCCGCACGTCATCAACCACTGCTGAGCCTACGATACTGCAAGTAGCTACGCTTCGATCACGGAACGCATCCGCCCACTCCACTCCGTTGCCCTCTTGGTGCGGTGCTCCGTATTCTGATTGATACCGACTTCGAGAACCGAGAGGGCGCGCCGTGAGCTGGGTTCCACACAATGGGGTCGGTGCACCCCACTCCCCTGGAGACGACGAACGGAACCAGGTTCGCACCGGAGTGGCTGTCACGTGGTGAGGTCATGAATACCGCTCCCGAGCTCGACCTGACGGTGGCCGGGCTCGCGCAGACCTGGGCTGCGGTGGCGAGCCGGACCACCTACCTGCCGATGTCTCATGCCGAGATCGAGCAGCTCCTGACGCGGCTGACCACCAAGCTGGTGAAGGCGATGGCTGCCGCACCGGTGGATGAGCAGGCGGCGATCGAGGTGGCCGCCGAGCTGGTCGCCCACAATCTCACCGGGTCGAGCAGTATCGCCCGCAGCATCGAGATCCTCGCCAACGGCCTGCCACGGTTGGCCGAGTTGCTGGACGTCGACCAGCGCGACGCCGCCGTCCAGCGGATACTGGGTGCATTGGCCGGCGGGTACGCCGAGGAGCTGCGGCAGCGCACCCTTCACCAACAAGAACAGGTCACGCAGGCTCTGCTCGAAGCGAAACTGGACGCTGAGCGTGAGCTCCAGGTCAGCGAAACCCGGTTCCGGCAGATCTTCTCCGAGGCGGCGGTGGGCATCGCGCTCAGCGACCCCGACGGCACGCTGGTCGCCGCCAACCGCGGGTTCGCCGACATGCTCGGCCGGGTCCCGGAGGATCTCATCGGCGCCGCGCTGCCAGAGCTGTTGCACACCCAGGACGATCCGACGCTGGCTACGGCCTACCGTGCGCTCGCCAGCGGTGAGCTGACCCACTTCCGGCACCGGGGTCAGCTGACCGCCGCCGACGGCGAGGTCACTTGGACCTTCCTCTCGGCCTCGCTGCTCCACGACCCCGACGGAGTGCCGATCCAGCACATCATCGTCGCGGACGACATCAACGAGCTCCAGCTGCTGCAGCAGGAGCTGGCCGAACAGACCCTGCACGACAAGCTGACCTGGCTGCCCAACGAGCACTACTTCATGTCCCACTTGCGTCATGTCCTCGAGGGCGCCGGCCCGTCACTTCAGGTCACGGTGTGCCGGGTGAACCTGGACAATTTCTCAGTGATCAATGACGGGATCGGCCGGATGGCCGGTGAGTCGCTGCTGCGCTCAGTCGCGGGTCGGTTAAAAGATCTCGTCGACGGTGAGCGGGCGATGGTGGCGCGGATGGGCAACGATGATTTCGCGATCCTCATCGAAGACGACTCAGAGCACCGTGACCTCAGGGCGTTCGCCACGAATGTCAACGACCAGCTCGCCGAGCCGCTGTATCTCGACAACCGGGGAATCGCGGTCTCGGGCGGCGTCGGCATCGTGCGCCGGCCAGCCCGCGGGATCTCGTCGAATGAGTTGATCCGCGCTGCAGACGCCACGTTGCACCGGGTCAAGCGCAATGGTCGGGGACAGTGGGGGCTCTACGACGCCGACGATGACGCCGCGCAACAAGAGCGCGCCCAGCTGATCGCCGAGATACCCGGGGCCTGGGAGAGCGGCGAGATCGATGTGCAGTACCAGCCAGTGTGCCGGCTGGATAGCGGGCGCATCGTGGCAGTGCAGGCGTTGCTGCGGTGGGACCGGGCCGCCGGGGTGGCGCTGGGCCATCCCGAGTGCCTTGCGCTGGCCGAGCAGACCGGGGTGGTGGCCTCCCTCGGGCGTTGGATGGTGCAGAAGGCCTGCAGCGTGCACCTCAAGGTGTCCCACGGGCGGCAGGACCGGGCGCCGTTGCTGCGGGTTGACCTCACCACCGGGCTGAGCCAGGACCCCGACCTCATGGCGATGATCAACGACGCGCTGTCGGCCACCGGCCTGCAGGCCGAGCAACTCCAGGTAGGGATGCCCATGGTGGCGTTGGACCGCGAGCGTGGCGACGTGGTGGACAACGTGGGCTCGCTCACTGGTCTGGGCGTGGAGGTGGCGCTGCTCGGCGCTGCGGCCAGTCTCGGATACCTGGCCGCCTACCTCGAGGACCTCACGGTGGGGGCGGTGGAGATCGCTCCGGACATCGTCGCCCGCATTGCCCGAAAGCCCGGGGACGACTCAGTGGTCGCCCACGCGGTCCGCGATGTCATCCCGCTGGTGCACAGCGCTGGCGCCACAGTGATCGTTCCCGGGGTGGACACCCCGGAGCAGGCACACTGGTGGCACGACGCCGGCGCAGATACCGCCCGGGGCACCCACGTCGGCCCCCCAATCCCAGACCCCACCCTCATCCCCTAACCCCTAGGTCCGGCGAACGCATTCAGCTGGCTCAACGGGGTTACGGACGGTCGAATTACCCCGCTGAGCCTGCTGAATGCGCCGAGGGGCGTCATTGGTTGGTTGTTGGTTCGTTGAGCACTTGGGGTTAAGTTTGGGAGGTTCGGAGTTGTCACGACTGGGGGCGCTTGGCGCTCGGTTTGTCAAGATCATCCTGCTGCTGGCCATGCTGACCGCCACGTTCGTCGTGGCTGCGCAATCGGTGCGCGCGGAGACGCCGGACGCGGGCCAGAGGGCCTCCTGCGCGATGACCCGCACGGGGGAATACGAGAAGACCGACCCTGCCGCGGTCGGTCTCGACCCGGCGAAGCTCCGGGCGGCACTGGACTACGCTAACCTGTCGAACCCGTTCACCATGAAGGTGTTCCGGCGCGGTTGCCTAATCAGTGAGGGCTTTCGCGACTCGGTGTTCGACCGGGTGCCAGCAAACGATTGGGGGCAGACCAAGACGATCACCGCGTTGATCACCGGGATCGCCCAGGACCAGGGTCTGGTGGATATCGATGCGCCGATCGGCCGCTACCTGCCCGCCGACCTCGGGGATGCGGCGCACCGGGCGGTGACGCTGCGCAATCTGCTGCAAGCATCCTCCGGTGTCGAGGTCAACCAGGTACGCGGGTTGAATCTCGTCGCCGATCAGTCCCGGGCTCGGGAGTTCTTCACGATACCCATCGTCCACCAGCCCGGGACTTACTTCGAGTACGATCAGACCGCCGCTTCAGTGATTATCTACGTGGTACAGCACGCGATCTGGCAGCGCGAGCCGGGCTTGGACTTCCAGGACTACGCCCAGCGCGAGCTGTTCGACCAGCTTGGCATCCCGAAAAGCGCTTACTTCTGGCAACGGGATCGGGCGGGCACCACCACCGCCTACTCACAGCTGTTTCTGCGACCGCGCGAGTTCGGCCGACTGGCAGAGCTGATCCGCAGCGGTGGCAGCTACGATGGCACGCGCGTCATCTCCGAGCGGTACCTGCGCGAGCTCCGGACTGCGGCGAGGACCAACTGCAGCTACGGGTTCCTCACCTACCTCAACAGCTGTCGTTCCGGCCAGACCCAGGTGAACGATTCCATCCCCATCCGCCGTGAAATCGGCGGCGTGCCGTGGGTCGCCAGTGCACCCGCGGACATGGTCTTCACCGCCGGGCCGGGGATCCGTACCTTCGTGATTCCCAGCCTGGACCTGGTGGTCACCCACAGCGGCGAGGCGCAAGAAGTGGACCTACTGGCCTCCGGGCCACGCGCCGACGTCGAGGGCATTATCCCGAGTCGCCCGGCGGGGGCAAGCATTCACGAGTTCTTCCGCCTGCTGATGGCCGCTATCACCGACATGCCCAGCCAGGTGCGCGCCACCATCGCCAACCCCGGGCCCTACGACCGTGGTCCGGAGGCGGGAGTCGACGTCACCCAGTTCCTGTACCCCCTAGATGCGCCGGCCGGCAGCTACCTCTCGGTCGGTCCCGGAGCTCCGCAGGGCTGCAACCCGCTCGGCTGCGCGGGCGAGTCCAACGACGGGATCCAGCACTACGTCGGTGACGTGCCGCGCACCATCCCCGGCATCCTGGGCGCGGACACCCGACCGGACGGCCACTGAAGGCAAATTGGTAGTCACTTCCAGTGATCGCCTAAACTGCCCCCGTGCAGACTGAAGGTGGCCGGATACTACTGGCTGGGGACCCGGCCTGGGTGCCGAGCGGTATCAACCCGAACGTGCCCAATCCAGCTCGGGTGTACGACTACTTCCTGGATGGATCCCACAATTTCGCGGCCGATCGTGAGATGGCGAAAAAGCTCCAACAGCTCGTGCCAACAGGCCGGGATGCCGCCCGGGTCAACCGGGCTTTCCTGCGCAGGGTCGTTCGTTTCATGGTCAACTCCGGGATCCGACAGTTCTTGGACCTCGGCTCTGGCATCCCGACTGTCGGCAACGTGCATGAGATCGCCCAGCGAGCCGACCCGGAGTGCCGGATCGTGTACGTCGACAAAGAACCGGTCGCGGTCGCGCACAGCGAACTGCTGCTGGCGGCCAACGACCGGGCTACGGCGATCCGGGTGAACCTGCGCGACGTTGAGGGCATTCTCGACCATCCGGAGACCAAGCGGTTCCTGGATTTCGATCAGCCGATCGGCCTGCTGATGGTGTCGGTACTGTATTTCGTCCCGGATTCCTGGGACCCGGTGGGCATTGTGGCTCGATACCGGGAACGGCTCGCGCCTGGCAGCTACCTGGCCGTCTCCCATCTCACGGCCGACGGCAACCCCCCTTGGCTGGAACAGGTACTCCGACTGTACCGGAGCATCCCGGAACCGGTGCACTTCCGTAGTCACGCAGAGGTGCTGCGCTTTTTCGACGGATTCGAACTGGTTGAACCGGGATTAGTGGGCAGCGCGCTCTGGCGGCCCTCGGGACCGGGTGACAGCTCCGACCACGACGAGATGAACACGATCTCCTACGGGGGTGTCGGCCGCAAACCATGACCGACCCGAGGTTTCCGGCCGTCCGTAGGCCCCGCCGCTACGGCGATCCACGCACGAGATCGCTCAGCGAGCCAACCCAGTGCCGGGTCACACCGTCTCCTACGGGGGGTGTCGGTCGCAAGCCGTGACCAGCCCGAGGTAGGGGCGATGACCGAGGATCCGATCACCTACACTGCCCCGCATGGCGAGGAGCTCGATGATCAAAAACCCGGACTGGGTGCCGTACAGTCTTGGCAAGGTCGTGCCCAGTGCGGCTCGAATGTACGACTACTGGCTGGGTGGCTCCCACAACTTCGCGCTCGACCGGGTGATGGCGAACCAGATCCAACAAGTCGTGCCAGCGGTACGGGACGCCGTCCGGGTCAACCGGTCCTTTCTGCGCAGAGCCGTGCTCTTCATGGTCGACTCCGGGATTCGCCAGTTCCTGGATATCGGCTCTGGCATCCCGACCGTCGGCAACGTGCACGAGATCGCCCAGCGAGCCGACCCCCAGTGCCGGGTCATGTACGTCGACAAGGAATCAGTCGCGGTCGCGCACAGCGAACTGCTGCTGGCAGGCAACGATCGAGCCTCGGTGATCCAGGCGAACCTGCGTGACGTCGAGAGCATCCTCGATCACCCGGAAACCAAGCGCATACTGGATTTCGATCAGCCGATCGGCCTGCTGATGCTGCTTCTGGTGCATTTCGTCCCGGACTCCTGGGACCCGGTGGGCATTCTGGCTCGATACCGGGAACGGCTCGCGCCCGGCAGCCACCTGGCCGTCTCCCATCTCACGGCCGACGGCAACCCCGCTGGGCTGGCCGAGACACTCTCGCTCTACGAGAAAACCCCGGAGCCACTGCACATGCGCAGCTACGAGGAGGTGCAGCACTTGTTCACCGGGTTTGAGCTGGTCGAACCGGGACTGGTCGGCTGCGCTTTCTGGCGGCCCGCAGGACCGGGTGACACCTCCGACCACGACGAGATGAACACCGTCTTCTACGGGGGTGTCGGTCGCAAGCCGTGACCGACCACTCATGAGCGTGGCACGGGCCGGTCCTGGGCCAGTGCATCGAACAGCCGCCCGGCTTGTGCCCGGTCCCACAGCACCCCGGAGGAGCCGTCGGTCACCGGACCGAAACCGGCGAACGGCACCGTGATGGTCACCGCATTGCCGCTGGACAGCGAGCGCATTGCCCAACCGAGCCGGGCCAGGTGCCAGACGTGGTCGCCGTGGTCGACGGTGACCGTGTCGGGGGCGTCGGCGGCCAACGGTCCGATGCGAAACGGGTTGAGCAGCACCGCCGGGCTGCTGGCCCGGGCGATCAGCGCACCGAGGAACTCCCGCTGGCGCACCACCCGGTCCAGGTCACCACGAGGTGACTGCCTGGTCCGCACGTACCCCAGGGCCCGTGGCCCGTCCAGTACCTGGCAGCCGGCCGGGATGTTCAGCCCGGCCAGCGGGTCGGAGATCGGCTCGGGGGGACACAACTGCACGCCGCCGACGTCGTCGACGAGACCAGCGAAACCACCGAACCCGATCTCGGCGTAGTGATCCACGTGCACACCGGTGACCTGCTCCACGGTCTGCACCAGCAGAGTGGGTCCGCCCAGGGCAAAGGTGGTGTTGAGCTTGACCCGGCCGTGGCCGGCGAGCGGGACCGAGGAGTCCCGCGGCAGACTCACCAACGTGACCTGCCCGTCGCTGGTGAGCGCGGGAATGTGCAGCAACATGATCGTGTCGGTGCGCCCGCCACCCGCTCCCGCCGCATCGCCGGTAGCCAGCCGGGCCACCTGATCGGGAGTGAGGCCGGCGCGACTGTCCGATCCGACGATCAGCCAGTTGGTGCCTGGGGTGTCCGCGACCCGCCCCGGGTAGTCGACCAGGGCGTCAGTGCGCGGCAACGCCCGACCGACATACCCGGCGAAACCGATCACCACCAGCGCGAGCACAACAAGAACCGCCGCCACGATGCGGCCAGGGCGCCGGCGAGCGGGACGCGAAGAGGCCGGTGGCGGGACGACGGGCAAGCGCCGGGGCGGCCCCTGGTAGCTCACCATTGGCCTCCTGTGGTCGGTTCTCCCGCGGGCACTGCGGGCGAGGATAGCCGGGCCGTGACCCGGGCCGGACGGCGCGCACCAGGCCCGTATGGTGTGACACCGTTGTTGCCCGTGGGAGGATCGGGGGTGGAGGAGATGCCCCATGATGTCCCGCAATCCACCATCGTCACGCTCCGGCCCGGCTGCTCAACCACCGGTTGACAGTGCCATCGTGAGTGCTGTGATGGACTTCGATGGTCAGCGCACCTCGCAGCAGGTGATCGCCGGGCTGCGGGCCACCAGCGAGGGTGCGGACCTGGTCCAACTGCTGAACCCCGAGGGGCAACGGGTCTCGCACCCGCAGTTCGACCTGGAGATCTCCGCAGTACAGCTCCAGTCCCTGTATCGCGACATGGTGCTGGTCCGCCGGGCCGATCGGGAGGCCAAGGCTCTGCAACGGCAGGGCCAGCTCGGGCTCTGGGCCCCGCTGCTGGGCCAGGAAGCCGCCCAGATCGGCGCTGGCCGGGCGATGGCCCCGCAGGACATGGCCTTCCCGTCCTACCGGGAGCACGGCGTGGCGTGGTGCCGGGGGGTGGACCCCACTGAGCTGCTGGGCATCTTCCGCGGCATCGACCAGGGCTCGTGGGATCCGATCAGCACCGGGTTCCAGCTCTACACCATCGTGATCGCCAACCAGTGCCTGCATGCCACCGGCTACGCGATGGGGCAGCGGCTGGACGGCAAGATCGGCGACGCCGAGCACGGTGAGGCCACGATCTGCTTCTTCGGCGACGGTGCCACCTCCCAGGGCGACGTGCACGAGGGCTTCGTCTGGGCCGCTGTCTATGACGCACCGGTGGTGTTCTTCTGCCAGAACAATCAGTGGGCGATCTCCGCATCACTGGACCGCCAGACTCGGGTGCCGCTGTATCACCGGGCCCGTGGCTACGGATTTCCAGGCATCCAGGTGGACGGCAACGACGTGCTGGCCACCCTGGCCGTCACCCGCTGGGCCTTGCGGGAGTGCCGCACCGGCAACGGCCCGGTACTGATCGAGGCCTGCACCTACCGGATGGACGCACACACCACCTCCGACGACCCCACTCGCTACCAGCTCGCCGATGAGTTGGAGGAATGGAAGCTCAAGGACCCCCTCGAACGGGTCCGGGTGCACCTGGTGCGCGAGGGGCTGGCGGAGCCGGCGTTCTTCACCAGCGTGGCCACCGAGGCCGACGAGCTGGCGCTGCGGCTGCGCAACTACTGTCTTTCGATGCCCGCCCCCGGCCCGGAGCGGATTTTCTCGCAGGTCTACGCCGAACCGTCACCTCAGCTTGACGCGGCCCGGGACGACCACTTGGCCTACCTCGCGTCGTTCACCGACACCGGGGGCGCGCACTGATGGCGGCCACCGGCACGCCGCAAACGATCACCCTGGCCAAGGGCCTCAACCAGGGCCTGCGGGCCGCGATGGAAACTGACCCCAAGGTTCTCGTAATGGGCGAGGACGTCGGCCGGCTCGGCGGGGTCTTCCGGATCACCGATGGCCTGCAGAAAGACTTCGGTGAGCAGCGTGTGCTCGATACCCCGCTGGGCGAGTCCGGGATCATCGGCACCGCGGTCGGGCTGGCGGTGCGAGGTTACCGTCCGGTGTGTGAGATCCAGTTCGACAGTTTTGTGTTCCCCGCCTTTGACCAGATCGTCTCCCAGCTCGCCAAGCTGCACTACCGCTCACAGGGCAAGCTGCGGATGCCGGTGGTGGTGCGCATCCCGCACGGCGGCGGCATCGGCGCCGTCGAGCACCATTCGGAGTCCCCCGAGTCGTATTTCGCCCATACTCCGGGACTCAAAGTCGTGGCCTGCTCGAACCCGGTTGACGCCTACTGGATGATCCAGCAGGCGATCGCCTGCGACGACCCGGTGATCTTCTTCGAGCCCAAGCGGCGGTACTGGGACAAAGCACCGCTGGACCACACCACGACTCCCCCACCGTTGTTCACCTCGAGAGTGCTGCGCACCGGCACGACGGCGACGGTGGTCACCTACGGGCCGATGGTGCGCACCGTGCTGGACGCCGCGACCGTCGCCGAGCAGAGCGGACAGCCGCTGGAAGTGATCGACCTGCGCACGTTGTCCCCATTGGATCTAGTGCCGGTGTTCGACTCGGTGCGCCGCACCGGGCGGTTGATCTGCGTGTCCGAAGCACCCGGCGAGGCCTCGCTGACCGCTGAGGTGGCCGCCCGGGTATCCCAGGAATGCTTCTACTCGCTGGAGGCGCCGGTGCTGCGGGTGACCGGGTTCGACACTCCGTACCCACCCGCGAAATGCGAGGAGGACTACTTGCCCGACCTGGACCGGGTGCTCGATGCCGTCGATCGTGTGCTGGCGTACTGACGTGGCCCGCATCTTCGCGCTGCCCGACGTCGGTGAAGGACTCACCGAGGCGGAGATCCTCCGCTGGCACGTCGCGCCTGGGGACACCGTCACCGTCAACCAGATCATCGTCGAGATCGAGACGGCCAAGGCGGCCGTCGAGCTGCCCAGTCCCTACGCCGGCGTGGTCAGCGAACTGTTCGCCGAACCCGGTGCCACCGTGGCGGTGGGCACGCCGATCATCGCCATCGATCCCAGCCTCATCGCTACCAGCCCTGCCGGCGCTGGCCCCAGCAGCACCCTGGCCGCACCGGTGCCCGCCTCGGCGAGCACGATCGGCGAGGCAGGACCCGGCGGGCGGATCACGACCCTGGTCGGTTACGGCCCCCGAGCCGCGAGCGTGACCCGCCGGCCACGGAGCACCACCCCAGCTGCCGCGCCCGCCCAGGGAGCGGTTCCGCTGGCCAAGCCGCCGGTGCGCAAGCTGGCCAAGGAGCTGGGGATCGACCTGCGAACAGTGCCCGGCTCGGGAGCCGGTGGGGTGATCACCCGCGACGATGTGCACCACGCTGCCCACCCGGTCGGCAACGGCACTGCCGCTGAGTCTGGCACTGGGCCTGGCACTGGAGCTGATGCTGGACCCGTTACTGGGCCTGGGACCGGCGGGCAACGCCGGGAGCCGGTCCGCGGGGTGCGCAAGGCCACCGCGGCGGCGGTGGTGTCCTCAGCGTTCACCGCACCGCACGTCACGATGTTCCTCACCGTCGACGTCACGCCGATGGTGGAGCTGCGGGCCAAGCTGGCGGCGGCACCGCAGTTCCGGGACGTGAAGCTGACCCCGCTGGCGTTCGCGGCCCGGGCGCTGTGCCTGGCGCTGCGGCGAACCCCGGAGGTCAACGCCAGCTGGGACGAGGCGGCCGGCGAGATCGTCTACTTCAACTACGTACATCTCGGGATCGCCGCCGCCACCCCGCGCGGGCTGGTGGTGCCCAAGATCCGCAACGCCGACCGAATGTCGCTGCGCGAGCTTGCCCTCGCTCTGGACACGCTGGCGACATCGGCTCGAGAGGGCCGCACCGCTCCGGGCGACATGCTCGGCGGCACGATCACCATCACCAACATTGGGGTTTTCGGGGTGGACACCGGGACCCCAATCCTCAACCCCGGTGAATCGGCAATTCTCGCGCTGGGCGCGATCCGGGACCTGCCGTGGGTGGTGGATGGCGCCGTGGTGCCACGCAAGGTCTGCCAACTAGCCCTCTCCGTCGACCATCGCGTAGTCGACGGACAGCAAGGCTCCCACTTCCTCGCCGCCATAGCCGCCCTCCTCACCAACCCCGCCCTAGCAATCACCTACTGACTCTTCTTTCGCATTCAGCGGGCTCAGCGGGGTTATTCAGGTCCCGTTTACCCCGCTGAATGCGGGGAAAGCCAGGAAAGGAGGGTGGTCGGAGAGAGGGGGCGTGCGTGGGGTGGGAGGCGGGCGCGCAAGCTACGGTCGGCGGTGACTACTATTACTGGGTCACCTGCGCTGCGGACGATATCGACGATGGTGTTGTCGCCGGAGCCCGGAGCGCGGACCACCTCGACGCCAGCAACGTCCGGTGCCCGGGCAGCCACACCTTCCAGCACCAGCACCGGGCGGGTCACCCAGCCAAAGCCACGGTGCGGCAGCGGGAGCACTCCCGGTCCTGCTGCGGCGACCTCGCGGAGCAGGCGCTCGGCGGCGCCGGCCCGGTCCCGCCACCAACCGTCGGGGCGGGAGCCGACGACGTTGGCCGCGTCCACCACCAGAACGACCTCGGCCACCCGCAGCGAAGGCCAGCTGGCAGCGAAGGCCGGATGCAGGTCCAGCGCGGCGACCTCGGGCTCAGGAACCCAGGCCAACTCGGTGCTCTCGTGGTTGGGCTGCACTGCAAGCGGCTCGGTGACATCGGCGACCACGGCGGTGAACGACCAGGCATCACCGCCGGGATGTTCCACCATCGCGCCGCGGACTCGTACCCGACCGGGCTCCACCGCGGCTTCCTCAACCGCTTCACGCAGTGCGGCCTGCACCGGTGTCTCGTCGCGATGCCGGGCCCCGCCCGGCATCCCCCACAGGTCCCCGTAGTGCGTCCACGGCGCTCGGTGCTGCATCAACACCAGCGGCCGGCCCTGGGCATCCGGGGCACGCAGCAGCAGGCCAGCCGCACCGAAACGCCCCCATCGACGTCGCCCGTCACAGCAGTGCGCCCAGCCGTCACCGTCATCGCAGGTGTTCGCCTCCTGAACCACCTTGTCCACGCTGCCATAGGCTGCACCGGAGCCCGCCATCGAGTGCCTAGCGTCCCTGCGTAACGACAGAGCGTGTGTTGACGACACACTGGCTGAGGGTGATCAGGTCCACAGCTACAGGGGAGATGCGCCGCGGGTGGCGAATCAGGAGCCGAAGGTACCTTGTCCCAGCTCCTGGACTCTGGATTACTGGGGGGTGAGTGATGGTGAGAGATCTCAGGTGGCGGCCCGGCCTGGGCATGATGATGGAAGCGGGTACCAAGAACGCGACGGCAATCGTGACACCACAAGATCGAGCCGGCATGTGGACGGCCCTCGACGTCAGTTCCAGCGGGGACGTCGAGGTGCGCACGCGCGAGGATCCTGGCCCCGATGCGCTGCATGCGTGGGACCTACTGGTGGATCACACACCGGGTACCGACGTCACTCAGCTCTCCATCTGGGCGGGGCTGCGCGGCCGGGTCGGCTTCACCCCGCTGTACGTACTGGCCTACCGGGCCGGCGAGCTGGTCGGTGGAGCGCAGATCTTGACCCGCCGGATGCCGGTGCTGGGCCTGGTGGGTTACCTCCCCTACGGCCCACTCGTCAAGCCCGGCGCTCCGGCTGCCGAGACCGTCCGTCACGCACTGGTCGACGCCCTCGTGACGCTGAGCCGGCGCCGGCTGCGGATCCTGTTCGTCCAACCGCCCGAAGGCGCCGAGGACACCAGCAACGACTTGCTCCGGTGCGGATTCCGGCCGTCGTCGGCCGGTATTGCTCCGCAGGGCTCGATCCGGATCGACCTGACGGCCGACCTGACGGCGATCCGTGGCAAGTTCGGCAAACGGCTCAAGTCCTGGACCAACCGGTGGGAGTCCAAGGGTGTCACGGTCAGGGTCGGTGACGAGCGGGACATTCCCCTGCTCGCCCAGCTGATGACCAGTTCAGCGCAGCACCAGGGTTACACACCCCTACCACTGGACTACATGACGGCGCTGTACCGGGAGCTGGCCGCAACCGGGCATGCCGTGCTGTACGTCGGCGAGGTCGACGGGGTGCCAGTCGCCGCCGATCTGATGACCGGATGTGGCGACATGGTCCGCGGCCGGCTGTCCGGATTCGATCGCTCCGGCGACGCGATGCGGCTCAGCGTCCCGGCGGCCATCCGGTGGGAAATGATCAAATGGGCCAAGGGGCAAGGATATCGCTGGTTCGACTTCGGCGGGTTGCGTCCGGAGACCCTGGCAGCACTGCTGGACGGCTCCGACGGTAACGCTGACACATTGCCGACTGCCGACCAGCCCAAGGTCACCTTCGGCGGGACCGCGTTCCGCTACCCCACTCCAGTTGAGATGATCCGGCCGGCGGCACTGCGGACCATGTACGACATCGCGTGGCATTCTTCGACCGGCCGCCGGTTGTTCGCCGAGGCGCAGAGCCTGCTCCGGGGATCCCGATCACAGGGAGGCGGAAGAGTATGAAAATCGTGTGCGTCGGCGGCGGACCCGCCGGTCTTTATTTCGCCATTTCCGCCAAGTTGCGCAACCAAGATCACGACATCACGGTTCTTGAGCGCAACCCGGCCGGGGTGACCTACGGCTGGGGAGTCACATTTTCTGATCCGCTACTCGACAGCCTCTACCGCAACGACCCCCAGAGTGCGCGGAAGATATTTGACCGTCCCGCATCCTGGGGAAACCAGGAAGTGCACGTCCGAGGCATGCGGCGAGCCCACCTCGGCGGATACGGGTTCGCCATCGGTCGCAAGCATCTGCTCGACATCCTGGTTGAGCGCGCACTGGACCTCGGCGTGGACATCCAGTTCCAACGTGAGGTTCGAGATCTGTCCGAGTTCGGCGATGCCGACTTGATCGTCGCCTGTGACGGCGCGAACAGTCGTGTGCGCCAGCTCCATGACCAGCATTTCCAGGTCACCGCAGATGCGGGTCGGAACAAGTACATCTGGCTGGGCACCCACCGGATCTTCGATTCCTTCATGTTCGCATTCGAAGAGACAGCAGCCGGTTGGATCTGGTTCTACTCATACCCCTACAACGCCGATACGACCACCTTCATTGTCGAGTGCTCACCGGAGACGTGGAAGGGACTAGGATTTGACGAGCTAGGGCACGATGAGAGCCTGACGCTGCTGGAAGAGATCTTCGCACACCACCTCGACGGTCAACCTCTCATGAACTCGATGCGCGATCTCGGGAAGATTCCGTGGCTCAACTTCACCCGAATCACCAATACCTCGTGGCATCACGACAACATCGTCCTCATGGGTGACGCAGCGCACACCACACACTTCTCAATCGGGTCGGGTACCACGCTCGCCATGCAGGATGCGATCGCATTAGCCGACAGCCTGGATGCATACGATGACCTCCCCGTGGCCCTCAAGAATTATGAGCAGAAGCGGCGCGGAGAAATCCAGGCTCTCCAGGATGCGGCGGCAAGCAGCACCGAATGGTTCGAGAACGTTCCGAGCTGCATCGATCAGCAGATCACCCAGTTCGCCTATTCGCTATGGAAACGTCGTGGCCATTACCCGACATGGCGTTACTACCTTCACCTGGCCACCCAGGTCACCACCCTGCGACGACTGCGGCAAGCCATCAGCACAGCGCGCAACGGGTTTCGCGCCCAGCAACGAGCAAAATTCGAACTGCCTACACCGTAGGTACCGGGCGGGTTGTCAGGGGTTGGCCAGGAACGTCCGGAACCGGGGTGCCAGCCACGGCTTGCGACCCCAGGCAAGCAGCTGACCTCTGGCAATCGCCCGCCATTGGCTTTGCCGGTTCCAGACCACCAGCAGGAACGCCACCGGGTCGGCCGAGATATGACAGTCGACCTGGCGAGCGGAGGGCTCCTCGACCCGCAGCGCACCCTTGTCAAAAAGAAAATGGAACCGGTCACCCCCGCGGATGCGCAGCTCGTAGGCGGCCCGCACGCCGGCTGCAGTGTGCGGGTTCACGATGGCCCGGGGGTCGCCCGCCTGCAGAACCGGGATGAGGAACCGGTGCAGCACCATGGCCGCATGGGCCGGCTCGATCCGCCACGGACGCCCGGCGGCTCGGGCGATGTCGTAGCCGTGCACGACAGTCTCGTTCAGCAGGTGGCCGGTAAAGGCCGCCAGGGGCAGGGTGATGCCCTGGATCAGCCAGGGACGCAGCTCGTCGGGGGACTGCCGGGCGCAGTCGACGAAGTACTCCCGGGCGCGGGCCTCAATGCGGTCGGCGAGCACGACCAGGTTGCGCTCCGGGTCGCCCCGCACCGCCTGGGTGGTCATCTCGCCCAAGTCTGGTAGATCTCGGACCAGCGAGTCACCCGCTACCCCGGCCCAGTCAGGTATCACCTCGTAGACAGCCGACAGGTCCCGGCGGGCCAGACCGGGCACACCAAGCCAGGCTTGCGACAGGTGCAGGGCGACGTCAGCGAGATTCCACTGACCCACTACCGGGGCAGTCCCCGGATCACGGATGGATCGCAGCAGGGCCGTCACCCGCGCCACCTCGTCGCGCAAAGCGTCCTGGCTGCGCTGCCAGTCCAGGGTCGATGCGCTGGCGGCCACGGTGCCCTCCTTGCTTTTAGTCCACATCTACTCCTTGGTGCGTCTGGTCAGCCACTCCCGCCGTTCAGTCGTTGGCGGAGGTCAGGTCGTAGTTGAGGCAGTCCAGCCGGTGCACCAGCGGCTCCAGCTGCTCGGGCGCCAGGGTGATCTGGTCGCCGTTCTCGGTGGCCACGGTGATCTGCGCGACCTGCATGGTGATGGTGATCGGCGCGGCGCCACCTTCCGCCTCGACTGTCCACTGTGTCTCCATCATGGAACCCCTCCCGACCTGATTCGGCACTTGACATCGAAATACTTGCATCGTTGCGAGATCGACAGCAATATATCGATAGAGTGACGTTGGGTGCGTGTGGTGCGATGTTGAGTCTAAGGTTCGGGCACGATAGCTATGGGAAGGGGGTGTGCGCATGCCGCCAGGACGGCGGACGGTGAAGTCCCGGCGGGTGGCCGGCGAGCTGCGCCGGTTGCGAGCCCGGTCCGGGCACAGCTGCAAGACGGTGGGGGAAGCACTGGGCATCTCGGCCAGCAAGATCAGCCGGATCGAAACGGGGCGGATCGGGTTGGTGGCTGACGAGGTGGCCGCGCTGCTGGGCTTTTACCAGGTGGCCAAGCCGCTGCGGGAGGAGCTGCTGGAGCTGGTCCGCCGGGCGGCCGAGCCCGGCTGGTGGCAGGTACAGGGCTCCCGGCTGCCCGAGCTGTGGCAGGAGCTCATCGACATCGAACGCTCCGCCACCGCGATCATCAACTACGAGCCACTG
>JBOHFG010000272.1:0-12197 GCA_050699575.1 Pseudonocardiaceae bacterium
ATGACACACCGACACAGTTGCTTGCACCACACCTGTTGCGCTCGATAACATTCCCCAATCAGCCATTGAGCTGCGCAAACGCGAGGAATGAACCTCCACTACAGGGCCGAGCCCCGGAGAAGGGATCGGTGTGCCGCAGGACCTCGATAACCGCCCAGGCCCAGAACGCTTCGTGTTCGCGTTGGCCGACGTCGATGATCTCGCCGGTGGTGAGGTCCTCGACTTTGTCGGGTGGAAGGCTGTCGCGGTAGTAGGGCTTGTCGTATGCCTGAGGCTGGATTCGACGGTACTCACGCCCGCCGTGCTTGACCGTCGCGCCGATGGGGGGCTGTTTGACCATCGCGAGGAACGCGGCTTGATCGGCCTTGTGCCGTTCGGCGGTATCCACCAGGGTCGGAAGGTGCGGTAGTCGCTCGCGGACGCGTTGGTGCGTCTCGGCCGTGACTTTCCTTCTGGCCTTCACATGCCCGATGGTCTCGCTTTTGCGGATGGGGCTGGGCACAGACCACTCGGCCCAAGAGGGGTCCTGAACAGCCCACTCCTGGATGTCGCGGTAGAAGCCGCGGATGCAGATCAGGATGGCCAGGTAATCCTTGCGCGGGTGGTTGCTGCCGTTTCTGCCGGTCACCGTCTTGAGCCTGTGCTTCCAGTCTTCGGCGACGTGTTCAGGCAGGCGGAGGGTGTCGATGCCGGGGTGATGGCGTTCGAGGTCGGCCCAGAACGTGCCGACCAACGTGCCGACTAGGCAGGTGAAGCTGGTGTAGTCGAGGACTGGTCGGCGTTCGTTCAGGTAGCGAACCAGCACATCTCGGACAGGTTTGCACTCGATGTTGTAGGCGTCCACCAGGTCGGCAGTGGGTCGCTGCCCGTGGCGGACCGCATCAGCTAGCCTGCGGTGTTCACCGAGGTCGGTGACCTCGCGCAGCAGGCTCCAGGCCAGTGCTAGACCAGGATCGACCTTGGTGCGACGGCGGTGATACCACGCTCGGTAGGCCAGCAGGTCCTCGGCTGTCAGCTGATCGACGTCACGGCCGGTGTGCAGCACGATCTTGCTGATCGGGACAAGCGCGAAGTTGAGATGGATCGGGCTGACGTGAGACCGGCGGGCGTGTTGTTCGATCATCGCGAACAGATCCGGGCGGAACACCTGCCGGGTGTACGTATAGAGCACATTGGCGCGGTAGGAAGCCAGAAACTGGTAGCTGGGTCGGACGATCCGGCAGAGCAACAAGGCTGTCAGGCCACTGGCCAGGCTCTCGTGCTGTGTCTTGGGGCTGCGCCGCTCATCGGCGACGATGAGCGTGTTGAGCCAGTCGGTGTTTTGGTCCGCGCCGGAAACCACCCATCGGTCCTGCCAACCCTCGCCGGGATGGGTGGATAGCCAGTCCAGGATGGCGCGGGCACCATCAGCGACTCGGGCTCGTTTTCCGCACTGGGTGTGGACAGGCCAGGTCGGCAGTGTGGGGAGCAGGCTCAGGATCGCGCTGATCGGCAGATGATCTCTGATCCCGCCAGGGACGACGGTGTCTACCAGGTCGTCATGGCGCCTGAAGTTGTGGGCGGTAGCGCGGACCCGGGTCCGCGCGGGCGTATTTACGGTTGGGCGTGTGGTCGTCACGACGGGCTGGCTCCGAGCAGGATTTCCAGGTCGGTGGCGTCGTAGCCGGTGGCGACCGGTGCGGGTGGTTGCCGGGTGCGGGCTTCCCGCTCGTCCAAATGCTGCCGGACCCGGCGGATCACCCGGGCCTCGTCTTCCACCATGTACACCGCGGCGGTGGTGGAAAGGTGGGCGTGGCCAAGGATCACCTGCACGTCCTTGAGCGACAGGTTCTCATCGCGGGCCATCCGCAGCGACGCGGTGTGCCTGAGGTCGTGCATCGTCCAGTTGGTGCCTAACAGTTCGTTGACCCGGCGGAACACCGCCCGCAGGGCGTCATAGTTCAGCGGCTGCCGCCGTAGACCACCACCGCGGTCACGGCGGCGCAGCGTCCACCACAGCGGCTCATGGGGATCGAGCGGGTCACCAAGGTCTGCCAGGTAGAGCCGGATCCAGACGAACGCCTCCGCGCTGGCCGGCAGCCACTGCTCGGCCCCGGTGCCTTTGCGGATGACCCGCACGAGCTGGTCACCCCAGTCCAGGTCCACCCCCCGGACCCCGAGGACCTCGGCCGCGCGGGCGCCGTTGCTGACCGTGGTGGCCAGGATCGCCCGGTCCCGGTTGGACCGTAGCCCCGCGAACACGTCTCGCCACTGGTCATCCGGCATCTCGCGCACCTGACGCTTAGGGATCTTCGGGTTGTAGCGGATCCGTCCTTCGGGACGAAACGGCTCAAGCGGGTTGTGGTGCGCGTTGGGCCGGTGGCCACACCGGTCGAGCTGAACCGGATTGATCAACGGACCAGCACCGACATCCTCGATCCAGAACTCGTAGAAGGCGCGCACCACAGCGTTGGAGTGCCGCACGGTGGTGGGCTCGTACTGGTCGCCAAGGTGCCGCTTGCGAGTGACTGGATTGATCGTGCCGGCGGTCGTGATCGACCTCGAGCGCGGCCGCCGCCGGCGTTGCTTGCGGGCCTGCTTGAGCCACAAGACCAGGTCGCGGGCCTCGGCCGGGGTCGCCTTGTCCCACTGCACATCCACGACGATCAACCACCGCCACCAGCGCATCAGGCCATAGGCGTAGCTGCGGACCGACCCGGCGCTGTTAACCCGGGCAACGAAATCGGTCAGATACCGGCGGATCGGCTCGACCGGCACGCCATCATCGCCGACCACCAGCCACGGCACCACGCCCTCGGCCGGTACAACCCGGCCCCACCGCGGCAGTCGGATCGAGCCGATGCCCCGCTCAACATCCGCGAACAACCTGCACCCACCTTTCGTAACCAAAGTGGGTGAGTTTTATCGATCACCGGCGGGCAAGCAGCATCACCATGTCGGCGTGTCGCGCCGTAGTTCGGTCAATAGATCTGGTCAAGAAGCAGCAGATGCGCTGGTCACCGCAGGGCGCCCAGCTGTTCCTGCAGGTCCGCACCCGTGTCCTCAACGACGACCTGACCACTGACTTCGCCCGCTGGCATCCCGGCTTCACCCATCACAGCGGCCCGGTCGAGCTTGTGGCCTAGAGCATCACCACCGGGTGCTCGAACAGTTGATCTCCCACGGTTTTGGTCGGTCTCTCGTGCGACCCCTGCAGCTCGCCAGTCAGGAACTCCAGAGCGATGCCAGCGGCCTTGAGCTGCACGGATAAGCATGTCACCATTTTGTGCGATACTGAATGGGTGCGACCATTACGTGTTACCCTTGCCGCGCTGTTAGGTATAGCTGCGGCGATTCCGGCTGCAGCTTGTGTTGGGAAGCCGTTGCCGCCGTTCTCCGCGACCACTCACTCAGTCACCGCCAAGGAACTCGGCTTGACCTGGCACCCAGGATGCCCGGTCGTGCCCGATCAGTTGCGGATGATCGTGCTGTCCTATATCGGCATGGACGGGCAAGCGCACCAGGGACAGCTGGTGGTCAACGCTGACCGGGTCGACAAGTTGATCACGATTTTCGGTCAGCTTTACCAGATGCGGTACCCGATCGCGAAGATGCTCACCCCCGACCATTATGCCAATGCCGACGACGAGCTGTCCATGGAGGACAACAACACCTCTGGCTACAACTGCCGTGATATCCCGAACACCGGCCGCTGGTCCTATCATGCCTACGGCCGCGCAATCGACATCAACCCGCTTATCAACCCCTACCATGACGCCAATGGCGTGCAGCCCAAAAACGGTGGGCCATACCTCGATCGGACGAGGAGGGATCCCGGTCTGCTGCACGACGGCGACCAGACAGTTCTGGCATTTACCGACCGTGGCTGGACCTGGGGCGGCCACTGGACCGACCCGATCGACTACCAACATTTCGAGCTGCCCTAGCCGTGTCCGGGGAAATTGTTACCAGAAACTCAACGCGTCGGGGCACTGATGCCCCTATGGGCCTCTAGGTAGGGGTGTCGTTAACGAAGCTGCTACCAGGTGCCAGGTGGTGGTATTTCCTCTGCTCAGCGTCTTAGTAACTGATCATCGCGTGAGGTACGGAATCGTTTACAGACGCGCTTGACTCAGCCTCGCCGACCAGTAAAAACAGCGTACTTGGCACCTCATAGCAGCTTCGTTAACGACACCCCAGATACTCCACGCCCACGATCGGGCAGCCCCAAGTAAAGATCAATTAAAAGATCATAAATGATCACTCAGAATTCAGACGTTGGATCCGGGCTCAGCCGCTTGACATCCATATGGACATCATCCCCGACGCGTTTTTGATGACGTCCCTGGGCAGGGACTTTCAGAAATCAAATATGGCCGAGCTGATCGATCAACTGCTTACGCAGGTGTCCTGGTAGCTAACGCCAGAAGCGTACTGGTCCCACATCGCCTTGTCGAGCGGTCCGCCGGCTCGGAGACAGGCTTCTCGCACTTCACCGCTAGGGATCCTGTCGAAGCGGGGCAGATCCCACAAGATGACGGTCTGGTCGTTGCTGGCGGTGGCGAGGGCATGGCCGTCAGGGGTAAATGCCACAGCGTTCACATCACTGGTGTGGCCGGTGAGTGGTTGGCCTAAGCGGCGGGGCCGGTCTCGGTCGGTGAGGTCCCACAACCTGACGGTCTGGTCGCCGCTACCAGTGGCCAAGGTGTGCCCGTCGGGGGAAAACGCCACCCCGTACACCGCGTTGGTGTGGCCGGTCAAGAGTTGGCCGAGCTGGTGGGGCCGGTCTCGGTCGCTAACGTCCCACAACCTGACGGTCTGGTCGTTGCTGGCGGTGGCGAGGGTGTGCCCGTCGGGGGCAAACGCGACAGCGTTCACATCATTGGTGTGACCGGTCAAGGGTTGCCCGAGCTGGTGGGGCCGGTCGCGGTCGCTGACGTCCCACAACCTAACGGTCCGATCAACGCTAGCGGTAGCTACGGTGCGCCCATCCGGGGAAAACGCTACCTTGTATAACGCCTTGGTGTGACCGGTCAAGGGTTGGCCGAGCTGGTGGGGCCGGTCGCGGTCGCTGACGTCCCACAATCTGAGGGTCCAGTCGTCGGCGACGGTGGCGAGGGTATGCCCGTCGGGGGCAAACGCGACAGCGTTCACATCATTGGTGTGACCGGTCAAGGGTTGCCCGAGCTGGTGGGGCCGGTCGCGGTCGCTGACGTCCCACAACCTAACGGTCTGATCACCGCCGGTGGCGAGGGTGCGCCCATCGGGGGAAAACGCCACTCCGTTTACTGCGCCGGTGTGACCGGTGAGTGGTTGGCCGAGCTGGTGGGGCCGGTCGCGGTCGCTGACGTCCCACAACCTGAGAGTCTGGTCGTTGCTGGCGGTGGCGAGGGTGCGGCCATCGGGGGAAAACGCCAGCTCGTTCAACCTGTGGGTGTGGCCAGTGAGTGGCTGGCTCAGCTGCCGGGGCCTGTAGCTGAGATCCCACCAAATGACGGTCTGGTCGGCGCTGGCGGTGGCGAGGGTGCGCCCATCGGGGGAAAACGCCACTCCGTTTACTGCGCCGGTGTGACCGGTGAGTGGTTGGCCAAGCTGGTGGGGCCGGTCGCGGTCGCTGACGTCCCACAACCTGAGAGTCTGGTCGTTGCTGGCGGTGGCGAGGGTGCGCCCATCGGGGGAAAACGCCACAGCGTCTACTGCGCCGGTGTGGCCGGTGAGTGGTTGGCCGAGCTGGTGGGGCCGGTCGCGGTCGCTGACGTCCCACAACCTGACGGTCCGGTCGCCGCCGGTGGCGAGGGTGCGCCCGTCGGGGGAAAACGCCACTCCGTTCACCTGGCCGGTGTGGCCGGTGAGTGGTTGGCCGAGCTGGTGGGGCCGGTCGCGGTCGCTGGCGTCCCACAACCTGACGGTCCGGTCCTCGGCGACGGTGGCCAGGGTGCGTCCGTCCGGGGAAAATGCCACCTCACGCACCGCGCTAGTGTGGCCGCGAAGAGTCCTGAAGTGGGAGGTTGAGGTAAGGGTCTGTAGGAGACTCTCGTGGATCTGCGGGCTGGCGTCGAATTGCCTGGCTGCGATGCCGAGTTGAAGGGCACCCCGGGGGTCGCTGTCACGGATCCTTTCCGCCTGAGCCACCATTCCCCGGGCAATAGTAGTGCGCTGGGCATCGCTTGCTCGTTGCTGTTGCCAGACTGCGATGCCTGCGGCGATCAGCGCGAGCGCCAGCAGGCTTGAGAGCACGGTAATGGTGCGGGTGCGGCGACGCCGCTCTCGCACCTGAGTGGCGCGGACGCGCCGACTAGTGGCATCAAGGAACGCCAACGCTTCGTCGTCGAGCTCAACGAGGAGCGACGCAGCGAGTTTATCACCGCTGCTGTCGGCTATCTCCAAGGTGGTCCGGGTGGCGGTAAGCCGTTCTCGGTCCCAGAGGTAATGCGCGGGCTGACCAGCGTTGTTCCAGTCTGCGGCTGCTTGTTCGAGTGCCCGGGCAGTGCGCAGAGCGTTGGTGATGTCGGCGGTAGCGGTGTCCAGGGGGCGCCACCCAGTGAGCAGGGCCTCGTGGGCCACGGTGAGCCAGACTTGGCCGTCGTTGTCGGTGTCGCTGAGCAGCAGGCGGCGGTCGACGAAGACGTGCAGCGCGACGCGCAGTGGCTGGGCAAGGCCGGTGAATTTGATCCGGCGTCGAGCGCGTCGTCCAGTGTCGTCGACGGTGACCAGGCGAGTGAGCCCAGCCAGGACCTCACGTTCAGTCAGACCGCTGGCCCGCACAGCCTCGCCGAGCGCAGTGTCGGCGTGTTGAGTCAGCGCACCGCGGACACCGCCGAGTTCGTGGTAGCGGGCCAGAGTCAACATGCCTCCGGCGGGCAGGCCGTCAGCAAGCCTACGCAGGGTGAAGGCGAGTAACGGGAGGGCCTCCCCGCTGCCAGTGTCAGCGACCAGCCGAGGCGATAGTCCGTTGTCGAGGCGCAGCCTCGCCACCCTGACGGGCCCCTCGATGACGTCGCGCAGCATCTCCCGGTCCATCGGGCTCAACACATGGGCCTCGAGCCGGCGGCCGATCAGCGCGGGGAGATTACGGAGGTCGTCGAGGAACTCCGACCGTATCGCCGCGACCACATGCACCGGGCCGGTCATGGCGTCGCGAAGCAGTTGGGCGAATCGTTGAAGGGCATCCGGGGTTGTCCGGGTGAACAACTCCTCGGCCTGGTCAACCGACACCAGCAGCCGCCGCGGGTGCGTGGCCGGGCCGGCGGCCAGCAGGTCATAGGCCACGCGGCGGAGGCCATCGGTGTCGGTTTCAAGCATGCTGCGGACGTCGTTGGCTGACCAGCTCAACTCCAGACGGATGGCGGTGGCGGCCAGGGCCCGGGCCAGCTCGGGCAGTGGATCGGTTCCCGGTACCAGTGAGGGCACTGTTAACCATGCTGGGTCGGTGTCGAGCAGTGGCACCACCGCGGCGTTGAGAAGCGACGACTTCCCACAGCCAGACGGCCCGACGATAGCCAGCATCCCGCCGGTGCTACTCATCGCGCGCAATCGGTTGCTGACCTCGCGAGCCTCATCCGCGCGACCGAAAAACACCCGGCTCAGCGCCGCAGTGAACGGCTCCAACCCGGGGAAGGGATTGTCGCCCTCCCGCCACGTCTCGCCCCCGTTATCCAGCAGTCGCACCGCCTGGAGCACTCGGTCTCGGGCTTGTCGGGGATCAGCCTGGTAGTCGACGTATTGCAGACGTTGCATCAGCGGGTGCACCACGTCGGCCTCCGCGTGCAACGGCATCAGCCGGCAGCCGACCGCACGCGCGGTCGCCACCTCAACCGAGCACCAGGTCGACGCCAGAAACGATGACGTGACCACACCGATCAACGCGTTGACCCGCCGGAGTTCGCCGTCCAGACGCTGTTCCCAGTCCTCGCCGACACTGATCCCGTTGCGAGGGTCGTGGTCGAGGAACGGCTCGTGACCCCCCGCCTGCAGCCAACTCGCCACCTCGTCGGCTATTGCCCGGTCCGGACTGGCATAGCTAATGAAGACGCGAGCCACGGTCACCCCCTGTCACTGTATCGTCACGGTGGACGATACAGGCAACCTCTCAGACGCCCCGGATCAGGCATACAAAAGGTGGGCTGATGCCTCTATGGGCATTGTCAAGTTGTTGGGTGTCGGGCGTGATGAGGATGTCGTGGGTCAGGATGGGGTGGCTATGGCGCCGTGGTCAGGCGGCTGCCGGGGCCATTTTGGTGACCTGGTTCCAGGTGGTGAATCGGGTGGTCATCTCGTGTCGGTACTGGGTTGCGGTGAGTCGGTGGCGGCGGGGCCGGAAATGGGGTGATATTCCACTGAAGGCGGACAGAAAACGCTGGGCACACCCGGCGGATCGGAATCGTTTCATCGCGCGTTCTCGTGCCCGGGTGGGCTGGTGCGAGTTCTCGGCCCGATTGTTCAGATACTTCGATCGGCGATGCTCCACGCTGTGCATCAGCCGCCGGTGGGCCACCCCATAGCTGGCCAGCTTGTCGGTGACCAGCACCCGCGGCACGGACCGCAACCCCCTCACCAGCTTCCGGAAGAACCTGGTAGCGGCCTTGGCGTCACGACGGGAGGTGACCAGAACATTCCCGTCCAGGTCAACCGCCCGCCACAGGTAGTGGGTCTTGCCCTGGATCGTGATGAACACCTCGTCCAGATGCCACTTATCCCTGGCCGGGCCCGGCGACGGCGCAGCCCACTCGCGTAGATCTGCCCGAACCTGCGACACCACGCCCGGATCGTCTCGTAGGTGACCACGACACCGCGCTCCATCATCATTTCTTCGACCTCACGGAAGCTGAACGGGAACCGGTGATACAGCTACACACAGTGACTGATGATCTCTACCGGAAACCGGAACCCCTTATAGAACGGCACCACGGTGCCCATCAATCCAGCAGGCCCGGTGGTCAATCCACCTGCGCAGCTCCTCCCGAATGCTGCCGAATTCTCTCCAGCCATCAACCCGGCAGATCTCCCGCCGATGCTCCCACCTGGTATTCGACCGTTCGACATACGTCTTCACACACGACGGATCGGCGATCACGAGCTGACCCGCCAGCTCATCCAGGACCACCGACGGCACGTCCAACAGATCATCCAGGAACGTGCCAAGGAACCGCACCGTCGTCAGCTGCAGCGCAAACCCAAGACGCTCGCGTCGCCCCGACGCTTCGCGATGAGCTTCCGATCCTCGTCATCGAGGAAAAAGAACCGCTCAAGCTCCTCACCAGAGGGCGCACCGTCGAAACAGCCACATACCGCCAGCTGCCTCGCGGTCAGGAAGCCCTTCTCATCCCCGTCCCCGGACACGGTCACTCAACATACGCAACCGTGACCCCGGTCACCTGCCCTACAGCCAGCCCGGCTCCTTAGCATCAGTTTTCACAAGATCGTTGGTCACGTGTCGACCTCATCGGGTGCTCAACTGAGCTGGACAGGCCCGGGGGTGGCGTGACCTGATCGCCAGGCCACCCCCTCACCCGATCCCAGGCCGCCTCAGCCGGTGTGGTGGTGTGTGCATGGCCGCCCGCAGGGCGGTCGCGTAGCGACGGTTCTGCGTGGGGCTCGGGGTCCCCGCGCGGGTTCGCCATGGACACACCACCACACCGGTAGAGACAATCCGGCCAGCGGGTGGAGAGAAACCGCACCATAGCTCGGTTGTGGGATATCCCGTGGGTTCCGCCTCGTCAGCATCTCTCGCAGCCACCGCATTGCCCCTGATCACCGCAGCAAAGTTGATAGACACCTGTCCAGCGACGATGAGAAAAGAAACCGGCGAGGGGAGCGGCCCGTGAGCGAGCTGGTTCCCCCGAACACCAGGGAGGTGGCGAGGGCCGCGGAGGCACTGTGAGACTCGGCTCGCCAGCTGGCCGAGGGTTCTCGGGCGACTAGCGTGCTGAATGCCTACGCCAGTGACATGGCGCAGTTTCGGGTGTGGTGCGCCGAGCAAGTTCCGCCGCGGGATGCGCTGCCGGCCCAGACGATGCCGGTGGCACTGTATCTGGCAGCGCTGGCCGATATCCGCACCCCTGCCACAATCCGCCGGCGGATCGCTCGATCAGCGTGGTACACCAGCTGATCGGCTTCACCTCCCCGACAGGCGACACCGTGGTTTAGGTGGCACTTCCGGAGCCGGCCGGTCTGGCAGCAGCGGGATCTGCGGGTGCGTGGCGGCGACTCCAGGTGTGGAACTATTTCGATGACTGACACCCCAGCCTGTCGTGGGCAACCTGGTCGTTGTAGAAGGGGGCCATGCCGACAAATGGTCAGACTGGTCTGGTGATCCCGGTGCCGGCGGCGGATGCGCTGCTGGCGTCGGTGGGAACTCGTTATCCGGGGACGGTGCGCGAGGGGGTGCCGGCGCATGTGTCGCTGTTGTATCCGTTCGTTGCTGCGGCTGAGGTCGATGAACGGGTCACCAGTGCGCTGGGCGAGATGTTCGACGAGCAGGCGCCGATGCCGGTTCAGTTCACGGCGTGCTACCGCCGCGACGGGTTCGTGGCCCTGCTTCCGGATCCGAGTGATGGGCTGACAGAGCTTGTGAGCAAGACGCGTCACCGGTGGCCTGAGGTGGTGCCCTATGAGGGGGTCTACGGGGACGTCGAGCCGCACCTGACGGTTGCCATGCATTGCTCGGAGGAGACGGCCGTGACGATCGAGCAGCAAGTGAGCGCGCAGCTACCGATTTCGGCTGAGCTGCGTGAGGCGTGGCTGGGGGCTTTCGAGGGGCAGTGGACGTTGCGGGGACGGTTTAAGTTCGGTGCCGGTCATTAGCTCTGCTGGACTCAGCGCAGCTCATCGCGGGTGAGCGCGTCGGACACCTGGGTGAGCCAGCGGAGTTCACTTGTCAGGTCGTCGTGCTGAGTGATTGCGTCCCCTTCGACCGAGTACCCGGAGGGCGGCATATCGTGTCGCCTCCGGTGTAGGGCAACACGGATATCGGCCGCCTCAATGGCAGCCGGGTGACGCCAGCCGGTGAGGCCGGCGGCATCAGCCTGGTCGCGGTGCTCGCGGGTGTCGGCGGGATCGCGGTAGGGCTGGAGCGCGAGGAGTCCGTCCCGGATGGCGATCACCCGCCGGTAGAGCCGGTCAGAGATCTCGCCAGGCAGCGACGGGGCTTGAGCAACAACGGAACGAAAAGTGGCGGTAAGCGGTGTTACCGCTGGTCACAAGGGTGCGCTCGAGGTGAGGTTCTCACCTCATCACCGGCGAGCACATCCCCGACACGCGGCGCTGACCAGCATCGATGCATCCACATTCAGTACTACCGCCACTTTTCGTTCCGTTGTTGCTCAAGCCCCGTCTCCTACAGTGCCGACTGATGCCCCTATGGATGTCAAGCCGTTGGGCCCCATCAGTCCCACCTCGGGTGATCGGTTCAGGCGGGCGTGATTTCCAGGTCGGGGTCGATGCGGTGTAGCCGACCCGGGTCGGATGATAGCGCTGGCCACCCCCGTCCTCGGGCCACTTGAATAACGTGACCGGCGAGAGCGTCGAACATGCCAGCTTCATCGAGCAGCCGGTCCACGGCATTGGCGGTGGCGGCGTCGAGCTCGCCGAGCACGACCACGGAATGGCCGAGCAGCTCGGCCAACGCCGGACCGGCGTCCGGGCGCACGGCGCGGACCTCGGTCAACGCCAGCGACGGCACATAGAACACGATCCCTGTCGACTTGGCGACGGAGATCCAGGCCACCATGGACTGATAGCCGCGAACCAACGCAGCCAGCGCGGAGGCGTCGAGAACCTTGCCCCCGATCACGCCGCAGACTCGGCCGCGACCGGGTGAAGACGGCGGATCTCCTCGTCTCCCGGCCAGGGAATCCCAGCCTGGGCGTAGATCCGGCGGTAATGCTCCAGGGACGGCGCGCCGTAGCGGGCCACCATCCGAGCCAAGATCGCCGCGTCACGCTCGTCATCGCTCGCATCCGGCCCCGCCAACGGCGGTAGGGTATCATCGGCGAGTCGATCGCTCGGCTGCACACTCATGCGCAATACGATAACGCCCTCGCGCAGACCGACGACGGCGGTGGCGCATCAGCTCAGCCTGCCTGAAGCTGTCATCCACCAACGCAACAGTCCCCGCCGCCGCGGGATGACCGAGCAAGCCGCCGACGCCGCGGTCGACCAGGCCTGCCGGATGCTGCGTCTGCCGACCATCCGCACCCAGTTCCCGGAACTGGCCGAGG
>JBOHFG010000273.1:0-5207 GCA_050699575.1 Pseudonocardiaceae bacterium
TACCTGCGGGTACCGCGGGTCGATGAGCTGATCAGCCCGCCACGGCCGGACACCGGCGTGGTGCGCTGAAGCGTGGTTGGAGAGCAGGTTCTCCCCAGGGTCGTCGCCGTGAACTCGACGGGACCGATCCCCATGCCGGAACGCCGCGGGCGTCTCCACGCCGACCTGGCCCGAGCTTGGTGGCAACGCGGCAACCCCGAGCAGACCACCCGGGCGCTGCTCGCTGCGCACCGTCAGGCACCAGGCGAGGTCCGCGACCGGCCCGCCATCTGCGCCATCGCCACGAGCCTGGTCGAACGACACCCTCGGGTAGTAGGCGCACAACAACTGGCCGCCGCCATCGGTCACCGTCGGCTGCGGCCCCCGGCGCGGTCAGCTAGCAGGGGCGAAGCACCACCCGGTGGTTATGGCCCACAGACAAACCTGGTCAGGCGTTGAGCAGGGCGCTGGCAAGCTCGGCGGGGCGGGTGAAGCAGGCTTCATGGCTGCCGGGTGCTTCGATCGGTGTCACGCCAAGACGCATGGGGAAGCGGGGGGTCCACTCCCATTCCCCAGGTGGCAGCGCGATGTCGTCGGTGGTGATGACGTAGCTCACGGGCACACCGAGGGCACCGAGATCGAGAGCGGGGACGGTCTCGGCGAAGTACTGCATCGGCTGGGGCACCAGCAGGCTGTGGATCATGCGCTGCACGTCCTCGCCGGCGTCCTGCATGAACCGGCTTCGCCACACCGCGAGGGGAAGCGCCACGGTGTTGTCACCCGAGGTGGCCGCCAGGTGGGTGAACAGCTCGACGTAGTGCGGGGGCACTTCATCAAGTAACGGAACGCCGTTGGCGGGCACGAACCCACTCCCGTATACGAGCTTACGTAGCCGCGGGGCCAACCGCGGGGCTGCTCCAGTGATCGGGTAGCCGCCCCAGCGGTGACCGACCAGCGTCACGTCGTGCAGGTCGTCGCGCTCCACGTAGTCGACCACGAAGTCGACGACGTCGCTGAGGCGGTAACGGGTCGGGTCGTCGCCGTCGGCGAGACCGGGCAGCGTAGGGGTCAACGCCCGGTGGCCCGAGGCGCGCAGGTGCTCGGCGACCGGCCGCCAGGCCCAACCGCCATGCCAGGCGCCGGTGATCAGGACGAAAGTCTCGGGCATATTGACGCTCTCTGTAGTCTGGTGAACGCCATATGGGTAAGCGGGACGATGATCTTAATGGCGTCAGCAGTGGTCGTCAAATGAATGCCACGCTGCACCAGGTAGCATCAGCAGCGGCTCCGCTCCACCGCTGAGCCTTTCAAGCCGGCTGGCTGACGACTTGGCGGCGCGCGTTTTGGTCGGGGAAGACGTACCGACGGAAGGCCCACCACCGGAAGATCATTGCCAGCAGGGTTCCGATCACGTTGGCGCTGGCGAAGTCGGCGGCCTCCTGCGTGAGCAGGCTGACGGCGGGGACTTGCAGGTGCAGTACGTACCGTGAGACCCACAAGGGAGCGGCGTTGATTACTGTTCCGATGCCGCAGACCAGGAAGAACAGTGCGGCCTCGTGGTGGCGTTCCCGGCCGCCCCGGGTGCGGAAGGACCACTCCCGGTTGAGGATGTAGGACACGATCGTCGCCACCAGCACCGCCACGATCTTGGCGGTGACCGGCTTGGTTTCCAACACAGTGGTCTTGAGCAGGGTGAACAGCGTGATGTCCACGATGTAGGTGATCCCGCCGACCAGGGCGAACTTCACCAGCTCGCGGTGGCGGACGGCGATGTCGCGGTAGGGCTGCGGAATCCGGATGAGCACGGCATCGACTATGGACACCGCCGAAGTGTACGAACCGTATGGAGGAGTCTTCGTGCCCAGCCGATGCCCATCAACGGTTAGCACACGTGTCCTGGTAGCTGACGCCGGGCGCATACTGTTCCCACGTCGCTTTGTCCAGCGGCCCGCCGGCGGTGAGGCACGCTTCCCGCACCTCACTGCCGGGGAACCTGTTGGGACGGGGCAGATCCCACAAGATGATGGTCTGGTCGGCGCTGCCGGCAGCGAGGGTGCGTCCGTCGGGGGCAAACGCCACTCCGTTCACCGCGTTGGTGTGGCTGGTGAGTGGTTGGCCTAGCTGGTGGGGTCGGTTCCGGTCGCTGAGGTCCCATAGTCGGACGGTGTGGTCGGTGCTGGTGGTGGCGAGGGTGCGTCCGTCGGGGGCAAACACCACCCCGTACACCAGGCCGGTGTGGCCGGTCAGTGGTTGGCCGAGTGGGTGGGGTCGGTCCCGGTCGCTGACATCCCACCAGATGACGGTGTGGTCGGTGCTGCTGGTGGCGAGGGTGCGTCCGTCGGGGGCAAACGCCACCCTGTGCACCGCACCGGTGTGGCCGGTCAGTGGTTGGCCAAGTGGGTGGGGTCGGTCACGGTCACTGAGATCCCACAATTTGACTGTCTGATCGCTGCCGGTGGTGGCCAGGGTGCGTCCGTCCGGGGTAAACGCTACGTAGTACACACCGCCGGTGTGGCCGGTCAGGGGCTGGCCCAGCGGGCGGGGCCGGTCCCGGTCGCTGACATCCCACAACCTGACGGTGCGGTCGGTGCTGGTGGTGGCGAGGGTGCGTCCGTCGGGGGCAAAGGCCACCCCGTGCACCGCGTCGGTGTGGCCGGTGAGGGGTTGGCCGAGTGGGTGGGGTCGGTCCCGGTCACTGAGATCCCATAATCTGACGGTGCGGTCGGTGCTGGCGGTGGCCAGGGTGGCCCCGTCCGAGGCGAAGGCCACGGCGAACACCGCGCCGGTGTGGCTGCGAAGAGTCCTGAAGTGGGAGGTTGAGGCGAGAGTTTGCTGGAGGCTTGCGTGGGTCTGCGGACTGGCGTCGAGCTGATCGGCGGCAACGCCGAGTTGAAGAGCACTCCGGGGATCCTGGTCGCGGATCCGGTCGGCCTGAGTCACCATGCCCCGGGCAATGGCCGTGTGCTGAGCCGCAACGGCCTGGTTTCCCCGGACTACTGCGAGCACTGCGGCCACTACCGCCGCAATCAACAGTATTGCCAGGGCTGTGGCGCCACTACGAGCCAGCCTCATGGTGCGGCGGTGCTCGCGGATGTGCTGACCCACGAGCACGTCCTTGGGAACCTCGTGCACGGCTGCGGCGACGTCGGCCACGCATTCCCGCAGCCGTGGGTTGGACTGGTCCACCTGGTTCACGTCGTGCAACCAGCGCAGGTCCACCCAGCGGGGTTCCTCAACGAAGGCGCCGCGCAGTGCGGGTGGCAGCGCCGCTGTCGACCCGTCATCGTGTCCGGGGGCGTCGTTCCAAGCGAATTCGCCCTCGGTGAGTACCACCAGCAAGCGTTCCGGTGACTTGTTAGCCAGCCACCACGCGACTTCGCGCTCGACCCATGGTGAACGTGCTGCATCCGGCGAGGCCATCAGCATCAGCCACGCCGAGGAAGCCAGTGCTTTTTCAATGGAGGACCACAAGCCCGGGTTGGCGGACAGGCTTGTGGTGTCCCTGAAGATCCGCAGGGCCCGCTGTTGATACCAGGGTTTCGCAAACCGCTCCAACCCGGTTTGCAGCGCCTGTGCTAGGGCGCCGTCGAGTGCGTGACTGTAGGAGATAAACGCATCATATCCGGAATGCCGCTTGTCGCCTTGCTTCCTATCGTTGATGTCCGAATAATCCCAATTTTTAGGGGATTGGTAGCGGTGGGGCGGGTTGTCCGATGACGTCGTCGTGATCGCCCCCTGTCAATCTTGCCATAGTGGTCTACACGTGCGGATCCTGGATTGCTTAGTCGTGTGTGCGGCAGATGCGGACGAACAGGTCGTTGAAGCCGGCAAAGCCGCCGAACAGGCCACCGATCTCGACTACTCGGATCGTTTCCAAAGCGTCTGCGACGTTGGTCGTAAATGGCGGAAGGTTGGCCCGTGCGTTTGCGAAAGCTTCGTCGAAACTGAGATTTCTGGAAAATCCGGTGGCCTTGTCGGCGCCCGGCGGGCACTGCCGGTCGGCATCTCCGCTGAGGGCTTGTGTGTAGGAGGAAAGTTCCGCGCCGCAGGGCTCGATGTCGATCTGGTCAATGCCATCGGCGTGATGAACTGTTACCGTGGGCTGGTCCGCGGGGAACTGGACTGTTTCAGCGTAGCGGTAGGGAGTCACGTGCTGGGGCCAGATGCCTGGTCGCGGACAGCGCATCACGTTGAACTGCGGAGGAAAGATTAGCAACGGACTTCGGGTGATGTCGACGTCGAAACCGGGCGTGGCAGCTCGCCCTCAGCGATGATCAACACATACTGTTGAGCGCGATAGGCGCGAATCCGGGTCCGCTCGGCCAGCTCGCAGGTAACCGTCATTGCTCCTCCTTGTAGTTAGCGGCGTGGTCTCCTCTAGCAGAGCCGCTACGACGGCACGCTGATACGCCCACCGGTCACGTCTCCGCAGGTGTGGTCGGCGGAGTCAGTTTTGGTCATGGCGGAGGGCCCCGGCGGTCACTCGCTGTAGCTGCCAACGCTCTTCTTCCGTGCACCGGCCAGCACAGTGTACATCCACTAGATGTGTTTTGACTCGGTCGGAGAGGGCTGCTTGTCTTGCAGGCGACTTTCCGTCCATTTGGCATGTTCTTGCGAGATCAAGCCTTCAAGGCGTTCTGCGAGCACGCGATGCCGGTCGGCTGTGCTGTAGGGGCCAGCCCCGGCGAGGTAGAGGTACTTCTCGTGCTTAAGGGACTCTGCGGTGGAGCGGTACAGTACCCATTTCGTCTGCCACTGGTACAGTTGCTGAGCGCCCTCAGCGACGACGACGAACGCGGCGAGCGTGGCGGTGACTGCGGCAGCCGCCTGCAGGGCGGCTACGACTGGCACCGTGGCGCCGACGATGAGCTGGCCGAGCTTGACCCGATTGTACGCTTTCTGGGCGGCCATGCTCTTGCGGTCGTACCAGCCGAGCTGATCCTCCAGCCGCTCCCACGCCGGACCGCTCGCGTCGTCGTGAACTGGTTGCTGTTCGTCGCTCATGTCGGTCTCCCGTCGATCCCACGGAGGGAGAGTCTCACGCCCACGCAACTCCCCGATGTGGGCTGACGATCCTGAGGGCTCTGCGGTTCCCGAACTCGACAGCGGAGAGGAGAGCTGGTCACACATCCCGAGGATGCCAGATAAGATCACTCACTCATGGATCCTCGTACTGGCTTGCCGGTCGTCGGCATGGTGGGCGCCGGGCAGCTGGCCCGGATGACCCA
>JBOHFG010000274.1:0-22294 GCA_050699575.1 Pseudonocardiaceae bacterium
TCACAACGGGTGGCGACACGCCGAGCGGCGACCGGTATCGGTTCGCCATCATGGGGCCATGCCGGTCCCTTCTGCACGCTTGAAGACCTACATCGCCGGTCATCTGGACTTCCACGCCTCGAAGCGCTGGCCACAACTGGAAGAGATCACCATCACCTGGCGCGGCGGCTACGGCTACGTCACCGCCCACCTGCCCGGCGACGACCAACTCCCCCTGTGTCAGCTGCGCTACCTGGGCTCAGACACCGACTGGGGCTTCGCGCTCTACCGGGCCAGCAGCGAAACCTACGAAAACAACTGGCTGCCCGACGGCAGCCCATCGGGCACACCCGAACAAGCCCTCGACTGCGCCCTAGGCCTCTACCTCGCCGATCCCAGCGCCTGGATCAACCCCCCGAAGGATTAACGCGGTGCTGCACTAGCGGCGGATATCCCGCCGCCGGGAGTGCTCTCCCAGATGGGCTACATCGGCAGTCCCGCCCGGTAGGCCATCCCGTGCAGTTCCCGGCCCACCGCGCCGCGCGGTGACCGCAGCAGCAACTCGGCGAGCACCTCCCGGGCGAAGGGGTCGCGCTGCACGCGGTGCGGATGGATCTGCTCGGCACGGTGGAAGGCGATCACGGCGTCGTCGTGGCGCCCCCGCATCCGGGCCAGTGCCCGGCCATAGTCACGCCAGTAGGAGGACCGGCGCGACCGGTAGGGATGCGCGTCCGGGTTCAGATCCCTCGCCAGCGCCGCGACCCGCTCATGGTCCCCGGCCTCCAGCAGTGCCTCCATCCGCCACAACCCCACGTTGGTGGGACCAAACCCCAGCCCGTACGCGGTGCCCTCCCCGGTACGCGTCGCCAGCTCCGCCGCATACTCCAAAGCCGCCTCCACATCGGCCCACTGGCCAGCGGCGGCCGCAGCTTGGGACTGGGACAGCGCGAGCGCACCCGCGAGCTGCAGTGACTCCGGGGTCGTGGTGGGCACCTCGACGGCCCTGAGCTCGGCCTTAGCCAGCTCGAACGCTCCCGAATCCAGCAGCACCTTGCTGGCCCGGGACACGACGAGACCCAGGGCGGCCGGAGTGTCCCGCCGCCCGGCGAGCTGGTAGGCCAGCGTGACGTCGTTGTCCCGGCGCAGGTCCACCGAAGCACCCGCGATCCGCAGCCAGTGGCTGACACCCTGCGCATGCAGCAGCACCGCCAGGTCGAGCAGCCCGGCGACATCACGCCCGGCAGCCAGGCTGGTGTGCACATCCCGGATCACCCCGGGCAGCATCGACGCCAGCTCAGCCTGACGGCACTCATGCAGAGCGGCTTGCACCGCGCTCACGCGGGAGGCCAGCACCTCCACCGGGACCATCTGCCCACCAGGCCGACGAACGCTGACCGCGATCAGTGCCAGCCTTACCTCGTCGGTGGCGGAATCGGTGTGCCCGTTGGCCGGGGCGGGCACCGGCAGCCGCATCAGATCACCCGGGGCGATCTGCAGCGCGTTCGCCAGCGCCACGATGTCGGAGAGCTTGTCCAGGGCGACCTCGCCGCGCTCGATCCGGTCCAGCTTCGACTTGCTCATCCCGGCCAGCCCCGCGACCACCACCAGTGGCTTACGCCGAGCCTTGCGGACCCGCCGCAACCGCTGGCCGATCGTCCGCGCGTCGTCAAGATCCACCGAGCACCACTTCCTCCACCGGAGTAAGGGACCCTCACCGGTTGCCCCCGGGAGCTACCCGGGGGCGGAACACTCCGGTGAAGGGTGCGAGCGACAGGCTACGCCCGACACCCCTGGTGGACACGTGCGGGCGTGGATCACGACGGCGTGGTGGTGATGCCGGAGGAGGGGCATGACCCAGGGCCCGGCAAAGTCCTGTTTCAGCAGATAGATGTGGCTATCCCACAGGGTTTACCCACGCTGGTACGGGTCTGGCTTGGCAGCGCGAAGCCCGTGGTTGGAGTCGTGCCAACGCGGTGAGGGTCTTGCCCCGCATTCGGAGTAATTCTGCCCGCCATTCGCAGTAAGTCACTCCCGTTCGTCGCGCCGGGTGGCCGGATCGGCGCCAGCGGGCTGGGAACGCTCTCAGGTTGGCCTCGCTGGATGCCGCCTTGCCCTGTACTTTTTGCGGCATGTGGCGGCAGCTGCCGAGAATGCGCTGGACGGGCGGTGTAGGTATGCGGTTGGAGAGTCTTTTTTATGCGGACAGGGGCTGGCTGTCAGCTCGAAAAATCACAGTTGGTGGAGCCGTCTCCAGCCTGCTGATTTTGCTATTTTCTCTTGCTGCCTGCAGTGAGGGCAGCGCGCGGCCGCCAACCGGTTCCGGCTGGAATTCGAGCACGATCGACCAGCGGACGGGGTTGCCAGCTGGCCCGGGAACAGCACCTTCGAGTGGCGCCGCCGGGACGACCGCTGCGCAGCCGGTACCGGTAACGCCCCCACGGCCGCCGGGCATGGTCCCTAAGCCGCTTGTCGGGGTATGGAGTGGCGGAGAAGGCGGCAAGTCGGGCTATCGGTTGACGTTGTTTGCGGACAGCACCTACGAACTCGTCCACGAGCGTGTCACCGCTATCCCGTCGTTCCGGGAGGTTGGGTACTGCGTCGGCGGCGGAGCAAGCCTCCTTCTGCTGCGGCCGGTCAGGGTCGAGGGGCCGGTCAGGCGTCAGGAAAGAATGGCCCGTTGGGGTATTCAACAATCAAGTGTCGTAGATGTGCTGACGGTCATTGATCAGTTTGACGGAGAGTTCAGTTACGTGAGGATTGGTTAATGTACGTACCCCAGGAGGGCACCCCGGTGCGTACCGAGATCACACGATGTGCGGGGTTTGCGCTGGCGCTGCTCATGGGTGGTGTGACTGCCTGTTCGTCCACGGAAAGCCCTGTGCCGAGCCGGCCGTCGGCAACGGTTTCACCCACCGGCTCAACCGCATCCTCGGCGGAGCCGCGCGGGACGGACGAGGGGATACTTCCGGCCGAGCTGCTCGGTGCCTGGGAGAGTGTGGGCGGTGACGCCACTCTCGCCTACCGGTTCCTCCCCGATGGCAGATATCGGTTCGCGGCACTGCTCACGCATCCAGTGCCGGAAGGAGTATTCAAGGTGACCCGTATTGAGTCGGGAACGGTGAGGGTGGACGGCCGTGCCCTGATCCTTCGGCCCACCATGGCCACCACAACGAGAAATCATCCCGGTTATCCGGATGAGGACTACACTGATCGGCCAGAGCCGCTCACCCCAAAACGCCACAGCTGGCGCATCAACCTTAATGTTCTCCGGCTCGTCGATGACACCGGCCTTGAACTGAGCTTCGATCGGCAGCCGTGATGAGCCGAAAACAGACTGGCTGGAGCTGGAGTGGCCACCGCCCACCGGGCGCCCGGTCGTGGCTCCAGATCGCGGTGCTCATTGTTATCGCGGTGACCGTGTTTATCGCCACCTGGCAGTTCAGCGAGGCCGGTGGTTTGTGGCAAGACGCTGTCCGCGAGGACGTCCGGCGCTCAGCCGCGTTGCAGGAGGATGTCCGCTATGCCTATGCGGACGAGGCAGCGCTTGGCTTCCGCGTTGCCGCTGCCGAAGCCCGGGCGGACGGCCTCCGCGCGCTGAAGAACACCAGCCGGCTGGCGGCATCCGAGTACACCATTGCCACGCAGACCGCATTCGCACTTCGCCAGGCCTCGCCGCCGGACAACCTTATCGGCGGCGTCAGCTACGTCCGGGGTGAGCTCGGTTATGACATGGTCCGGCGGTTAGTGGACATCCGCGCGCGGCACCCCGACCTTCGCGATCTCAACCCTGACGCGACACAGGCCCGCGCTGACGGGCACGCGGTCCCGGGAACCATTGCGGCCGGCACCGGAATCGCTGTCGCTGTCATCGCCATCCTTGCTGCGTGCATCCGCGCGCCGGTCCCAAGGCGGCGGCCTGGCTACCCGCTGCCAGCCGCCAGTCCCGACGTTGACCTCATCCCGCAGCCAGTGCTGGTGGTCCGCGGCCTTCGTTACGTGACGACGCTCCAGCTTGCCGTCTGGGCATTGCTCGCGATCCTGCCGCTGACCCAGTTGCTGCTGGCTGGCCAGGAACAGCGGGCCCAGGCGGACGCCGCCCGGCGGGCAGTCCAGCTCACCACCAGCATCGCCGCCAGTGGGCAGCGAACCGCTTTCCGCACGGAGAGTGTTCAGGCCGCGCTGATCGCAGACCTCGGCGCCGACGCCCGTGAACTCGCCGCGCTTGATGCGCGCGACCCCGCTGATGCTGCTGAGGAACGGGCCGTCGCCGCCGCGGAACGCGGCATCGCGGCCCGTCTGCGGCGGATAGCCGAGGAGATGGGACGGGCTCCGGCCGACGCCGACCGCATCGACCACGCCACCGTGGCCGCCCTCGACTCGCGTACGAAGGACTGGCCTGCGTTGCAGCAAAACCAGCACCACCAAGTCGACCTCGCCGAACGCGCCAGCAATCGAGGGCTGCGAGTCGCAGCCAGCACCGCCGCGGCCGCGATTGCGGTGACTCTGGTGGCAGGGGCCGTCACCGGATCCGCCGCACGCCGCCGCTCCCGGTTGCGCTGGGCACTCGCTATCATCGCCGTTTCCGTCACCATCGCCGCCACCGGAGCGCTGTGGTGAACCGGGGCAACGGCCATGTCACGGATCTCCTCTCCGGGATCCGCGGCGCTGACCACACCCGCTGATAACAAGGTCAGCAAAGCTGGGAAGACTGGCAGGTGTGAGTGCCATCGAGTCGGCCCGGCTGTTCGATCAAGCCAGCAAAGTGATCCCCGGGGGGGTGAACTCCCCGGTGCGGGCTTTCCGCGCGGTGGGCGGCACGCCTCGCTTCATGGTCCGCGCCGCGGGGCCCTACCTGTGGGACGCTGATGGCACTCGTTACGTCGACCTGGTCTGCTCCTGGGGGCCGATGATCTTGGGTCATGCGCACCCGGCTGTGGTGGACGCGGTGCAGGCGGCCGCCACGCGGGGGCTGTCCTTCGGCACCCCGACGATCGGGGAGACCGAGCTTGCCGAGGAGATCGTGCGCCGGATCGGGCCGGTTGAGCAGGTCCGTTTGGTGAATTCGGGCACCGAGGCGACGATGAGCGCGGTCCGGCTGGCCCGCGGCGCCACCGGGCGGCGCGCGGTGGTGAAGTTCGCCGGGCACTATCACGGGCACGTCGATGCGCTGCTCGTCGCGGCCGGTTCCGGGGTCGCCACCTTCGGGCTGCCGTCCAGCCCTGGTGTCACAGCCGCTGACACGATCGTGGCGCCCTACAACGACCTTGCCGCGGTCCGCGCCGTGTTCGCCGAAAGGGGAGCCGAGATCGCCTGCGTTATTGCCGAGGCGGCCGCAGGGAACATGGGTGCGGTCCCGCCCGATCCCGGTTTCAACGCCGCCCTGCGCGCGCTGTGTCACGAGTATGGTGCCTTGCTGGTGCTCGATGAGGTGATGACCGGGTTCCGAGTGTCGGCGGCCGGCTGGTTCGGGCTCGAGCACGTGCCAGCTGACCTGTACACCTTCGGCAAGGTGATGTCCGGCGGGCTACCGGCGGCGGCGTTCGGTGGCTCCGCGGAGCTGATGTCCCACCTGGCTCCGGCTGGGCCGGTCTACCAGGCGGGCACGCTGTCCGGGAACCCGGTTGCGGTGGCCGCTGGGCTGGCCACGCTGCGGGCCGCCGACCAGCACATCTACGCTCAGCTGGACGCCGCAGCTACCCGGCTGGCCGGGCTGCTCACGGACACTTTGGACGCCCAGAGCGTGCCGCACGTGGTGCAGACCGCGGGCTCGCTGCTCAGCGTGATGTTCACCAGTACCGGGCCGGTGCGGGACTATGCTGGCGTGCAGGCCACCGAGACCTGGCGTTTTCCGGCTTTCTTCCACGCGCTGCTCGACCATGGCGTCTACGCCCCGCCTAGCGCGTTCGAGTCCTGGTTCGTCTCCGCGGCGCTGGACGACGAGGCCTTCGAGGTGCTCGCCGCGGCGCTGCCGCACGCCGCACGGGCCGCTGCGCACGCCAGGCAACCGGGATGAGCCGCACCGTGGTCCACCTGATGCGCCACGGTGCGGTGCACAATCCGGATGGGATCCTCTACGGTCGGCTACCCGGTTACCGGCTCTCAGACCTCGGTGTTCGCCAAGCTGAGCAGGTCGCCGCGCACCTTGGGCAGCACGACGTGGTGCACGTGGTCGCCTCGCCGATGCTGCGGGCACAGCAGACCGCCGGTTCGATCGCCGCCCGGCACGGCCTGGACGTGGTCACTGACGACGGGCTGATCGAGGCGGACAACGTGTTCGAGGGTGCCCGGGTGTCGGTCGGCGACGGGGCGCTGCGCAATCCCCGGAACTGGCCTGCGTTGCGCAATCCGTTCCGGCCGTCCTGGGGGGAGCCGTACCGGGAGATCGCCGGCCGGATGCTCGACGCGACGCGTCGCGCCCGCGAGCGGGCGGCCGGCCATGAGGCGGTTTGCGTGTCGCATCAGCTGCCGATCTGTATGTTGCGCCGGCACCTGGCGGGTCAGCGGCTCTGGCACGACCCGCGGCGCAGACAGTGCGCCGTGGCGTCATTGACCAGCCTGGTGTTCGCCGGTGATGCACTGGTCGATGTGGTCTACAGCCAGCCGGCTGGTCGGATCCGACAGTGATCAGGGCGCTGGTGGGAATCGTGCTGGCGCTCTTGCTGACCGGATGCGCCATCGGGGGCGACGCGGTGGTCCGCGGCGGTAGCTTCGAGTTCGTCTCACCTGGCGGGAAGACTGACCTCTTCTACGATCCGCCGGCCAGCCGGGGCACCGTCGGTGAGCTGTCCGGCGACAGCCTCACCGAACCCGGGACGGCGGTATCGCTGCAGCGCTATCCCCATCAGGTGGTGGTGCTCAACATCTGGGGGTCGTGGTGCGGGCCGTGCCGGTCCGAGGCCGCCGATTTGGTCCGGGTCGCCACCGCGACGCAGACCCAGCGGGTGCAGTTCGTCGGGATTGACGTGCGGGACGCGCGCTCGGCCGGGGCGGACTTCGCCCGCGACTTCGGCCTGACCTACCCGTCGATCTTCGATCCGCCTGGCCGGACCCTGTTCGCGCTCAAGGGCATCCCGCGTGCGGTAGTGCCGCTGACCATCGTGCTCGACCGCCAACATCGCGTCGCCTCAGTATTCCTGCACGCACTGCGTGCGCAGGAGCTGCAGCCCGTGGTGCAACGCGTCGCCGCCGAGCCCCAGTAGGCCAGCAACCGTGTCTCTTTAGAGGGAACCCAGTGAGTGTCGTGTATCACGCCGCCGCTGGGTCACTCCTTGAGCTTGGATAGCGATAAATTGAGTACAGGCGGAGGTATCGACATGGCGGGGCCGACTCTGCAGTTGACTTCGCTGCCCGACGGTGTACGGCTGCGGCGCACCTTGACCGGCCACGAGGGGGCGATCGGGCGTATCGACTGGTCGCCGGACGGGCTACTGCTCGCGACCGCGTCGGCGGCCGGCACGGTCGGCATCTGGGACATCGATTCCGGCGTATGCCTGCGCATCATCGGCGGCCATTATGGCGGCGCGGTGGCGACCGCGTTCGATCCGGACGGACGTATCCTCGCCACCGGGGGCAACGACGGCGCCACCCGGTTGTGGGACGTGGACAGCGGGGAGTTGCGCACCACGCTCGGCAGCGGCGCGTGTTATGTCGTCGCATTCAGCCCTCGGAACCGCATCCTGGCGACCGCGGGTAACTCGCGAGAGGTCACCCTGTGGGAGCTCTCCACGGGTGCCGTGCTCCGTCAGCTCATCGAATGCGACGTCGTCGACGTGGCCTTCGATGCCGAGGGCAGCATGCTCGCGACAGGAAGTCGCGACGGCAAAATCACGCTGTGGGAGATCCCGGGTGGGTCGCAACTTCGTACGCTCGACGGACATTCCGGAGCGGTATTTGCGGTCGCCTTCCATCCGAGTAGCGGGATACTGGCCAGCGCGAGCCATGATCGTACCGTCAGGCTGTGGGACGTGGCTACCGGGAACACCATCTCGGTCCTTGAAGGTCACACCAACGGCGTGTTGGCACTCTCGTTCACCCATGATGGTCGGGTGCTCGGGTCGAACAGCAGTGATGGCACTGTACGACTTTGGGAGACCGAGAGCGGACGGTGTCTTGCCGTCCTGCCCACTCCGCTGGCCTGGTTGTTCTGGGTGCCAAGCTTGGTGTTCCACCCACACCTGCCGATCTTGGCGACAGTGGCGTTAGCTGCTGAATCCGTCACTGAGAACGATCGTGTGGTGCAACTGTGGGAGCTCGATGTCGACCGTTTGCTCACGCACCCCGCTACTCCCAGCGTCAGTTACTCGACGGCGAAAATCGTGCTCGTCGGTGAGTCGGGCGTGGGCAAGACCGGGTTGGGGTGGCGGCTGGCCCATGGCAAGTTCGTGGAGCACGTCTCGACGCACGGACAGCAGTTCTGGCTGCTCGACCAACTCTGTGTAACCGGAGCAGACGGAATCGAGCGGGATGCCATCCTCTGGGACCTTGCTGGCCAGCCCGACTACCGGTTGACCCACGCGCTGTACCTGGATGACGTTGACCTGGCGCTGGTGTTGTTCGACCCTACCCATGGGGATGACCCACTGCGTGGTGTCGAGTACTGGCTGCGCCAGATCGGGCGGGATCGCCCGATCATCCTGGTCTCGGCCCGCGGCGATCGTGGCTCGCCGCGGCTGACCACCGAGGAGATCAAGGCGTTCTGCGCCGAGCGTGGCATCGTGGGGTACGTGGCGACCAGCGCGCTGCGCGGCGATGGTCTGCCCGAGTTGGTCGAGCTGATGCGCGGGGCAATCCGTTGGGACGAGCGGCCGACGACGGTGACCACACAGACGTTCAAGCGCATCAAGCACTCTGTGTTGACACTCAAGGAGGCGCACCGCGCAACGCTCAGCCTTGCCGAGCTCCGGACGTGCCTGGAGCAGGAGAATCCGGCTACCGAGTTCACCGACGACGAGCTGCTGACTGCGGTGCGACACCTGTCGAACCACGGTTACGTCACGCAGCTGCGCCTCTCGTGCGGCGAGCCGCGAATCCTGCTCGCCCCGGTGCTACTGAACAATCTCGCCGCGTCAATGGTCCTCGAGGCGCGGTGCAATCCGAAAGGCTTGGGCTCGCTGGAGGAACGGCAGATACTCACTGGTGGTTATCATTTCCCGGAGCTTGTGCACCTGTCCACCGAAGAGCGAGCGGCTCTGCTTGACTCGGCCGTAGCGATGTTCCTCACGCACTCCGTCTGTTTCCGCGAGAACGACCCGCTCACCGCGCGTTCTTACCTGGTGTTCCCGGAACTCATCAACCTCAAGAAACCCGTGGTCGCTGACGAGCAGTCCATCGATGAGGGCCCGATGTACACGGTGAGCGGTGCGGTGGAGAACGTCTACGCTTCGCTGGTGGTGCTACTGGGGTATACCAGCACGTTCACCCGGACCAACCAGTGGCGCGATCACGCCCGTTATGTCGTGGGCGACGGCCTGATGTGCGGCCTGCGCAAGGAAGCCGAGCGCGAGGGTGAGCTGGATTTCGTGCTCTACTTCGGCGCCACCGTGGGGACGCCGATCCGAACACTGTTCCAAAGCCTGTTCGAAACTTTCCTGGCCCGCCGCGAGCTGACCGTCCGTCGCTATGCGGCGGCGTGGTGCGCCAAGGGTCATCAACTCAATCGGACCGTTGTGCGGGAGCGGCTGGCCAAAGGCGCCAACTATGCGTTCTGCCCAGAATGCGGGCAGCAGGTCGCACTACCTCCGGCGGATACCCCGATCGAGCTCACCCGGGCGCAGGCCGCCGATCGCGACACCCAGTGCCGGGTAGTCAGCCACCGGTCGCGGTTCGAGCAGGTGCTGTTCCGACTGAAGAACTACGTCACACAGGAAGGGATCCCGGCGACGGACTGTTTCATCAGCTACGCCTGGGGCGACGATCGTTGCGAGCGCTGGGTGGAACACGAGCTCGCCGCGGACCTGACCAAGGCGGGGATCACCGTGGTGCTGGACCGGTGGGAGAACGCGCGCATCGGAGCGAGCGTGTCCCGGTTCGTCGAGCGAATCGCCAGCGTGAGAAAGGTCATCGTGGTGGGCACGCCGCTGTACCGCGTCAAGTACGACAACGGCGAGCTGGCGGGCGCCTTTGTGGTGGCTGCGGAAGGTGATCTCATTGCGCGGCGGATGCTCGGCTCGGAAGCTGACAAGGAGAGTGTGATGCCCGTGCTCCTGGACGGGACGTCGCGATCCTCGTTCCCCCCGCTGCTGCAGGGCCGGGTGTACGCGGATTTTCGCGAAGCGCAGCGATACCTGCCGACGGTATTCGATCTGATCATCAGCCTTTACCAGATCTCGTCGCACGGGCCCGTCCGCGAATGGCGGCATGAGCTCGACGAGCGACCGTAGTTACCGCCGGCGGGATCGAGTTCGTCGGCGCGGGTTCGCAGTTCGGCGATGATGCGGCGTAGGTCGCCGGCCACGACGATCGCGGTCGTAGCTCGCAGTCCTTTGAGGGGGGCGGCAGCATGGCAGGCAAGCGGCATCGACTGGTCAGCACTCGCAAGGAAGCCGGGCCGTTGGCCGTGGTGATCTTGAGGCCGTTCGCGAGATGGCATCGCTCTTCTCGCGGGTTGACCAGCGGCGCGGCGGCGGGCACGCACGGCCCTCGTCCAGTACCTGACTTCGGATGTCGCGACGTACCTGCGGGGACGCTACACCGACGAGCGAGTGCGCAAGGACATGTTCTCCGCAGCCAGCGAACTCGCCTATCTTTCGGGTTGGATGGCCTTCGACACCGCGGAGCACTCCATCGCCCAGCACTACTTATCGGTAGCGGTCAAGCTCGCCGCGGAGGCGGATGACCCGCCCATGGCGGGTCATGTCCTTCAGGCCATGGCGCATCAGGCTGTTGACTTAGGCCACGTTCGGCAGGGGCTGGAGCTGGCCGCCGCATCAATGAACGGCAAACGGTACCTCATGGCCAGCCCGCGGGAACGCGCACTGTTCGGGGTTGTCTATGCGCGGGCACTCGGCGCGGCAGGGCAGAAACCGGCCGTCACCAAGGCTCTGATCACAGCGGAAGATGACCTGGCCGCAGCGACCACCGGCGATGATGAGCCATCACGGGTGTTCTTCTTCGGCGAGGCAAGCCTTGCTCACCAGACTGCCTTCACACTGCGCGCTACCGGAGACCTCTCCGGCGCCCTTGCGGAGTCCCGTCGCAGCGCGCGCACCCGCCAGGCAGCGACGTTCACCCGCACACACGCCCTGACCCTCGGACACCTCGGCGCCGTGCACGCATGCCGAGGCGAGATCGACCAGGCATGCTCCACCTGGTCCACCGCGCTGGACGCCATGGACGGCATCCACTCAGCACGCACCCGCCAGACCGTCGTGGACATGCGCGCCGCACTGTCGGCCTTCCGCGGTCGCGGTGTCGTGGCGGCCGTCGAACTCGACGCACGCGCCTGCTCTTACCTGAACACCGGGTCACGCTGACGCCAGGGACCCGCCACTACCCTGGGAGGGAGCTTCATGTCAGGCCAGTCTTTTGATGTTGTGCCCATCGCGCAGGTGATCGGGGGGCGCACCGAACCGACCGATGACTACGGGGGCGGCACCCGCTCCATCATCCGCATCGACAGCACTCGCTTCAACGCCAATGCGACGGCGGGACTGGATGAGTTCTCCCACCTGGAAATCGTCTTCCGCTTCCATCTGACTGACCCGAGCGACCTCAACCTCGGCGCACGCCAAGCACGAGACAACCCCGACTGGCCCGAAGTCGGCATTTTCGGTCATCGCAACATGCGCCGGGTGAACTGGCTGGGCGTCTCGCGCTGTCGCCTGGTCAAGGTCGATGCCCTCGACTTGCATGTTGACGAGCTCGACGCCGTCGACGGCACTCCCGTCCTTGACATCAAACCCTGGTTCCGCGAGTTCGGTCCACGTGGCACCATGAGGCAAGCCGCATGGTCGACCGAGATGCTCACCAAGTATTTCGCCACACCACCAGAAGATTCATGAACCACGGACATAGAAGATGATCAAACGGTCGCCGGTCACGTGCACCGCGCAGTTGGCAGGTGCTGGCCTGCCCGGATGCCGTGTTGGGGGTTGCCCGGGTGCTGTGTCGGCGGTTGGTAGTCGTTGAGAGCGCCTGCGCCCGGGGTTGGTGGTACTTGAAGGGCAACCTACGCTGAGCGATGTGGGGCTCACCGAGTTTGTGATCTCTGGGCCGCTGCTGCTGGCGGCTGGGGTGGCGGTGTTGGCTGGTGCAGTGAGTTTTGCGTCGCCGTGTGTTGTCCCGCTGGTGCCAGGGTACCTCGCCTACCTTGCTGGGCTGGTTGGTGCTGACAGTGATACCACGAACGGGCGGGGGCGGGTGCTGGGCGCGGTGGCGCTGTTCGTGCTCGGTTTCTCAGTGGTGTTCACCGCCGGCGTGGTAACCGTGCTCGGCGTCGCGGACCGGCTGGTACTCAGCGAGGTCACCCTGCAACGGGTCGGCGGTGTGGTCACCATCGCGATGGGGTTGGTATTCGTCGGACTGGTGCCGGCGTTCCAGCGTGACCTGCGGATCCATCCCCGTCCGGCACTGGGTTCTCGGACTGGGCTGGGGCCACGGCACCTGCTCGGTGCCCCGCTGCTGGGTGCAGTGTTCGGTCTGGGCTGGACGCCGTGCCTCGGGCCGACGCTGGCCGGGGTCACCGCGTTGGCCGTCGGCACCCCCGGTGGGGGTCTGGCCCGCGGGGTGCTGCTGGTGGCCGCGTACTGTCTCGGCTTGGGGATGCCCTTCCTGCTGCTTGCCCTCGGCGCCCGGCGGGCGATCAGCGCGGTGAGCTGGTTGCGCAAGCACGTCCGCGGGGTGCAACTAGCTGGTGGCGCGTTGCTCATCACGGTCGGGGTGATGCTCGTCACCGGGTTGTGGGCAGAGTTCATCGCCGTGGTCCAAGGGCCGGTCCGGGGTTTCGAGACGCCGATCTGATGACCCAGTTAGCTCAGCTCAGGGCGTTGGCCCGGAACACCTGGCGCGGGCTGGCCAGCATGCGTACGGCGCTGATGCTGCTGTTCCTGCTGGCGCTGGCCGCGTTGCCGGGAGCGTTGCTGCCGCAGTACTCGCTGAACCCCGAGCGGGTGCGGATCTACCAGGCGCAGCATCCGGTCTTGGCGCCGGTGTTGGACCGGCTAGGCTTGTTCGAGGTGTTTGCCAGCCCGTGGTTCGCCGCGATCTACCTGTTGCTTTTCGTGTCCCTGGTGGGCTGCGTGGTGCCGCGCAGTATGGAGTACGCCCGCCAGCTGCGCCGGGCGCCGGTGGCCACCCCGCGGAACCTGGCCCGGCTGCCGCACCACGCGCACGGCGAGTTAGCCACCACCCCTGACCAGGTCCTGGCCGCCGCCCGGGCCAGGCTGCGGGGTTGGCGGATCGCCGAGCGGGCGGAACCCGGTGGCGTCCGGACCCTGTCCGCCGAGCGGGGTTACCTACGGGAGGCCGGCAATCTGGTCTTCCATGGTGCCCTGCTCGGGTTGTTGATGTCGTTCGCTGTCGGCATGGTGGTCGGCTACCAGGGCCAGGTGATCGTGCTGGCGAACGGCTCGCAGTTCTGCAACTCCGGCTCGCTGGCCTACGACTCCTTCCAGCCTGGCCGATCTGTCGACGGCACCGCGCTCGAACCGTTCTGTGTGCAGGTCAATGCCTTCACGCCGACCTACCTGCCCACCGGCCAGCCGCGGGAGTTTCGGGCCACCATCGCGTACCAGAGCTCTGCGGACCTCACCACCGGTACGTGGCGTCCGGATCAGCTGGCGGTCAACGATCCACTCCGGATCGGTGCCACCCGGGTCTATTTGGTGGGCCACGGTTACGCTCCGCAGTTCACCGTCACCTTCCCCGACGGGCAGCAGCGCAGTGGCGTGGTGCAGTGGCGGCCGGTGGACATGGCCACCCTGCTGTCTGCGGGCACCACCAAGTTCGACCCACCCGGGGTGACCGATGACGCGGTCCGGCGGACCCGCCAGCTCGCGATCACCGGGTTGTTCGCGCCGACCGCGGTGCTGCGGGGTGCGCTGCTGTCCTCGGCGTTCCCGGACCTGCTCGATCCGGCCGTCGCGGTCGACGTGCTCCAGGGTGATCTGGGCAACAACTCCGGCCGCGGCCAGTCAATCTTCTCCATCGACCAGTCCATGGTGGACTCTGGCCGGCTCACGCAGGTCGCACGGCGCAACCTGCGTCCCAGTGAGCAGCTGACCCTGCCCGACCGCACGGTGGTGCGCTTCGACGGGGTGACCCGGTTCGTCTCGCTGCAGATTTCCTACGACCCGGCGCAGCGCTGGGTGCTCAGTTGCGCGGTGCTGGTGCTTGGCGGCCTCGGGTGCTCCCTAGCAGTGCGGCGCCGGCGGTTCTGGGTGCGGGTCATCCCAGCTGGACTGGCCGGTACGGTGGTCGAGCTGGGGGGGCTGGCCCGTACCGAGGCGGCCGGCTACGGCGAGGAGTTCGACCGGATCGCCGCGGAACTGCTGCCGCCGGGGCGGACCCAGCCACCGGTGCCTACCGGGGCGGCGAAAGAGGGAGGAGGATGAGCGATGCCGATCAACCTGATCCTGGCCTCCTACAGTGACCTCGCCTACGGCACCACGCTGGTGCTGTACCTGCTCGCGATGGTCCTGCACGCCGTCGAGTACGCGGCCGGTCAGGTCCCGGTGCCTGCTGTGGCGGGGCGGGTGGGCGATGGGTCGGTCGCCACGTTGGCGCCCCCGGAACATGCCCAACCGTCGGAACATGCTCAACCAGGAGTTGCGCTGCCCGGTGGCAAGGTTGAGCGGGGCAAGGCTGAGCGGATCGGCCGGTCCGCGGTGGCCCTTACCGGGCTCGCGGTTCTGATACACGCGAGCTCGCTGGTGCTGCGCGGAGCCGCGATCGGGCGGGTGCCCTGGGCTAATATGTACGAGTTCACCTCGGCAGTCTGCTTCGCTGCGGTGGCCGGTTGGCTGGTTGTGCTGTACCGCCAGCGGCTGGTCCTCCAGCGGTTGGGCGGGTTCGTGCTACTGCCCGTTGTGGTGCTCATGTTCCTGGGTGGCACCGTGCTCTACGCGCAGGCCGCGCCACTGATCCCGGCGCTGAACTCGTACTGGATCGCGATCCATGTCGCTGCGGCGGCCACCGCATCGGGCATCCTGCTGGTCTCCGGGGTGGCCAGCACGCTGTACCTGGTCGGGCCTGGCTCGGGAGCCCGGCTACCGGCCAGTGCCACGCTAGACCGGTTGGCGTACCGCACCGCGGTGGTTGCCCTGCCGATCTGGACCTTCGCGATCATCACCGGCGCGATTTGGGCCGAGGCCGCCTGGGGCCGCTACTGGGGGTGGGACCCGAAGGAGACCTGCGCGCTGGTCGCCTGGGTGGTCTATGCGGGGTACCTGCATGCCAGGGCGACGGCCGGATGGCGCGGCTCGCGCGCCGCTTGGATCAACGTGGTCGGCTTCGGGGTGATGCTGTTCAACCTGTTCTTCGTGAACATCGTCATCGCCGGGTTCCACTCCTACGCCGGGATCTGACCCGTGGCCGCCTCGGTCACCAGGGCCCACCAGTAGCGAGGCGCGTTAGCTCTCATCGCCGGGTTGCGGGTGCTTGCGGTTCAAGCCCTGGAGGAACTCCGGGTCGTCGTCCGGCGCGAGCATTACTGGTGCGGCATGGTGCTGGGGTCGCAACGCCTTCCAGAGCAGCGCGGTGAGCCCGGCAACTCCGAGGGTTGCCATCACATACTGCATGGCAGCCACCTCCTTCACGTCGCCACCGAGCGTAGTAGCGTTGCGCGCCAACTGGTGAACCGGTGTCACCCGGATGTTACCCGGCGCTCTTTCGGCGGTCTGGTGGCGCCGGGGTGGTGAGTGACGCGAGCAGCGCCCGCACCTCGGTCTCGCGGAACCGCCGGTGCCCGCCCGGGGTTCTGATCGAGCCGATCCGCCCGGCGGATGCCCACCGGGTAACCGTCTTGGGGTCCACTCGGAACAGTGCCGCGACCTCCCCTGGGGTGAGTAGGCGTTCAGTGGCGTGTGGCTGGGACATCGAGGGCCTCCCCAGACTCGTCGACCTCACAGTCGGGACCTACCGGAGTATCGTGACAGGTTACGCGCCAGGTACTCGAACGGTTCTGGTGAGGTAAAGCGCCGGTAATGGGATGAACTGGGCCAAATCGGTGCCTCCCCGTTCAGCCACAGTCCCGGGCACGACGAAGACTGGCCGGGAAGCAGCAGGTAACCCCCGACCTCGTAGCTTGGTCGGGGGTTACCTGCTGCGTGACCTCAGGCTGACAGCAGCCGTTGGAAGAACTCGCGGTAGTGCTGGAAGCTCACCCGCAGGTCCTCAGTCGAGGTCGGGTCGCCCGCTTGCCCGCGTGCGACGTTAGAGTGGATCTCTTGCAGGGTTCGCTCGACGAGTACGCTGGCCTCGTGCACCGCTCGCTGCGGGTCATCGACGAAGGTTCCCTGCACTCGTTGCCACTCGTCGCGCAGGCCAACAGGGTCGTTGAGCAGTCCCGGCTGGCTGCCGCGGTCGTCATACTGAGTCCGATCATATTGAGTCGGATCATGCTCTCCATGATCATATTTGGCCTGATCGTATTGGATGGTCTGGTCGCTCTCTTGTTGTTCTTGCCGGATGTGCATCGCTGTCTCCGTAGGTGAGTTTCGCTATCTGTCTCGGCCGGTTACCGGCCGGTGGTCACCCGCTGACAAGCTCGTTGAACAATGCGCGGTAATGCACGAACGCTTGCCGTAGTTCCTCGGTGTCAACAGCACCTGGGTGGCCGTGATGATCCCGCCGGGCAGCATGCGCGGCGCGGTAATGCTTGACGATCTGCGGATGGTCGGCCGCGACGAGCTCAGCCCGCTTACCGAAGTCCTCCACGGGGTAACCACGGTCTCGCATCACATCGGTGACCAGTCGGTCTGCCTCGTCCAGCGCATGTCCGGGCTGGTCGACAAACTCCGTCTGCACCGCTTCCCAGCGTCGGGTGTAACGGTCCCGGGCGGTGGGTTCCAGCTGGCGGATATCGAGCTGGTCGCGCCGGTCAGCGACATCGCGCAGATGGCGCGCCGCCTCACGTTCATTGCCGCGCGTGGCAACCGCGCGTTCGTACTCGGGTCCAAATCGCTGCTGTAGGCTAGCCCGATTGCGCCAGCGCATGGCCATCGCCAGTGCCACGATGAGCGCGACTATAATAATCGCCAATACGATCCAGCCGACGGTGTTCATGACGACCTCCTCTGCTTCCCTGGTGTGGGACTACCCGATGGCTGGAAGGGCTAAACCCGTCATACCCGTCATCCTGCGGAGTCGGGACAACGCTGCGCCGAGGGTTCGAACCAGCGGATTACACTGACTGGCTGTGGTGGCACCGCAGATCCCGCCGACTGGTCCCGCGCTAACCCGCGATGTGGTGCTCTACAGTGCAGCCCGGCTGGCGCTGGTGGCTGTCACGACCGCGTTGTTGGTCCTCGCGAGCGTGCCGTTGCTGGTGTCGATCCTGCTTGCGGTGGTGGTGGCGCTACCGCTGTCGATGGTGCTGCTGGGTTCGTTGCGGGCCCGAGTGAACGCCGGCCTGGCAGTGGTGTCAGCCCGCCGCCGGGCCGAGCGGGATCGGTTACGCCGGCAGCTCCGTGGTGAGCAATGATCAGAATTGGTGGCGGCGGTCATGGGGGATCAGGCCCAGCAGGTCCAGGCGGATCTGGTGCCACACGGTGCAGGGAAACCGGCGGCGGCGTGTGAAGTTGAGCGCGTGGGCTAGGGAGAACGGTGTTTCGTACCGCGCCGCGCTGAACTGGTTCCACGCCGGGACGCTCCCGGTACCCGCGCAATAGCTCCCGTCCGGCACGATCCTGGTCACCCCGCCCGTGCGGGAGACCGGTGCGACTGTGGCGTACTGCCGGGTTAGCTCGCACGACCAGAAGGCGGACCTGGAGCGGCAGGCCGGGCGGGTGCTCACGATGTGCTCGGGGCGCGGCATCCGCATCGACCGGACGGTGACCGAGATCGAATCCGGTCTGAACGGGCGCCGCACGAAACTGCGCAGGCTGCTCGCCGACCCGGAGGTGTCGACGATCGTGGTCGAGCACCGCGACCGGCTGGCCCGTTTCGGTGTCGAATACCTGGTAGTCCGCGCTCGCGGCGCACGGCCGGACCGTGGTCGTGCTCGATATCATCCCCGCCGGGTGGGCCGCGTTCACCGGCAGCATCCGCGCCGGCGAGTTCGACTGACCCACTTCACCAGCACCCCCCGGTAGCCGCTCCAGCGACCGGAGGGTGGTGCGTGCCCACCGGTTTGTCCCGCTCTCGCGTTCCCCGGTGGCATACTGTCACTTCGTGATGATCCGAACACGCAAGTGGGCGGCCATTGTTGGGGTAGGATTGGTCCTGACCGTGGCCGGGCCGTCAGCGGTGTCCGCGGATACGACGAGGCGGGACGCCGACGGCGCACCAGGCAGCACCATCAAGGTGGGGATCAAGCCGCTCGACCCATTCGTGACCAGGATCGGCGATCGGTATCACGGCTTCAGCATCGACTTGTGGAACGAGATCGCGCGGCGTAACTCCTGGCAGACGAGCTACGTCTGGCACGACACCATCTCCCCGCTGCTGGCGGATGTGCAAATCTCGGCCGTGGACGTCGGCATTGCCGGGATCACGATCACCAAGGATCGTGATCAGGTGCTCGACTTCAGCTATCCCATGTTCAGCGCCGGGCTGGAAGTGATGATCATACCTCGTGGTAGCTCGTCGAACTGGACCAGCGAGCTGGCCAGCTTCGCCATCGCTGGGGTGGGGCGCTACCTACTGGCGCTGGTGGCCGCCTTGATTATCGCAGGGCACCTGGTCTGGCTCGCCACCCGGCGTCGTACCCAGCTCGGCTACCTCGCTGGCGTCGGGCTGGGGATATACCAGGTTGCCGGGCTTGGGCTGGTCGGCGACTACGGTGTCGCGGACCCTAAACGGCCGCTGGGCCGGGCCGCCGCAGTGATATGGACCATCATGGGCGTCAGCTTCGTCTCGCTGTTCACCGCAGCCCTCGCCAGCCAGCTGACTGTGCGGAACATCGAAAGCAAGATTGCCGGGGTGCAGAACCTGGGTGGGGCGAAGGTTGCCACCGTCACCGGCAGCTCAGCGGCAGGATACCTGACAGCCCACGCCATCACTTTCACCGGCGTCCCCACCATCAACGACGCTTACCGACAGCTGGATTCCGGCGGGGTCGATGCCATCGTGTTCGATGCTCCAGTCCTGCAAAACCACATCAAGCTCACCCGCAGCACCAACGAGATCCTGGTCGGCGGCACTTTCGCGCGCGATTACTATAGCATCGCGCTACCCGCTGGTTCGGCGCTGCGCAAGAAGATTAACGGGACGTTGCTCGACATCACAGCGGACGGTACCTACGAAGAGCTCTACTCCAAGTACTTCGAGGACGCGAACTCCGGTTGAAGTCGAGCCGCCGATTACGACGCCCTGGATCTGCCTATTACGTCAGCGTTGGCCGCCTGCTCGCCAGAGGAGATCGGCTGTGCTGACTGATGTCACCGAGCTCAGCGCCTAAGAGTGGGAGACCGCGCGGTTGCGATTGGGTGAGCTCGCCGATCGGTTCACGGTGGACGGGACACTGCGCACCGCACCGTGGGAAGCGGTATACCGACGCACCTGGCGGCACCCGTATGTGCCCGGTTATTATCCCAAGCTGGGCGCAGGTCCCCTGGTCAGTGCCGCCGACGAGTGGCAGCGCGCCCGGTGGCTGGCTGCTGTCTACAGCAACGAGACGTTGATCACCAAGGTGATTCAGGTACCGTCGGGCCAGGGGGCAGCCACCCGAGGTGTACCAGCTCGTCCACGCTCCCCTCGCTGATCTTGACCATGCTGGAGGCACTGGAGGTCACCGACGGCTGCCGTGTGCTGGAAATCGGCACCGGCAGTGGCGACAACGCTGCGCTGCTGTGCGAGCGGCTCGGCAGCGCGTACGTGACCAGTGTGGACATCGACCCCGAACTGGTCGAGATCAATATCGCGTTGCCGGGGGGCGCAGAGCGGCATGCGAGGAGGCTGGCATCGGGGGTGGCGCGGAGTTCGTGGTGTTGGACGCCCGGGCGACGACGCCGGTGGTCGCGGTGACGGGTGGGTTTCGCCTGGACGGCTCAGCAGGCCAGTGCGGCGGCGGTGGCGGCTGCCCACACCAGTAGCGCCAGCCCGGTGTCCCGGAGCACCGGGATCAGCTCCGCTCCGCTGGCCCCGCGCTGGACCCGGCGCAGTGCGGGTACCGCAAGAACCAGGGCGAGCAGGCCGGTCAGCGTGGCCCACCGGATGGTCGCCAGGACGAGGGTCACCGCAAACGGGGCGGCCACCAGTGCGGTGTACAGGGTGCGGGTTCGGTGGTCGCCGAGGCGCACCGCCAGGGTGCGCTTGGCTGCCACGGAGTCGGTGGGAATGTCGCGCAGGTTGTTGGCCACTAGCACCGCGGCCGACATCGCGCCCACCGCGACGGCCGCCAAGCCACCGGTGAGGGTGATCCGCCCACTGACGACGTACTGGGTGCCGAGCACGGCAACCAGCCCGAAGAAGACGAACACGGCCAACTCGCCGAGCCCGGAGTAGCCATAGGGGCGCGCTCCGCCGGTGTAGTACCACGCCCCGGCGAGGCACGCCGCGCCCAGGGCCAGCAACCACCACTGTCCGGCGAGTGCGACCAGCACGAGTCCGGCCACCGAGGCAACCGCGAAGCTGGCCAGTGCGGCGGCGCGCACCGCGGTGGGTGCAGCGGCCCCGGATCCGACCAGCCGGGCCGGTCCCGTCCGGACGGTGTCGGTGCCGCGGATACCGTCGGAGTAGTCGTTGGCGTAGTTCACCCCGATCTGCAGCCCCAATGCCACGACCAGCGCGAGCAGCGCCCGCAACCATGGTGACGGACCGAGTACGGCTGCTGCGCCCCAGCCAGCCAGCACTGGGGCGATCGAGTTGGGCAACGTGCGTGGCCGTGCCCCCTGCACCCACTGCGCCACGCTTGCCACGAGTTGAGCCTACGGGCTCGCGCAGCGCTGGCCGGCGCCGTGGCGCACGACGTGCGCGGCGGGCACGAACTGTTTCGGGCCGATTCGCAGCCACTGGTCGGTGGCGCCCAGGCTGCCCGTGATGGCCTGGCCGGTGATGGTGCACTCGATGTGCAGCGTGGCGCGCTGTGCCGCCAGGCCCACCGCCGGGTACTGCTCGCCGGGGCCGCTGCGCACGGGCAGGACCGGGATCCGCACGATGCCCGGTGGTGCGCCGTCAGTCCAGAGGTAGGTGACGGTGACCCAGCTGTTGTCGAGCAGCCCCAGGCCGTCCCAGAACGTGCCATCCGCCAGGTCGATCCCAGCCGGGTTGCGCACCTCCCGGCCAAACTGGTCCAGGCCGTCGTGGTAGTCGTCGTCGTAGGCTGCCTGCGCCTCAGGTCGTCCCTGCGGCAGGTCGGCCCAGGACTGGCGGATGCCGGCGGGGTTCCAGTAGTCATCAGTGGTGTTCCAGGGGCCGACGTCCCACACCGGCGCCCATTCGCATCGGCTGTTGCCCGCGCAGACCTTCACCGTGTAGTCGCCCGAGCCGCGGGGGGACAGCCCCCGCCGGGAGGGCAGGGCGACGAAATGGTCCCGTGGGTGGATCACGTGACCGTTGGCGGTGATGCCCCCGACCAGGCCCTCGCGGGTGGCGAACACCCGGTAGGTGCGCGACGTTCGCGGCCGGGCGGCGAGCAGTTGCACGCCGGGCTGCGCGGTCAGCCGCACCGATCGCACCAGCGGGCTCACGCCATCCTGGCCGGCGCGCAGCACGATCCGGACCTGCACCGCCGTCACCGCGGCGTGCAGCGTCGCGGGCACTTTCGGGCGGGTGGCCGCCCACTCGGTCCACGACCCGTCGCCGCGGGTGCCGCGGACGTCGACGTCGACGATCGAGCCAGCTGGTTGATCGGCGACGGGTTCCGCTGTTACTTGGCTGCTGAGCTGGGTCAGCGAGTGCGCCGTGGTGAGCAGCATGCCCTGAGGTCGTCCGGATTTGATGCTCGTCAGCTCGGGCGGGCCGGAGCCGAGGCGCAGCCCGTCGGCGTCGGCCCGCACGTTTGTGTCATCCCAGTCGGGGGCCAGGGGGGCAAACCAGGTGGTGACCCGGTCCGGTGCCGCGGCTGGGGGATTGTCCTGCGCAAGGGCGGGGAGTTCCGCCCCGGCGAGCAGCGCGATGACGGTTAGGGTGGCAATCCGAGCTGCCCGGCGGTAGCGGCGAGCCGGCGGCGTCACGGATGCTCCTGACTGTGGTTGTGGTGACGCTGTCGGTTGTGGTG
>JBOHFG010000275.1:0-5772 GCA_050699575.1 Pseudonocardiaceae bacterium
TCGGGCATGCTCAGTCCACTGCGGGTGTGGGCGGGATCATGAAGATGGTCATGGCGATGCAGCACGGCGTGCTGCCGCAGACTCTGCACGTGGATGAGCCGACGCCGCACGTGGATTGGAGTTCCGGCTCGGTTTCGTTGCTGACGGAGAACCAGGAGTGGCCGGAGACGGGGCGTCCGCGTCGGGCTGGGGTGTCGTCGTTCGGGATCAGCGGCACCAACGCCCACGTGATTCTGGAAGCTGCCGAAGCCGAAGCAGAGCCGGACGTTGAGCCCGCGCCTGGGCCTAGGGTATGGGTGCTGTCCGGGAAGTCACCGGAAGCGTTGCGGGCGCAGGCAAACCGGCTCGCCGAGCACGCCCGCCGGACGCCTGTGGACGCCGCCGACGTCGGGTTTTCGCTGCTGCGGCGGGCGCGGTTCGAGCATCGGGCTGTGGTGGTTGGTGCGGATCGGGACGCGTTGCTGGCCGGCTTGGATGCCGTCTGTGCCGGTGTTTCCGACGCGGTCGGTGTGGTGTCGGGTCGTGGCCGCGTGGGGCTGATGTTCGGTGGTCAGGGTTCGCAGCGGATCGGGATGGGACGCGAGCTGCATGAGCGGTTTTCCGTGTTTGCCGGGGTGTTTGACGAGGTACTGAGCCATCTCGAACCCGGCCTTCAGGACGTCATGTGGGGCGATGAGGGGGCGTTGAACCAGACTGGGTGCACGCAGCCGGCGTTGTTCGCGTTCGAGGTCGCGTTGTTCCGGCTGCTGGAATCCTGGGGCATCGAGGTCGAGGCCGTTGCCGGGCATTCTATTGGTGAGATCACGGCTGCGTATGTCGCTGGTGTGTTGGGCCTTGAGGATGCGTGTGCGCTGGTGGTGGCTCGGGCGTCGATCATGCAGTCGCTTCCTGAGGGCGGCGCGATGGTTGCCATCGGTGGGAGCGAAGACGTTATCCGCGCCTTGCTTCCGGACGATGGTGTGTCGATCGCGGCGGTGAATGCGCCGGAGTCGGTCGTCATTTCCGGGGTGGAAGAGGCGGTGCTGGGGCTTGCGGACCAGGCCAAGATGGCGGGGTTCCGCACCACCCGGCTGCAGGTGTCGCACGCGTTCCACTCGCTGTTAATTGATCCGATGCTCGATCGGTTTGTGCAGACGATCGACGCGATCAACCCGCAGCCGCCGCGGATTCCTGTCGTATCCGGTGTAACCGGTGAGTTGGCCGGTGAAGGCTATGGCACAGCGAAGTACTGGGCCGAGCACGTGCGTGAGCCGGTTCAGTTCGCTGATGTTGTTCGCACGTTGCAGGCGCAGGGTGTGGCCACGTTGATCGAGGTTGGGCCTCGGAGTGTGCTGGCTGCTCCGGCAACCGACACGTTGGCCGGTGCTGACGTGGCCGTGGTTGCGGCTTCGGAACCGGAGAGCCTGCTGACCGCGGTTGGTCAGGCTTACACCCGCGGTGCCCAGGTCGACTGGGCGCGGATTGTGCCTGCCGGGCGGATGGTTCCGCTGCCATCGTACGCGTTCCAGCGGGAGCGGTACTGGCTGGTGCCTGAGCCTGGCCAGAGTCGGAGTCGTGTCGACCAGTGGGAATACCACGTCACCTGGAAGGCGCTTCCGCAGGCGTTGTCCGCGACGGCGACCGGACACTGGCTGGTGGTCGTGCCCCGTGGCGTGAGCGAGGCTCGGGACATCGCGCTCGCTGTCGGTGGGCAGTCCGTGCTGGAGCTGGACGCGGCCGAGCCGGATCGTGGTGCTTGGGCGCTGTTGCTGACCGAGGAGGAAGAGTTCGCGGGGATTGTTTCCCTGTTGGCTCTTGCTCCTGGTGACGGCACAGGCGTGGTCGCGACGGCGACGTTGGTGCAGGCCGTGCTGGACGCGGAGCTGGACACGCGAGTGTGGACGGTGACCCAGGGCGCCGTCGGCGTCGACGAACCTGTGTTGGATTCGATGCAGGCTCAGATCTGGGGTGCGGGCCGGGCGATCGCCCTGGAGCACCCGGATCTGTGGGGTGGCTTGGTTGATCTCCCGGCCGATTCCGCTGGTGTGGTCGAGCGTGATCTCGCTGCGGTTCTCGGTGGTGCCGAGGATCAGGTTGCGTTGCGGGCGAAGGGCAGGTTCGGACGACGGCTGGTGCGGACCCGTGCGGTCGACGTTGCCGATGCGTCGCAGGTGTCCGGGACGGTGTTGATCACCGGTGGTACCGGTGGTCTGGGTGGCCACGTCGCGCGCTGGGTGGCGGCAAACGGTGCTGAGCACGTGGTGTTGGTGAGCCGCCGAGGTGTTGAGGCACCTGGTGCGGAGGAACTGCGGACTGAGCTTGAGGCACTGGGTGCTCGGGTGACGATCGCGGCCTGCGATGTCACCGATGCGGCGCAGATGGCTGCGGTTGTTGACGGTATGGCAGCGGACAAGCCGTTGTCGGTGGTGCACACCGCTGGCGTTGTGGAAGACGGCGTGATCGGTTCGTTGCCGCTGTCGGCATGGTCGTCGGTGCTGGACGTGAAGGTCGCGGGCACGCAGGTGCTGGAAGAAGTGACCGCCGGCCGTCATGTCCCGATGTTCGTCGTGTTCTCATCGCTTGCTGCGACCCTGGGGAATGCCGGGCAGAGCAACTACAGCGCGGCCAACGCGTGCCTGGACGCCATGATGGAACGTCGTCGGGCTCATGGTCTGGCTGGGACCTCGGTGGCGTGGGGGCCGTGGGCCGGCGAAGGCATGGCCGCCAGGGTTGGTTTCGAAGGGTGGAACCGCGACGGGGTGACCGCGATGGACCCCGAGCGCGCCATCAAGGTGCTCCAGCGGGTGCTCGCCCGGGACGCCACGACCGCGATCGTGGCCGACATCGACTGGGAGCGCTTCGTTCCGGCGTTCACCGCGACCCGCCCGAGCCCGCTCCTCGAAGAGCTCGCGCCGGCACCTTCTGCTGAGGCAACCGGAGGACTGCCCGAGCGGTTGCGTGTGCTCAGGCCGGCGGACGCCGTGCTCGCGGTGCTCGATCTCGTCCGGCAGCACAGCAGTGAAGTGCTGGGGCAGACTGCGTTGCTGGGTGCGGACGAGACGTTCACCGATGTCGGGTTCACGTCGCTGGCGGCAATTCAGCTGCGCAATCGGCTCAATACTGTCACCGGGCTCACGCTGTCCGCCGCGATCACCTACGATTACCCGACGCCGCGGGCGCTCGCCGACCACATCACGACGAGCCTGCTCGGGCTGACCGGTGAAGTTGAGCAACCTGCCGTGCGGGCCGAACTCGACAACGACCCGATCGTGGTGGTCGGCATGGGCTGTCGCTTCCCCGGTGGGGTGGCTCGCGCGGAGGACCTGTGGAACCTGGTCGTCGGTGGCCGGGACGCGATCTCCGGTTTCCCGGACGATCGTGGTTGGGACGTTGAGGCGATTTACGACCCCGACCCGGACGCGGTGGGGAAGTCGTATGTGCGCTCCGGTGGGTTTCTCCATGACGCGGGCGATTTCGACGCCGGGTTCTTCGGAGTGTCGCCACGTGAGGCGTTATCGATGGATCCGCAGCAGCGGTTGCTGCTGGAGGTGTCGTGGGAGGCGATCGAGAACGCAGACGTTGACCCACTTTCGCTTCGCGGTGAGCGAGTAGGCGTTTTCGCGGGCACCAACGGGCAGGACTACGCCTCGCTGGTTGCGGGCAGCAGTGCCGCGGGCGACGGCTACATGGCGACCGGCAATGCGGCCAGTGTGATGTCGGGCCGGGTCGCGTACTGCCTGGGCTTGGAAGGCCCGGCGGTGACGGTGGATACGGCCTGCTCGTCGTCGTTGGTGGCGTTGCATCTTGCTGTGCAGTCGTTGCGGGCCGGTGAGTGCACGATGGCGCTTGCCGGTGGTGTGACGGTGATGTCGAACGCCGAGGTATTCGTCGAGTTCAGCCGTCAGCGCTGCCTGGCGCCGGACGGCCGGTGCAAGGCGTTCGGTGTTGGTGCCGATGGAACTGGCTGGGGCGAGGGTGTTGGCGTGCTGGTGGTGCAGCGTCTTTCGGACGCTCGCCGGGCAGGCCGCCGAGTGTTGGCCGTGGTTCGTGGCAGTGCGGTCAACCAGGACGGCGCCAGCAACGGCTTGACCGCGCCCAACGGGCCGTCGCAGCAGCGTGTGATTCGGGCTGCCCTGGCCCAGGCGGGGTTGGAGCCCCGTGATGTGGACGTGGTGGAGGCGCACGGAACTGGGACGCGGTTGGGTGATCCCATTGAGGCGCAAGCACTGCTGGCGACCTATGGGCAGGACCGTGAGTGTCCGTTATGGCTCGGCTCGTTGAAGTCGAACATCGGGCACACCCAGGCCGCTGCTGGTGTCGCCGGTGTGATCAAGATGGTCATGGCGTTGCAGCACGCGGTGTTGCCGCGCACCTTGCAGGCAGACGAGCCCACCACCGAGGTCGACTGGTCGTCGGGTTCGGTTTCACTGTTGACCGAGAACCAGGAGTGGCCGGAGGCGGGGCGTCCGCGTCGGGCTGGGGTTTCGTCGTTCGGGATCAGCGGCACCAACGCCCACGTCATCCTCGAAGCCCCCGAACCCGAACCCGAGCCGGATGTTGAGCCTGCGGCAGGCCCTGGAATCTGGGTGCTGTCCGGGAAGTCACCCGAGGCGTTGCAGGCGCAGGCGGCCCGACTTGCCGAGCACGTGCGTCAGCTGCCCGACTTGGATCGAGTCGTGGCCGATGTCGGCGTGTCGTTGTTGCGGCGGGCGCGGTTTGAACACCGCGCGGTGGTGACCGGTGCGGACCTGGATGCGCTGTTGTCCGGACTGGACGCGGCGGCGGCGGGTGCTGCCGATATCGCTGGTCGGGTGGTCGCGGACGTCGACTGCGGCGTGGTGCTGGTGTTCCCGGGCCAGGGTTCGCAATGGAAGGGCATGGGCCGCGAACTCTGGGAGTCCAGCCCGGTGTTCCGCGACGTGCTGAGCGAATGTGCCGAAGTGCTGGATCCGCTGGTCGGGTTCTCGGTCGTTGACGTGGTTCGTGGCCAGGCTGACATGCCGAGCACCGAGTTGGCCGGTGGCGGTGAGGTGGATCGGGTGGACGCGGTCCAGCCGGTTCTGTTTGCGGTGATGGTTGCGCTCGCTCGGGTGTGGCAGTCCTGGGGTGTTCGGATCGCCGGTGTGGTGGGCCACTCGCAGGGTGAGATCGCTGCTGCATGTGTCGCGGGTGGGCTTTCGCTTGAAGATGCCGCGACGGTGGTTGCATTGCGGTCGCGGGCATTGCGGGCGCTGTGTGGTGAGGGTTCGATGATGTCGGTCTCGCTGCCGCGTGAGGACATCGAGAAGCTCGTGCAGCAGTGGGATGGCGTTGGTGTCGCGGCGGTCAATGGCCCGGCTACGACGGTGATTTCCGGGCCGGTCGCGGGCTTGCAGGGAATCGCCGACGAGTGCGAGCGGCGTGAGGTCCGAGCGCGCTGGATCCCGGTCGACTACGCGTCCCACTCCGAGCACGTCGAGCGCATCGAAGCCGAGCTGGTGACCGAGCTGGCGGGGATCAAGCCGCGCAGCAGCGAGATTCCGTTCTATTCCACGGTCACTGGTGAGCTGCTGGACACGAGTGGGCTCGACGCTCACTACTGGTACCGCAACCTGCGCCAGACGGTGTTGTTCTTCGACACGATCGAGGCCTTGGCCGGGGCCGGGTATCGCGCGTTCGTCGAGTCCAGTGCGCATCCGGTGCTCGTTCCGGCACTGCACGACATTCTCGGAGACACCGAGGCCGTTGTGGTCGGCTCGTTGCGGCGTGACGAGGGCAGCTTGGACCGGCTGGTTCGGTCGGCGGCGGAGGCTT
>JBOHFG010000276.1:0-1675 GCA_050699575.1 Pseudonocardiaceae bacterium
CGCCGAGACTGGCTGATCCCCCTGGCCACCACCCTGGAAACCCGACCCGGCAACGACACCACCGAACTCGCCCGAACCGCCCGCCACCTCACCGCAACACCGACCTAACCGCCCGTGACCAACGATCTTGTTAAAACAAGCGCTAGAAGGCTTGGATCGTTACCGACGGTCCCAGATAGTACTCGAGTTGATGATGCTGCAAGTCATCGTCTGGTGCCACCTATCCAGCGCCCCGCGGAGTAAGGGCAGAGGAGCCTCAGACGAGGGTGGTGCTCAGGTGCTCCCGCAGCTCGGTGACACCGGTGCTGGCGTGCAGGGGTTCCAACGCGGTGTTCAAGACACCGAGCCAGTGGTAGGCGCGGGGTGAGTCCAATGCGGTGACCGCGTCGAGGGCCTGGTGACCGAGGGTGACCGCGGTGTCGGTGTCCCCGGCGATCGCATGCGCCCCGGCGAGACTGGTGAGTGCGCCCGCGCGGGACCGGGCGCGGCCGGGGCGGTAGCTGTCCACGGCGTCGCGCAGCAGCGGCACCGCACGTTGGGCGGCGTGCGGGTCGCGCTCAGCCAGAGCCAGCCGGTAGTGGGCGCTACCCTGATAGGCCGCAAGGCTGGCTTCGTCGAGGAAATCGGCCCACGATTCGTGCGTGGGGTCGATGCTGTTGAACTGCTCGATGGCCTGGCCCAGCGCGCGGTCGCAGGCCACCGCGTTGCCCTGGGCGGCGTGGGCGTGGGCCTGGATGCTGGCCAGGCAGCTCAGGGTGGCTCTGGAGACGGGATGCGCGCCGATGGCGGCGGTGTGGCCGAGCTGGACCAGCTTGAGTGCCTCCTCCGGGCGACCCAGATGTACTGCTTGGAGTGCCATGTCGTAGAGCACGAACATGGTCTGGTCGGTGCCCAGGGGGTGGTCGGTGGCGCGGGCGACATCGAGCGCGATCAGCCACAGCTGGCGGGCGTCGTCATGCTGGTTGACCTGGTAGCTCAGGTATCCCGCCTGGGTGGCCAGGCGCGCGGTGGCCAGGTACAGCCGGGGCTGTACCTCGGGGGTCATCTCAGCGTCGAGCAGGGGCAGCGTGGCCCGCAGCTGCGCGAGGGCGACGTCGCGGATCGGCCCCGCTCCGGTGGCGAACTCCTGCTCGACGAACGTGGCGGTGGCCGCCTCGATCACGTCCACATCAGCGGCCCCAACGTGGCGGGTACCGGTCGGATCAGCCTGCGGTAGTAACGCGAATAGTCGGTCGAGGTCCAGTCCGGCCGCCCCGGCCAGGACCAGGGCCCCGACGTCCGCTATCAAGCTTCTGCGGTCCACCCCACTGCCCTCCCGGTCATTACCCCTCGCCTGACCTAGGGTAGTCCCTGGATCACCGAAACCAAGCAGAACCGCAGGAATCCACAAGCCGGTGGCCACTTGGGCGACCAGGGCCACATCCCGCAGGTGGCGCACACCACGCTCGATCGCCGAGATCCGGGTCTGGTCCAACCCGACCACATCACCCAGAGTCTGCTGAGACCACCCGGTGTGCATCCGCACCCGGCGAAACACAGTGCCAAAGTCATACCTGCTCACCGCAGTGGCGACCGGATCCTCGAAGTAGAAACCCGCGGACAGCTCCCGACGCAGGTCCGGCCCAGCCCGCCGACAAGGATCACACCACACCGCACCCCGCGGCCCCCCACCCCG
>JBOHFG010000277.1:0-17630 GCA_050699575.1 Pseudonocardiaceae bacterium
CCTGGCTCTGTCGCGCCCCAACCTTGTATCCCAGGTCCGGGATGCTAGGTTTCATTTGGCGGCCTGCGTGTCCGCGGTCAAGCTCAGGACAGCTCCGGTGCGTACACCGTGTGGTTTCTCGACCCGGGAACCCGATCCTGGGCGAGCATCGACTACACGCCCGCCGCTTACACCTGGTGGATACGAGCAGGCAGCCCCACTGTAGACCAATGGCGTTTCACCGTGACACCGCAGGGGCAACAGGTAGACCTGGCGAGCACGCTGAGTAGTGGATTGCGCACGGTAGCGGCCGATCCTCCGGCTCAGACACAACCGAGATCGGGAAAACTGTGGACCCATTCGGTGTCCCCGCCTTTGGAGGTGACTTTGGTGCGTCGGCCGGGTAGGTCGAGGTCGTCGATGTCCAAGGCCAGGATTTCGCTGGCCCTGGCGGCGGTCTCATACGGCATCCGCCACAGGGTCTTTTCCCGCAGCGGCACGTCGCGGTGGGAGAGCTGGCGCTCATGACCTCGCTGAGGAGTCGCCCGGGTACTCGCCGTAGTGGGACGTCGGCCCGCGCGTGTCAGATCTGTCAGCGTTCGGCGGATTGATCAGGCCAGGTTGCTCGGGCATGGTCACGATGACAGGGTTTGACGACCTTCGAGGGGACTGTTCCGCGACGTGACGCCCATCTTCGACGTCCCGCCAACGGCGGCGGGTGACTCCCTGATGCCGACCGTTCAGCGGTTTCCGGTCAATCTCGGCGCGCGACCGATGAGTGACGAAGGGCCAAGTACGGACCGGCCCTTCATCCTGCGCGGGGTGGTTGCACGCCGTGTGCAGGTTCCGGACGAGGCGGTGCAGGCGAAACATCGCACGACGGCACACGACACCTTGCATGCCCGGACCTGCAACCTGGACGGGAAGATGGTCGATGATTCCTACACCACCCCGGATGACTAACCGACGTGAACCGCTGGTGCTGGTGCTCGGCATCCAGGAGGAGTGGGCGGCCGTTGAGGTCGGGAAGGAACTTGATGCCCGCGGCATCCGCTGGATCCCGCTGAACGTCGCCGACTTTCCCCTCATGATGACGCTCGGAGCTGAGCTGACCCCGGATGCCGACGGCTGGCACGGGTCGGTGCGCGGTGCCGAGCACGAGCTGCCGCTGGAGGAAATCACCGCGGTCTACTACGGGAGGCCGACCGAATTTGTCATGCCGCCGGGCCTGTCGGGGCCGGAGCTGCGGTTCAGCCGTGCTCAAGCGCGGGTGGGGATCGGCGGTGTGCTGGCCAGCCTCCCGATCCGGTGGGTCTCGCACCCGTCGGCGCTGGCTGATGCCGCGTACAAGCCGTGGCAGCTTGCCCTGCTGAAACAAGCAGGCCTTGCTGTTCCGCCGACCCTGGTTACTAACGACGCCGATACCGTGCGCGGCTTCGCCGGTGCCTTCGGGGACCTCATCGTGAAGCCGCTGGCCGAGTCCGTCGTGTATGAGGCCGGCGGCGAAGCGCTGGTCTACACTCGCAGGGTCCACGCGTCAGAGCTGGAGTCCCTCGACGGTGTCGAATCGACGGCGCACCTGTTTCAGCAGTGGCAGCCGAAGCTGTTCGAGGCTCGAGTCACGGTGGTCGGTGATCGGTTGTTCTCGGTGGCGATCCACGCTAGCAGCGAGAAGGCGCAGGTAGACTGGCGCGCGGACTATGGCGCTCTGCGGTACGAAGTCATCAATGTCCCCGACCAGGTACGGGCAGGGATCGCCCGGTACTTGGAGGTCGCCGGGCTGGCGTTCAGCGCGTTCGACTTCGTCATCCGGCCGGACGGCGACTGGGTGGCCCTAGAGGCCAACGCCATAGGGGCGTGGGGCTGGCTAGCCGAAGAATGCGGACTGCCGATCGCCGCCGCGATCGCGGATGCACTGACCAAGGAGTAACACGAGTGGACGTCCTCGACACCGCCCCCTGGGAGACGCGAGCGTCCGCGTTAGCGACCGAGCTCGATGCCGAGCTGGCCGCTGGAGGCGTCGTCCTCGACCCAGCGTGGTGTCACGCGTTCGCGGCGATTCCGCGCCACCGATTCGTCTCCCGGATCCTCAACGGCACCACCGTGGTTCAGTACGGTGATCCCGGCTGGCTGGACGCGGTGTATGCCAACGAATCCCTGGCCACCCAGACCCGGCCCTCGGACACTTCCGGACGTGCCATTCCGAGCTCGTCGTCCAGTAAGCCGACGGTCATGGCGATGATGCTGGAACGGCTCGCGGCGCAACCCGGGCACCGGGTACTGGAGATCGGCACCGGCACCGGCTACAACGCCGCCCTGCTCGCCCACCGACTCGGGGACCGGGCCGTCTGCTCGATCGACCTCGATCCCGAACTAGTCAAGTCCGCTCGTGCGCACCTGGCCGAGATCGGCCTGCACCCCCAGCTGGCCGCCGGGGACGGAGCAGCGGGCTGGCCCGCCGGAGGCCCCTTCGATCGGATCATTGCCACCTGCGCCGTCGCCGCGATCCCGCCGACCTGGGTCGACCAGCTCGCCGAGGGTGGCCGGATCGTCGCGCCGCTGGACGCCGGCAGCGTCGGACCGCTGCTCGTGCTCGACAAGACCGCGCCGGACGAGGTCACCGGCATCATCGACCCCTACCCAGTGCTGTTCATGCCGATGCGCGCCACCGTGGACAGCCCCTACGGCCCTGGGCAGGGACCGGCGTCGGCTACGACCGGCATACCGCACTACGGCACCACCACCCTGGACTCCGCCGGGCTGCTGTCCCGGCGTGAGCTGACCTTGTTCCTCTGGCTGCACGCCCCAGGAATCCAGTTCTGCGGGGGCGCAGAGCATGGTGTGGTGGTGGCCGAACGGGGCGCCGCCCGCGCCGAGGTCGACATCAAGCCACTCGCCGATGGCACCTGGGCTGTCCGCCAGCACGGCCCCTACCGCCTGTGGGACACCATCGAGCATGCCGTCGCCGCGTTCGACGCGCTCGGCCAGCCGGACGTGTCCCGGCTCGGGGTCTCCGCGCTGAACGTTCCCGGCAAGCAGTACGTCTGGCTCGACAACCCCGACAGCGACCACTGCTGGCCCCTGACTGACCCACGCTGCTGAGAGCCGCCGCCCGTATCGGCACACCGATCGTGCCGGTCCACCTGGCGGCGACCAAACAACACGCGCCGAGTTTCCCGCACCTGCCGGCGATTTTCGCCCAAGCCGTGCCGGTCCTGCTCCAGCGGAGCGTGAGGGGCTCAGGCATGGGCAGGGTTTGGGCCTGCAATAGGTTCCACTTGGTGGTCAGCTTGGTGGTTTCTGACACTGCTCGACCGGTGCGGGGCTGGCGCTGTCGCGGGCCTCGTGGCTGTAACCTTGGCGACTCAGGTGAGGTGGTGTTCGTGAAGTGAGTCTGCGCCCGCATGGTGCTGAGCTTCCGCCGGAGTGGAGCTGCAGCAAGCTCGCCGTGGTGATCCCGACCTACAATGAGGCGGATACCCTTCCGGTTCTGGTGAAACAGCTGTTTGCGCTGCCTTTGCCCGGGCTGGCGGTCATCGTGGTCGACGACAACTCGCCGGATGGCACCGGTGCCATCGCCGATGACCTCGCGGCAGCCGAGAACCGGCCGGGCCAAGATCGCTTGGTGGTCCTGCACCGGCCGGGCAAGGCCGGTATCGGGCGGGCCCACGTTGCGGGCATGACTGCCGCGTTGGAGCGGGGCTTCGACTACGTGGTCCAGATGGATGCTGACCTGTCGCATCCGCCCGAGGCGATCCCCGGCATGTTGGGGACCTTGCTGTCGCTCGACGCCGGAGTCGTCATCGGTAGTCGTTACGTCAACGGCGGAAGCCTGAGTAGTGACTGGGGTCGCAATCGGCGGTTCCTGTCGGCATTCGCGAACTTTTACGTGAACGCGATCCTCAAGTTGCGTATCAGGGATGCCACGGCTGGGTTCAAGGTATGGCGGGCGGAGGTGCTCGCCCAGATCGGCCTGGACGGTTTGCGCAGCGACGGATACAGTTTCCAGGTCGAGATGAACTACCAGTGCGCACATCTCGGATATTCGGCCATCGAGGTGCCCATTCATTTCGAGGAGCGTTTGACAGGGGCCAGTAAAATGGGCTTAGCTGTCAAATGGGAGTCGATGTGGATGCCATTCGCGCTGCGTCGTCAAAACAATCGTCACAACCGCCGACAGGTGCCGCGGTCGTAGGCTGTCGTGATGATCCCTGACGTGCTGGCTGCGCGGTACGCCTCCGATGAGCTGGTCCAGCTGTGGTCACCAGAGCACAAGGTGGTGCTCGAGCGGCAGCTGTGGCTGGCGGTGCTGCGGGCCCAAGCCGAGCTGGGGTTGCCGGTCGGGCCGCAGGTGCTCGACGACTACGAGCGAATCGCGTGCACGGTCGACCTCGAGTCGATCGCCCGGCGGGAACGGGTGACCCGGCACGACGTCACGGCGCGCATCGAGGAGTTCAACGCGCTGGCTGGTCACCAGGCGATTCACCAGGGGCTGACGTCGAGAGACGTCACGGAGAACGTCGAGCAGCTGCAGCTGCGCCGCTCGCTGGTGCACGTGCGGGATCGTTGTGTCGCGTTGCTCGCCCGCCTGGCGAGCCGGGCCGCCCAGTACGCCGAGCTGGTGATGGCCGGGCGCAGCCACAACGTCGCGGCTCAGGCCACCACGCTGGGCAAGCGGTTTGCCAGCGCGGCCGACGAGCTGATGGTGGCCTTCGCCCGGCTGGAGGAGCTGCTGGTTCGCTACCCGTTGCGCGGGATCAAGGGCCCGATGGGTACCGCTCAGGACATGCTGGATCTCCTCGGTGGTGACCGGTCCGCACTGGCCCAGCTGGAGCAGCGGGTGGCCGGGCACCTCGGCTTCGCTCGGGTGTTCACCAGCGTTGGGCAGGTGTACCCGCGGTCGCTGGACCACGAGGTCCTCGGCGCCCTGGTGCAGCTGGCCGCCGCGCCGTCGTCGTTGGCGACCACGATCCGGCTGATGGCCGGCCACGAACTGGTGACCGAGGGGTTCCAGCCCGGCCAGGTCGGATCCAGTGCGATGCCGCACAAGATGAACCCCCGTTCCTGCGAGCGGGTTAACGGCCTGGCCGTGGTGCTGCGCGGGTACGCCTCGATGGTGGCCGAGCTGTCGGGTGCGCAGTGGAACGAGGGCGACGTGTCGGACTCGGTGGTGCGCCGGGTCGCGTTGCCCGGTGCGTTGTTCGCCTTCGACGGGCTGGTTGAGACCATGCTTACGGTGCTCGATGAGCTTGGCGCCTACCCGGCGGTGATCGAGCGGGAGCTGGCGCGTTCCCTGCCGTTCCTGGCCACCACGAAGGTGCTGGTCGCGGCACTGCGCGCGGGGGTGGGCCGGGCGACCGCGCACGCGGTGATCAGGGAGCATGCGGTGGCGGTCGCGCTGGCGATGCGGGAGCGGGGTGCCGGTAATGACCTGCTCGACCGGCTGGCCGAGGACGGCAGGTTGCCGCTGGACCGGGCCGACCTGGACGAGCTGCTCGCTGACCGTTTACCGTTCACCGGGGCCGCCGCCGAGCAGATCGCCACGGTCGTCGTCGAGGTCGAGACGGTGGTCGCCCGGTATCCCGACGCTGCTACCTACCGTCCTGGAGCGATTCTGTGAAGCGGTGCGCGTGAGCCGGATGGAGCGGGAGCTGTCCTGGGTCGCCGACGGGCAGGCGCGGGTCGAGCAGGCCGTTCTGGAGCTGGACGATCTGGGTGGCTTGTCCCGGCTGCCGGGCTGGACCCGCGGCCACGTGGTCACCCATCTTGCCCGCAATGCGGAGGGCCTTTCGCGCCTGCTCACCTGGGCGCGGACCGGTATCGAGACCCGGATGTACCTGTCGTCCCAGGCGCGTAACGCGGACATCGAGGCCGGCGCGGGGCGACCGCAGGCTGAGCAGCTCAACGATCTGCGCCGGACCGGAACCGCGTTCGCGGCTGCGGCGCAGGAGCTGTCAGCGCAGCACTGGGAGGCCACCGTAGCCACCAGGAGCGGTCCCCTGCCCGCCTCAGCGGTGCCGTGGCTACGGGTGCGCGAGCTGTGGCTGCACCTCGTGGACTTGGACGCCGGCGTGGAGATCGACGTGATGCCCGAGGACGCCGCCATCAGGCTGGTGCGCGAGGTCGCCGAGTGGCTGCACAGCCGGGTCTCGACTCGGGTCGAGCTGCAGCTTCCCGGCCAGGAGCAGGTGATCTTCGGTCCCGAGACCGCTGTCGCGGTGCCGGTTTCCGGGCCGGTGCAGTCCTTGGCTGCCTGGCTGACCGGCCGTTCCTCCGGGCCCACAACAGAGAATCGACTTACCGCACCCGATGGGCTACCCGAGCTCCCGAGCTGGATCTGATCGTCACTTTTTCAGCGCCAGAAACGAGGCGGCGATCTGGTCGAACGTCTTGGCGGACTGCGGGAAGTGCTCCTTGGGCAGGGTCTGGAAGACGATACTGATCATCGTCTTGCCATTGAACAAGAAGAAGTGGGAGTGTGCTCCCTCCTGCCCGGTGGCCGTATCCTTGAAGTTGTAGAAGTAGAAGAAACCAGGCAGCCCGCCCAACTCGATCTGCTTCGGGTCGGTGACCATGGACACCGTTTTGTTGGACATAACGAGCTTGTCCGTCACCTGGCGGGCCGCCGCGAGCTGTTGCGGCCCCACAGTTTCCTGAAGTTCGTTGGCGCGCACGAGGAGGGAGTCCTGCGTGCCTTGCGACAGCAGCAGCAGTATGGAGGGATCCTTGGGGCTCAGCTTGGTCCAGTTGGTCGGGTAGGCCAACTGGAAACCGGCTTGGTCGTTGCGGAACTCGGTAAATCCAGCCGGCGTGAACTTCGACGAGGCGTTTGTCTTATTTGTCGCATTTACTGCTTTCGCGGGTTGGTCCGAGGCGGAGAACTGTCGTCCCACGAATGCTGCGGCCGTGCCGAGTCCCACCGCCAGAACTACTCCGACGATGATGGCCAACACCCGTCTTCTGCGTATGGCGTCCCACAGATTGGTCATGGTGCCTACTTCCATCAGATCGTAAGCCTGTGTTCACTGTGTGTGACCAGCTGGTAGAGTGTCAGGTTGCGTTCCGCGGGGTCCATCGTCACGGAGGGCAGCATCATACTGGCGCGCGGTGACTGGCGAGCGGCCACCCCGGCAAACGGGTGTGCGGGTTGGGGCTGTCGACGGGGTCGACCAACCGACGGCCTGATCGGGACTGCTACTGAGCGCTACCTGCTGTTGTACGGATCGTCAACATCCGATAGGGTGGTGCGTCGGCCAGCAGGTGAACCGTGGGCTGACGTAAGCCGAAACGCGTGTAGGGACATGAGGTGGTAGCGCGATGCGGCCTTGCGCACCTCACCGGTTTGAGTCGTCGACGTCGAGCGGAGTCGACGTCGAGCGGAAGGGGACGGACATGACGTTTGCTAGTCCTGAGGACAAGTTCGGAATCAAGATTCAAAGCAGGCGGGCGCCCAGGACGCTCGCGCAGAACACTGCCATGATCATGGGTAGTGTCTACCTAGTCGCGGGAATTCTCGGGTTCTTCGTCACGGGCTTCACCAACAACATCACCGAAGTGACGGACAAAGCAGTGTTCGGGCTCTTCATGGTGAACCCCTACCACAACATCGTGCATGTGGGGATAGGCGGGTTGTGGCTGATGGGGGCCTTTGCGCTCACCTCTGCCGGCACCGAAGGTCTGAACATCGCCATCGGAGGTGTCTACATCCTGGCCACCGTGCTGGGCTTCCTCGGCTATCTCTCCTTGCTGAACATCCCCAGCACCGGCGGGGACAACTACCTGCACCTGGTGAGCGGCCTGATTCCCCTCATCTTCGGTAGCGGGCTGCTCGGTGCCATGGGCGGTCGACAAGCTGCTTCCGCATAGGGCCAAACACCACGTGGAGTCACGACGCTGCCGCGTCAGTGGTGCGAATACAGGACCGTGTCCCCTGCCTGCTGGGGGGCACGGTTTTTTTTGCTACTTTTCTCGACATTGGAGGTCGGTGTGGCGCTCGTCGTCCAGAAGTACGGCGGCTCATCGGTGGACAGTGCTGAGCGGATCAAGAAAGTTGCCGAACGCATCATCGAGACGCGCAACGGCGGCAACGAGGTCGTGGTGGTGGTGTCGGCGATGGGCGACACCTCCGACGAGTTGCTAGAGCTTGCCAGTCAAGTGGCTCCGCAACCCCATCAGCGTGAGCTCGACATGCTGCTCACCGCGGGTGAGCGGATCTCCAACGCGCTGGTTGCGATGGCGGTGCACGCCCTGGGCGTAGACGCGCGCTCGTTCACCGGCTCGCAGGCCGGTGTCATCACCACCGCCGCGCACGGCAGGGCCCGCATCATCGACGTGACGCCGAGCAGAGTGCGCGATGCGCTGGACCAAGGCGCGGTGGCACTGGTGGCCGGCTTCCAGGGGGTGGCCCAGGACACCAAGGACGTCACCACGTTGGGTCGTGGCGGTTCTGACGTCACGGCGATCGCCTTGGCCGCTGCGTTGCAGGCCGACGTGTGCGAGATCTACACCGACGTTGACGGCGTGTATTCCGCCGACCCGAGGATCGTGCCCGATGCTCGCAAACTCGACACCATCACCTATGAGGAGATGCTGGAGATGGCGGCGTGCGGGGCGCGGGTGCTCATGCTGCGCTGCGTCGAATACGCCCGGCGTAATCACATTGTCGTGCATGTCCGTTCGTCATATAGCCGAAATCGCGGCACCATGGTGGCTGGATCAGTGGAGGATCTCACCGTGGAACAGGCCATGCTTACCGGCGTCGCACACGACCGGTCCGAGTCTAAGATCACCGTCATCGGAGTGCCCGATGAGCTCGGCAAGGCCGCCCACATCTTCCGGGTGATCGCCGATGCTGAGCTCAACATCGACATGGTGCTGCAGAACATCTCGCACATCGACACCGGCCGCACCGACGTCACCTTTACCATGCCGAAACTCGACGGACCGATCGCGGTCAAGGCGTTGCGGCAGATGCAGTCGCAGATCGGTTTTGAGGACGTGCTGTGCGACGACCAGGTCGGCAAGGTATCTCTGATCGGTGCGGGCATGCGGTCACATCCGGGAGTCACCGCGCGGTTCTGCGAGGCGCTCGCCGAGGCCGGAATCAACATCGAGACCATCAATACCTCGGAGATCAGGATCTCGGTCCTGGTCCGATCCGAGCAGTTAAACGACGCGGTGCGCGCGATCCACAAGGCGTTTGAACTGGGTGGCAACGAGCGGGCCGTCGTCTACGCCGGAACGGGCCGGTAGTGACGGCGACACCCGCCCTCGCCATCGTCGGGGCTACCGGTGCCGTCGGAACCGTCATGATCGACGTCATCAATTCGCGGTCGTCGGTGCCCTGGGGTGCGATCCGGTTGATCGCCTCGGCTCGCTCGGCCGGCAAGTGGATCACCGTGCGAGGCGAGCCGCGTACTGTCGTTGAGCTCACCCCGGAGGCCTTCGACGGGGTGGACATCGCGATGTTCGACGTCCCGGACGAGATCTCCGCGCGGTGGGCCCCGATCGCGGTACAGCGCGGCGCGGTCGTGGTGGACAACTCTGGTGCGTTCCGGATGGACCCCGGCGTGCCGCTGGTGGTTCCCGAGGTGAACGCCGCTGACGCGTCCGTACGGCCGAAGGGAATCATCGCCAACCCCAACTGCACGACGTTGTCGATGATGGCCGCGGTGGGTGCGCTGCACCGGGAGTTCCGCCTCACCGAACTGGTGGTGGCCAGCTATCAGGCTGCCTCTGGCGCGGGGCGTGCGGGCGTGGACCGGCTGTATGCCGAGCTCACCGCGGTGGCCGGCCAGGGCGTCGGGGTGCGCGGCGGGGACGTTGCGCAGGCACTGGCCGCGGCGGGGCTGCCCGTCCGGTCACCGTTCCCGGCGCCGCTGGCGATGAACGTGGTGCCCTGGGCGGGGTCGCTCCAGGACGACGGTTGGAGTTCGGAGGAGCTCAAGGTTCGCAATGAGTCGCGCAAGATTCTTGGCATCCCGGATCTGAAGGTGTCGGCGACGTGCGTGCGGGTCCCGGTGGTCACCACGCACGCGCTCGCGGTGCACGCGGTGTTCGCCCAGCCGGTCACCGTCGAGCAGGCTCGGAAGGTCTTCGCCGCCGCGCCGACGATTGTGCTGGCCGACGATCCGGCCGCCGGGGTGTGGCCGACCCCGGCGGCGGTGGTCGGCGCGGATCCGACTTATGTCGGCCGGATTCGCCAGGCCCTGGACTTCGCAAATACGCTGGAGTTCTTCGTCTGTGGCGACAACCTGCGCAAGGGCGCTGCGCTGAACAGCTACGAGATCGCCGAGATGCTCGCCGGCATAAGCCCGGTCAACCGACGCGGCTGACGAACTCGGCGACCTGCTGTACGTAGCGTCAGGTAGCAGCTCAGTGACGTTCCCCGTTGTTCCCGGACCACGATCCGGCTAGGGTCGGATACGATGGGTGGTAGTTCATTAGGGGGCGTTGGCTGGTGATCTACGATGTGGCGGCGCCGCTGCCGGTGGACGTGTTCACCCCTACTGAGTCGAGGGCCTTGCTGCGCGGGCAGGTGCCGGGGTTGACTGAGGAGGAAGCCGACGCGATCGGTCAGGCGCTGGAGCACCTGCCGCTGGCGATCACCCAGTCTGCTGCCTATCTGGTCGAGACCGGCCTGCCGGTGCAGCGCTACCTCGGTTTGCTGGATGACCGTGCTGGGCAGATCTTGGCCTGGGGAGCGCCGAGGACTTACCCGGTATCGTTGGCGGCGAGCTGCCAGTTGAGCTTTGACCAGCTGGCAGCTGAGCATCCCGCCGCACTGGAGCTGATGTGCGTGGCTGCGCACCTGGCTCCCGACCCGATCCCGTTCACCCTGTTCACCACCCATCCCGATCGGCTCCCCCCGCTGCTCGCGGCGGCGGTTGCGGACCCGCTGGCCTCCTTCACTGACCTCACGGGGGTGCTTCAGCGCCGCGCGCTGGTTCGGGTCGAGGCCGATAGCCTGCAGCTGCACCGACTCGTCGTCGCCCTGCTGCGCAAGCGCCCGGTCACGGATCCGGATCGTCCCGCCGGTGGCGCCGTGGCTCTGCAGCTCCTTGCCGGCGCCGTCCCTCCCGATCCCTGGAACAACCCCGCCAGCTGGCCGGCTTGGCGGCAGCTGCTGCCCCATGTCCTGGCCATTACCGACGAGGCACGCAACACCTCAGCCGACATGACCGTGGCGTGGCTGCTGGACCGCGCGGCCACTTACCTCAATCGCCGGGGGGAACCTCGACCGGCCTTACCGCTGGCCACCCGCGCCCATCACCTCTACCGCACGGTGAAAGGCGAGGACCACCCCGACACCCTGCACTCGGCCCACAACCTCGCCATCGGCCTGGTCGCGCTGGGTGAGCATGGGCAGGCTCGCGTCCTGGATGAGGACACGCTGACCCGCCGGCTCCGCATCCTCGGCGCGGACCACCCGAACACGTTGAACTCGGCCCACAATCTCGCTAACCGCTTGGCTGCGCTGGGTGAGCATGGGCAGGCTCGCGTCCTGGATGAGGACACGCTCACCCGCCGGCGCCGGATCTTCGGCAAGGACCACCCTGACACGGTGAACTCGGCCCACAATCTTGCTGTCGACCTGGCTGCGCTGGGTGAGCACGAGCAGGCCCGTGTCCTGGATGAGGACACGCTCACCCGCCGGCGCCGTATCCTCGGCGAGAACCACCCTGACACCTTGCACTCGGCCCACAACCTCGCTAACCGCTTGGCCGCGCTGGGTGAGCACCAGCAGGCCCGTGTCCTGGATGAGGACACGCTCACCCGCCGGCGCCGCGTCCTCGGCAAAGACCACTCCGACACCCTGCACTCAGCCAACAATCTCGCCATCGACCTGGCTGCGCTGGGTGAGCACCAGCAGGCCCGTGTCCTGGATGAGGACACGCTCACCCGCCGGCGCCGCGTCCTCGGCAAAGACCACCCCGACACTCTGAGCTCGGCCAACAATCTCGCCAACCGCCTGGCTGCGCTGGGTGCGCACGAGCAGGCCTGTGTCCTGCATGAGGACACGCTCACCCACCGGCGCCGCATCTTCGGCAAGGATTACCCCGATACCCTGAGCTCGGCCCACAACCTCGCCAACCGCCTGGCTGCGCTAGGTGAGTACGAGCAGGGCTGTGTCCTGCATGAGGACACGCTCACCCGCCGGCGCCGTATCCTCGGCGAGGATCACCCCGACACCCTGCACTCGGCCAACAACCTCGCTATCGACCTGGCCAACCTGGGTGAGCATGAGCAGGCCCGCGTCCTGGATGAGGACACGCTGACCCGCCGGCGCCGTATCCTTGGCGAGGATCACCCCGATACCCTGAGCTCGGCCAACAACCTCGCCAACCGCCTGACCGCGCTAAGTGAGCACGAGCAGGCCCGCGCCCTGCACGAGGACACGCTCACCCGCCGGCGCCGTATCCTCGGCGAGGATCACCCCGACACCCTGCACTCAGCCCACAACCTCGCCATCGACCTGACCAATCTTGGTGAGCACGAGCAGGGCCGCCGGCTGCACGAGTGGATCCGGTATCAGTGCGGGGCGTGACCGCTGCCCACGATTCACCCGGCGGACCCGGTGACTGTAAGGTCGCGGAGCCGGCCGATGTTGTCGAATGACCCGAAGCCCACTCGGCCGGAGCGAAACGTGGTGTCCTTGGCGGTCATCAGCGGAGTATGCGAACCATCGAGGTACACCGCGATCTCCCCTGTGCCAGCGCACTGCACCACGCGAAATCGATGCCATTCCGCATCGGTGATGGCAGGTGGGGCACCTTGCGAAAGGGCCTCGTTCCATTGATCGTCGATTCGTTTCCGGTCGGCGTTGTGCACGACGAATATGCCGTTGTGCGGATAGATCGTGTTGTCCGTCGAGAGGTGGACGTAATAGTATTCCGTGTCGGACCGGTAACCAAACGCGATAATCACGTCACGGTCCCTGACCTCGACCGGGGTATCTATTCGCACCGTGCCGTCGATCTGGACTGAGCCGAACCCCGACCCAGCCGACAATATGGCGTACTCGAAAGGTCGGCGAGGGCCGGGACGCGCCACCCCGGCCTCAGTCAAGATTGCCTCTGTCCCCGGGAACTGCCATTTCTTGGCGGTGACCGGGGTCCAGTTCTCCGCCTTCATCAGGTCGGTCATCGTGGTGGCGCCGATGTCGCAGCTGGCAAACTGGCGCCGCACGGCTGCCGGTGGACGGGCGCCGGTCACTTTCCAGATTTTCCCGTTCGCCTTGGACAAGATGTAGAACTCTCCATCGCCGCTGCTGCCGAAGCGGAGATCGACCCGGGAGTCACCCGCCAGGTCTTTCATTGTGACCTGCTTGCCCGTGTCGTCGAGCAGCACGAATTCGTAGATCTTGGCTAGGTGCTTGGTGCCCCGGTGTATCTCGTCCGCGTCGGCGTAGAAGATGCGACCATCCACACCGTCGCCGAACACGTACTTGCCGCGCAGCTCCGGCACCTTGTCGCTGCGATAGACGAAACCGCCGATCACCGCGTGCCCGCTGTCCCGACCGCAGGGCCAGCCCGGTGGTGGATGGTGGCCGTAGGCGATCACCGGGTAGGTGTAACCGTGCTGCTCGTCGTGCTCAGGCACGGGGTAGACGTGGCAGCGGTCCTCCGGCTTGAACACGAACGGACCCTCGCGCTTGCTCCACCCGAAGTTGTCACCCGCCTGAACCTGATAGATCGACTCGATGGTGTGCTCACCCATGTTTCCCAGCAGCATTCGGTTGTGCTCGGCGGGGTCCCAGCTGAAGCGATAGGGATCGCGTAACCCGTACGCATAGATCTCCGCGAGGGTATCCGGTCTGCCCACGAAGGGGTTCGTCGGAGGAATTCCATACCCTCCGCCGGCCCCATTCGTGCCCAACGGATCGATACGCAGGATCTTTCCCTGCGGTATCCCCAACTTCTGGGGATCGTCGGAGTTCACCCCGCCGCCACCGTCGCCTGCCGCGATATAGAGCAGCCCGTAGTCATTGTTGCCGGGTGTGGCAGTCGGGTTGAAGCCGATCTGCTGGATCCCGTGTATGTAACTCCCGAATGCGATTCGGAGCACTTCTCGATGGGTCCCGCTGAAGGTGCTCGCGGACGGGTCGGCTGCCGTCCACTCGGTCAGCACACCGTGCACGGCGGTACGGTCCTGGGCTGGCAGGTGCGGAGTCTTCGCCTCGAGCGCGCCACCTGCCTCGGTGTGGACCGTATAGAACCTGCCGTTCTTCGCGAACTCAGGATGAAAAGCCGCGAACCCGAAACCACTCCCCAGACCGTCGGTCGTCCAGAAATCTGGGGAGAACATGGCGCCGACGTTGAGGTACTCATGTGGCATCCCACGCTCGATGAGGTACAGCTTGCCGTTCAGGTCGGGCACGAACAGCCGTCCCGAACGGTCCGGAACCTCACCCAGGAAGTTGATCCGAGCCCACCGTCGCACTCGTGGGTCATCGGTCAACGGCGGGTTCGATGCCGGCATCGTGACGAATTCCTGGAGAGTCAGCGCCAAGCCGGACACGGTCGGGCGTTCCGAAATCGGATCTGTGATCGGACCGTTGTCGTACGCGACACCCTGTCGAACCGGCAGAGTTCCCGACACCACCGCCACCGTCATAGCAACGACGACTACCAGTACAATCAACAGGCCCAGTCTGCCCCTCGACATCCTGCTCCATCAATTGTTGTAGGGGCTGAAGATACCCGGAGGAATACTCCCGCCAGCTGGTCCTGGACCTAGCTCGCTGTGGTGACTGAGTTCGACGCCGCATCCACCTTGGTGGTGACATCCGACTTGGTGAGTGAGAGGACAGACAGGAGCTCATAGGCAACGTTCGCCGCGGCGATCCCGGTGAGTTCGGCGTGGTCATACGAGGGGGACACCTCGACGATGTCGGCGCCTATCACGTCCAGGCCGACTAGGCCCCGCAGGGTGTTCAGCAACTCTCGGCTGGTCAGCCCACCCGGCTCGGGGGTGCCAGTTCCGGGCGCGTACGCGGGGTCGAGCACGTCGATGTCGATCGACACGTAGACGGGGCCGTCGCCGAGGCGTCGGCGCATCCGCCGTACCGCAGCCGCCACCCCGTCCACCTCGTAGTCGTCGGCACGCACGATCTGAAAGCCGAGCACAGCGTCGTTCTCAAGGTCCTGGCGGCTGTACAACGGGCCGCGGATCCCCATGTGCAGGCACCGCTCCAGGTCCAGCAAGCCCTCTTCGCTAGCTCTGCGGAAGGGTGTTCCATGCGTGTAGGGGGCATCGAAGGATGTGTCCCAGGTGTCCAGGTGCGCGTCGAAATGCAGCACTGCGACTGGACCGTAGTCCCGGTGCAACGAACGAAGGATGGGCAGCGCAATGGTGTGATCACCGCCCAGGGTGAGTAGCCGGGATCCGTCCGCCCGCAGGGCGGTGACCTCAGTCTCCAGTGTTGCTAGGGCGCCCGGCAAGTCAAACGGATTGAGCGCGATGTCGCCAGCGTCAGCAACCTGGTGAGCGGCAAACGGCTCAGCGTCCAAAGTAGCGTTGTACGGTCGGAGGAGCTTCGAGGCCGCCCGAATATGCCCGGGCCCAAACCGAGCACCTGGCCGGTAGGTCACCCCTGAGTCGAACGGCACCCCCGCCACGACGACGGACGCGCGAGACACCTCGTCCAGGCGTGGGAGCCGAGCGAAGGTGGCCGGTCCTGCATACCGCGGAACCTGGCGTGCGTCGGTAGGGCCGAGCACGTGCCGCTCATTCATCGCGCACCGAGCTGCCAAGTCGTCACGTTCTGGATGCAGAACGCGCTTATCTGGGGCCCGATAGCAGCGTTCTGGATCCAGAACGCTGCTATCATCAGTGGCGGTGTGGAGCGGTGCATGTAGGGAGGGTAGCCGCTTCGTGACCAGGGAGCCGGTTAGGGTAACCCTGGTCACTCGCCAGGGTGGTGTCTGGCAGCTCGTGGTCTTTCGTCTCTGGCAGGGCTGCGGCGCACACCAGACTGAGCAGTGAGAGCGCGCACAGCATGACAGGTTGTAGCTGGTACCGGCCCCGGTGTACCGGTATCGGGTGGGGAAAATCTCGGGCAGGAACGCTCCGGCTGGGCCGTAGGCGAGACCGTTCAACCCCAGGGTGACGATCACTCCGACGCCGAAGGCCACCGGGGAGCGCGTGTCGAGCAGCGGGAACAGCAGCAACGACCACACAGCCGCGCCACCGCAGGTCAGCATCACCACGGTTCGCCGGCCGAACCGGTCCGAGGAGATCGCCGAGAGGATCGTGCCCAGCGCCTTTGCGGCCCCAGCCGCGATCCCGAACGACAGCACCAACGTGCGCGGCAGCGCCGCACCGGCGGGACTGGTGCCGTAGCTGGTGAGGATAGGTCGTGCCGGTAAAGCCTGCTACGGTGACCTTGGCCACTCGCTCAGGGTGGCGTCTGCTGAGGGGACCACACCAGTGGCAGCTGACACGATTCGTCGTCTGTTCTTCACGCCTTCGGTGGCGGTGGCCCGCTTGGGGGGCAGCCTTACCCCGCTGGATGCGTTCGAGTGGGTCGCTGGTGACCCGCATACTGTGGCTGAGACCCGTGTGCGGCCCACCTGGACGCTCGACGTCATGCCGGATGCGACCGTGCTGCCCCGGCTGCCCCGCGAGCTCGTGCTGCGTGACGGTCCGCTTCTGCGGCCGGTGGCACCGTTTCTTGAGCTGTGGGCGCTCACCGGGGACGGCCCGGCACCGGGATGGCAGCCCCGCCCGGTGAGTCCGGAGCTGCTGGCCGCCAACGGCGTCAGCGTTGCTGATCTCACCTTCACCGTGACCGCGAGAAACCTGAAAGCGGCCCGGCGCACCGGCAATCCGGCGGTGGGCTTCGGCACTTTCCCGGCGGTGCAGGTGCGTGGCGATGATCACCGTTCGACACCGCTGCTGGGCACCAGCCCGCCCGGGGCAGGGCCGGCGATGATCCCGCCGGGCCGCTCGATCCCCCTGGGCCAGCTGCAGGTGCTCCGGCCGGCTGTGCACCCCGCGGGTCAGCCGTGGTCGGACGTGCTGCGGCTGGATACCATCCGGGTTCGGTTCACTCCGGCCCGCGGCCGTTTCTACGGGCCGCCCGCCGCCGCCCAGGTCACGCCGCCCGCGGTGGTGCCGGAGCGCGCGTTCCTGGACCCGGACGCCGGCTGGCTCGGCGCCCGCCAGGGCAACCGCGTGGTACCGGCCGACACCGTCGACGTACAGAGCGACCAAACCAGCCTCGGGGTCGTGGACGACACCTGCGACGCACGGGTCACCGTCGAGCTGGTCTTGGCCGGCATCCTGCTGCGCGGTCGGGCGAACATCGCGGTCGCCCCGCCGCACTATGCGCCGGACCGGCGACCGTTCCTGTCGGTGGCCGACGAGCTCAACGACCGGCAGGATGACCCGACCCGCAACGCCGCGATGAGCCAGGCGGAGCGCGACCAGTGGGTTGCGGACCTGTTCGAGCGGATCTTCGAGACGGTCGCTGCGATGGACGTCGACCTGTGGCGTGCCAGCTTTGCCCGCACCCTCACCGCCGGCGAGCAGCGCAGCCCGATCCCCGGCGACGGGGTGCCCCAGCCGACCCGGGCCATGGGCGGCGCAGACGCGCTGCGGGACCCGAACATCGCCATCCCGGCGCCGTCCCGGATCGACCCGTTGCC